>JAUZRV010000321.1 GCA_030950105.1 Rhodobacterales bacterium | reverse complement strand
AATGCCGGTTCGGCTATCGCACGGTGCGCTATCGCGGGCTGGCCAAAAACGAGGCGCAGAGATTCAGCCTTATGGCGCTCGCCTACCTCTACCTCGCGCGAAGATGCTTGAGGGCGGAGTCTGCCTGAAATCAGGGGAGCGGGGTAAAACAGTCGCGAAAGCGGCCGCAAAACGGCTGGTGCCGTGAACCCGAGCGGCAATCGACAACTTCCGCATGCCGAAAGCTATGTTGTTCAGAGTTTCCCTAAGGTTGCGCCACCTAAGGCGGGTTATCGGTGGGTTTTACTGGAAATTCGACCTGTTGGGCATCCTGTGGCGGCGCAAGACCGGCAGGGCTTAGCAATTTGGAACATTTACCGCCAAGCCGCCAAGCGAGGTTTCTTTGTAATTGGTGCCCATATCAAGGCCGGTAACACGCATGGTTTCGATACAGGCATCCAGCGGCACGAGGTGGGTGCCGTCACCGCGCATCGCCAGGGATGCCGCCGAAATTGCCTTGATCGCGCCAACCGCGTTGCGTTCGATGCAGGGCACTTGCACCAGCCCCTTGATCGGATCGCAGGTCATGCCAAGGTGATGTTCAAGCGCGATTTCGGCGGCGTTTTCGATTTGTTGCGGGGTGCCACCCAGAACCGCGCATAGGCCAGCGGCAGACATAGCGGCGGCAGAGCCGACCTCGGCCTGACATCCCGCTTCGGCGCCAGAGATTGAAGCGTTGAATTTGACCAGACCGCCAATCGCGGCGGCGGTGAGCAGAAATTCGTCAACCCGCGCGATGGTGGCGCCGGGCACATGGTCGAGCCAATAACGGATGGTGGCGGGCATGACGCCAGCGGCGCCATTGGTGGGGGCGGTGACGACCTGCCCACCGGCGGCGTTTTCTTCGTTCACCGCGAGGGCATAGGTGCTCATCCAGTCGTTAATGGTATGGGGCGCAGTGAGGTTCATCCCGCGTTCGGCCATCAAAGCGGTGTGAATTGATTTGGCACGGCGTTTCACATTCAGGCCGCCGGGCAGGATACCATCGGTGACCAGGCCGCGTTCGATACAATCGTTCATCACCTGCCACAAACGGGTGAGGCCGGATTTTAAACTTACCGGACACCCGCGGGCGATTTCATTGGCGGTTTTGAGTTCGGCAATGGTTTTGCCGGTGGTGACGGTCATTTCCAACATCTCGGCGGCGGATTTGAACGGGTAGGGCACCGGATCGCCTTCGTCGGTGTCCTTACCTGCGGCCAATTCGGCGTCGGTCATCACGAAACCGCCGCCGATGGAGTAATAGGTTTCTTGCAGGATCACATCGCCCTGGGCATCGGTCGCCATCAATATCATGCCGTTGGTATGACCGGGCAGGGGCGGGCCATAATCAAAGGCGAGATCATTATGGGGATTGAATTTGAGGCGGGGCAGGCCGTCAGGGGTCACAAAATGCTGTTCGCGGATCTCGGCAAGGGCAATTTCGGCCTTGGCGTTGTCATAGGTTTCGGGGACAAACCCGGCGAGACCAAGGATGGTGGCGCGATCGGTGGCGTGCCCGATGCCGGTAAAGGCAAGCGAACCATGCAAAGAGGCGCGCAGGCCAACACAGTCAAAGGGCGCGGCGCGCATTTTGTCGAGAAACCGCGCTGCGGCCACCATCGGTCCCATCGTATGGGAGGACGACGGGCCGATGCCGACTTTGAACATATCAAATACGCTGAGAAACATTGAACAAGCCTTTGAGCGAGGGCGCAGAGGCTTGTCATAAACGAAATGAGCGAATCGAGATAGCAAAAAACGACGTTTCCTATCGGAAACATGACATTTTTTCACAAGCCCCGCGAGGAGATTTTCAAGGTCTCCAGAGGTCTATGGAGAAAGCCGGTTAGCGATGTCCAGATAGGCCCGCAAGTCACCGGCATACCGGGCCTTCCAGCCTGTGTGCCGGGTTTGCAAAAACCACGTATCGCGCAAATCCCAGCTTTTGTTCCAGCGCCGGCGCGATTCTTTGTTCTCGAGAGTCGGAAAGCCGCTGCCGGAGTAGATGGTTAGTTCGCCGAAATAGATGTCGTTGCCCAATGTATAAGTGTCGACGCGCACATAGTCGAAATCCGCGCCAAGGATCTCTGATAGTTTGAGTACTTGTGCATACATGCCGGTATCCGCCGTATCGGCGCGTTGGTATTTGCCGCCCACTTCTTCGGGCAAGGCGGCCCCGGTTTGGTCCAGAAAAACCGCAATCGGGGCCTGTCCGGTGCGTTGTTCAATGCGAAAAGAAGAGGCGATTTTGCCTTTGCACATATGGAGTTTGTATTCGACCAGAGGCAGGTCGCTTTTGGTGCCGATCATAGTTTCAATAAATAATTTGCGATCAATGACCGAATAGGCCCATTCGCCTTTTTCTTTGCCAAAAGGCGAGTTCAGCCAGTATCGGGTCAGGCGATACAAAGCGCTTCGATCGTTGTTTTTGAACGGCAAAGGAAACTCTGAACAACATGGCTTTCGGCATGCGGAAGTTGTCGATTGCCGCTCGGGTTCACGGCACCAGCCGTTTTGCGGCCGCTTTCGCGACTGTTTTACCCCGCTCCCCTGATTTCAGGCAGACTCCGCCCTCA
>JAUZRV010000320.1 GCA_030950105.1 Rhodobacterales bacterium | reverse complement strand
CACCAGCGCCGCTATCACCCTGCTCAAACGCATCGCAAAATCACCAACCAGGGCGATTGAACTCGTACAGGATAACCGCGCAAAGGCAGTCGAGATCATCGCCGCAGAACGATAATCCCACTTTCTCTGAATCACCCTGTGCGGCGCACCCGTATATCGCAAATAGCCTCAATTTTGCCCAAATTCTATTGTTTACCATTTGTTAACAACGAAACCTTTTAGGCCGGATAGTCATCAAAATGGTAAACACTACGAAAATATTTGCGGATGAAATGTCGTCGACGGATCTGTCAGGTGCGACTTCCCGAAAACCTGATCGAAATCTCAAGATTGTCGGCAAAACACCCGATGCAACACCAGAGTTTGACCATCATATTGCTGCCAATGAATACGGTTTCTATTGTATTCCCAAAGATTACGCCGCCCGCGAGGTTCCGACTTTGTTACGGCAGGGCAAGGTTTATGAACCCGACACCCTCAAATTTATGGCTCGCCACATCGGCAGTGGTGATATCGTGACCGGTGGTGCCTTTGTTGGCGACTTCTTTCCGGCGATGTGTCAGGCGCTACAACCCCATGCCCAACTACATTCGTTTGAACCAAATCCAAAGAGTTATGCGGCTGCGCAACACACGATGCAGTTGAACAATTTGACAAATGCCGTGCTCTCGCCCGTCGCAGTCGGGGAAACACCCGGCATATTGCCGTTGCAAATATCGCGCGGTTCCGGATCTCAGGCGATGGCAGCACGGGCCAAAATCGTCGATGATGCGCAGGGCGAAAACACCATCGACGTCACGGTTACCACATTGGATGATCTGGTTCCGGACAATCGCAAGGTTTCGATTTTGCAGTTGGATATCGAAGGTTTTGAACTTCAGGCCATTCTTGGGGCGCGCCGGATGATTGCCGGTTCCAAACCGATTATCATCCTTGAGGCCGCGCGCCCCCGTATTCAACGGCTGTATTTGCGCACCCTGAGAAACCATTTTCCAGAGTTGAACTATCGGGCCGCTGGTGTCATTGAACGCAACGCCATTTTTATCCCTACCAACGGATAACGGGTTTCCATACTGCTCAAACGGCAGCTGCGTGACAAATTGAATCCGCGCCGCAATTGTGACAAAACCCATGCAGTTACGAATATGGGCTTTGAAGGACAGTCAAAATGAACGCGAAACGATTGAGCAACCGGAGCACGGCAAAACCCCGTGCATGGCAACGTATGCTTTCCGGGCGTCGTCTTGATCTTCTTGACCCGACACCGATGGATATCGAAATCATTGATATCGCCCATGGTCTTGCCTTTGTTGCACGCTGGAACGGGCAAACCATGGGGGATTATGCGTATTCTGTCGCGGAACATTCCATTCTGGTTGAAACGCTGTTTTCCCGCCTGAATCCGAAAGCACCGGCAAAATGGCGGCTTTCGGCCCTTCTTCATGATGCGCCGGAATATGTGATTGGCGATATGATTTCTCCGGTCAAGGCCGCCGTTGGACCGGGATATGGGGCGCTTGACGACCGATTGACCGCTGCTATCCATTTGCGTTTTGGCCTGCCTGCAACCCTTCCCGTCGCGATCAAAAAGCAAATCAAAAAAGCCGATAAAATTAGCGCCTGGATGGAGGCCACTCAAATTGCCGGATTTACAACATCCGAGGCCGGTAAATTATTTGGTGTGCCTGATGTGTCGATTATTGGCGACCTTACGATACGCCTGCGCCCACCAATCGAAGCCCGTAACGATTTCACCAATCGCCATCAAATTCTTCTGGACGAAATCGGATGATCATTCGCGCGACCATTGGCCTTGGGAAATTGATCAAATACTTTGACCTCTAGCGCGGAGAACGTTTCGCCAAAATCCGTTGCAACGTGCGGCGATGCATGTTCAATCGCCGTGCGGTTTCCGAAACATTGCGATCACAAAGCTCGTAAACCCGCTGAATATGCTCCCAACGCACGCGATCCGCGCTCATCGGGTTTTCGGGGGGCGGGGGCATTTCATCTTCCGGCGCGAGCAACGCATTGCTGATATCCGTCGCATCTGCCGGTTTGGACAGGTAATCGGTCGCGCCAATTTTTACCGCTGCAACAGCTGTTGCAATCGCACCATATCCGGTCAAAACCACGATCCGGCATTCCGGGCGCTTCTCGCGAAGCACCTCAACCACATCGAGACCATTGCCGTCTTCAAGACGCAAATCACAAACCGCATAGGCCGGTGGGCGCGCCGTGGCAATTGCCTTGCCTGCGGCAACGGAACCCGCTGTTTCCACAGCAAAACCACGCTTTTCCATCGCTTTCGCCAGACGGCGCAGAAACGGCTCATCGTCGTCCAGAAGAAGCATAGTATTGTCTTCTCCGATGTCCCGCAGGTTGTCGGCCATGCCGTTTCTCCCCGATTATCGCGCTGATATAAAACAGTTACATTTGGGTTCTACCCTGCCTACGGGTCGGGGTCAAATTACCATCTGTTTAACGGGCATCCAGAAAACAACCGATCTGTTCAGCCATTTTTTCAGGCTCAAGATCGCGGCGGAAAAATTCGACAAATCCTTCTTCCGGAAACACCAGATAGGTGAATGTCGAATGATCTACCAAATAGTAATCTTCATCACCATCTTCCGGCTCGTTTACCTTGAAATAGGTGCGATAGGCCTTGCTCGCCGCTTTCACTTGCTCGGGGCTGCCGGTCAAGCCAAGCATTCTTTCGTGCAAATTATCCGTGAAATCGGCCAATACCTCCGGGGTGTCACGCTTGGGATCAATTGATATGAAAACAGGTTTCACCGTCCGGTTCTGGGAATCCAGAATATCAATCGTTTCTGCATTTCTGGCATTATCCAGCGGACAAACATCCGGGCAAAACGCATAGCCGAAATAGATTAGTGCAGGCTGGTCAATCACATCCTTGTCGGTCACGGTTTTTCCGGTTTCATCCACAAGGGTAAACCGCCCGCCAATCTGGCTTGTGCCGCCGGCGATCTGGGTGCTGCGACACTGGGCAAATTTGTCATCTGTGCCGGCCCTATTGGTCATCACCCAAGTGAAGCCGATAGATCCGACTACGACAACTCCTGCCAAAATTGCGAATATACGTGTCATTTCTTTGCGTTTCCTTTGCAAGCGTCGTATTTATAGTGATCCTATCTCTGGACACATTTAACATTCCCTTTGCAAGATACAACAGGACGTAGGCGCGCAGATGACCAAAACCGATTTGGGACTATTCAGAACCCGCCAACGTGGCAGTTGGATCAGGCTGCGGATGATAATCCTGCTGCGCTGGGGTGCGATTTTCGGACAGGTTGCGGCCCTTGTCGTGGCCCAGCAAATATTTCACCTACAACTCGAGTTCGGCCTTTGCTATCTGGTGGTTGGGGTATCCGCGATTGGCAATTTGGTCGCCAATATAATCTTCCCGGAGAGCAAACGCCTGTCGGAATTCGAAAACCTCCTTATGGTGCTGTTCGATCTTGTTCAACTTGGCTTGCTGTTGTTTTTAACTGGCGGTTTGAACAATCCGTTTTCGGTTTTAATTGTTGGCCCGGTGATCGTATCAGCGGCGGCCTTGTCTTTGCGCTCCACCATATTTCTCGGTTCTGTCGCCATCATGATGGTGTCGGTTTTGGCAATCTTTCACCTGCCTTTGCGCACCGACCAGGGCTATATCCTGCAAATTCCCCAGATCTTCATCTTTGGCAACTGGGTCGCTATTTCAATTGCTGTGCTGTTTCTCGGGGTTTATTCGCGCTGGATAACCACCGAAATGCATTCGATGTCGGATGCATTGCAGGCCACGCAAATGGCCCTGAACCGCGAGCAAAAATTGACTGATCTGGGCGGCGTGGTGGCCGCCGCCGCGCATGAATTCGGCACACCCCTTGCCACGATAAAAATTGCCAGCACCGAATTGATCAACGATCTTGAGGGCCATCCCGAGTTGCAGGAAGATGCCCGTCTCATACGTGAACAAACCGATCGTTGCCGTAATATTTTGCGCGAAATGGGGCAGGCCGGAAAAGATGATTTGTTTCTTCACAAAGCGCCGCTTACCACGGTCGTGCGCGACGCCGCCGAACCCCATTTAGGCCGTGGAATCAATGTGATTTTCGAGGATTGCCCGAATTTGGACTGCACAGAACGTCCCCCTTACATCCTTCGGTTGCCCGAAGTCATTCACGGATTGCGCAACCTGATCCAAAACGCCGTTGATTTCGCCACCGAAACCGTTTGGATCGAATCGAGTTGGTCAAAAGACGTTGTTTCAATCAGGGTTATGGACGATGGCCCCGGTTTCCCCCCCCAACTTATTGGTCGGATCGGCGATCCGTTTATGCCGTCTCGCCGCGCTAATCGCGAGCTAACCCAACGCCCTGAATACGAGGGGATGGGCCTTGGTCTGTTTATCGCTAAAACCTTGCTCGAACGCACCGGGGCCGAACTTGATTTTGCCAACGGGTCGGACGATCACAGTCGTGACCGTGATCACTTTGAACGCCGCGGCGCGATTATCGAGATCGCTTGGCCGCGTCGAAAAATTGACGCCATCAAAGGTGATTTTGCGGTTCCGGTTGGCGAAAATAAGCCACTAAAGTTTTAGAAAATAGCCACGCGTTAACGTGCCGTTAACTCTTATTACCAAAGATGGCCTTTGGGGCAGTAGCAGGGATTTAGGTGATGGACTCCATCGGTTTAACCGAAATATTGATAATTGGGTGCATTTGCATCTTTGCAGCATTTGCAGCCGTCTGGTTTTTGCTGCGCTCGTCTGAAAAAACCGCGGGCGCTAGAAATGGTGGTTTCGAAGCCGCCCATACCACTTGTTTCCTGTTTGAAGGCGAACGTCTAATTGATGCAACCGTATCTGCCTATGGATTGCTCGGCACCACCAAATCGGGCCAAACTAATTGGTCCCGTATTCGCGAAATAATGGCGCCACGGTTCCCGGGGTTTCCCGCTTTCGCCGAGGTATCGGATGCAACGGGACAATTAATTTCCCCCGCAGAAGGCAACGACGATAACGGTCAGGTTTTGACCGAGTGGTGGGATGGCATGATCCATGTGGAGCTGGTCGAGCAAGACAACAATGAAACCACTGATCAACACAAACTTGCCCTGCTCCAGCATGAATTAACGACCCTGCGAATAGCGATAAAGGACGCGCCCTATCCAGTTTGGCAAACCGATGGCGCTGGCAATGTGATCTGGACCAACGCCGCATACGATACCCTGCACGAGGAAGTGATTGCCGATCAGGCAGTAGAGGAAGACACGCAAATTAAGTTATTTGATTTAAATTGTGTAGATGGCGTTGATGTGACCCGTTCCCGCACGGCCCTAAATACCATTCGTTCAGAAAACCAGCGCTGGTATGATGTGAGCATTGTTCGAAACGGCGACACATGTATGAACTATGCGATAGACGTGAATGCCGTTGTTAATGCTGAAATTGCACAGCGTAACTTCGTGCAAACACTCACAAAAACTTTTGCCCACCTTTCAATCGGGTTGGCCATCTTTGATCGCAACCGGCAATTGGCCCTGTTCAATCCCGCATTGATTGACCTAACCGCCTTGCCAGCAGATTTTCTAAGGAATCTCTGAACAAAGCCCTGATTTCCGTGCTATAATTCTGGCAGCACTTACGGGAGAATTGGCATTGAAACAGCAGAGTTTTTCGTCACTTGAGCAGGCCTACAAGAAGA
>JAUZRV010000032.1 GCA_030950105.1 Rhodobacterales bacterium | reverse complement strand
GCCGCGCGGATCAGGAACCTGACGTAAAACTGATCGAACTGAAATCAAGATAATAACCTCCGGGCCTGACGTTCAGAACAAAGATTCATATACCCCTATGATTTGCAACAACTTTCTAACCTTCAGTAAATCGCCCTGACTTGTACACATTTCGCCTTCTCGAGCAACTTCCTCGGATCTAGATTTTCCCGAGGTCCCATCCCCTATCGGTTTCGAACTCATAGACAAGATGCCGCCACCGATAGCAACCCCAGCAGCATTCGAGCCGGTTCTAACTCCGGTTCCGACCCGGGCTCCGCCGCCGAGTATTCCTATTACTACTCTTACCTTGCTCCCATGTGTAATCTAAGCGAACACCTTGATGGGAATCCGCATAATGTGCCCAGAGAAGCAAAGATTCAGAGTTTTCGCAAAAGGCCGCAATCTTTGTCGTTCTTCGTTGGTGCTGAAAGGACCCTTTCGGAAGCCGTTGGGCATTGGGAATGCTTCGCAACATCTTCCTAACGCGTGATTGTCGGATTCTGTGCGGCCCGTGAGCGTTTGTTAGGTTTATCATGTTGCTGCCCGAAACAGCTATGCTTGGTCCGTGCCGTTTCCTGATAAACGTGAGTAGATCCCGCATTTCTTGAATAGGGCTGTCAATAAATGCTGGGAGGGCTTCAAATGGGTCATTTTGGCTATCCACGGGGCACACCAAACCCTGTGGAATAATACTGCTTCTCTAAGCTCGCCTTCAAAGTGCGGCGTATTGGCTGAACGAAAGCGATACAGTTTTTCTGGGGTGGCCTTTGAAGCCATTAATTATCCATCTTCAACGCCGAGATAAACGCTTCTTGCGGGATGTTCACCTGACCGAACTGGCGCATCTTTTTCTTGCCCTTCTTCTGTTTATCCAGAAGTTTCCTCTTACGGGACATGTCGCCGCCGTAACATTTGGCGGTTACGTCTTTGCGCATGGCGGATAATGTTTCACGGGCGATGACTTTGCCGCCAATCGCCGCCTGGATCGGGATTTTGAACATGTGGCGCGGGATCAGGTCTTTGAGTTTTTCAACCATGGCCCGCCCGCGCGCTTCGGCGCGATCACGGTGGACCATTGTCGACAGCGCATCAACGGGTTCGTCGTTCACAAGGATCGACATTTTAACCAGATAATCCTGTTGATAATCGGTCATTTGGTAGTCGAACGAGGCATAGCCTTTGGTGACGGATTTCAGGCGGTCGTAGAAATCAAACACCACTTCGTTGAGCGGCAGATCATAGACCACCATGGCGCGCGAACCGGCATAGGTAAGGTCGATTTGGGCGCCGCGGCGATCTTGGCAAAGTTTGAGAACATCACCGAGGTATTCGTCAGGGACCAGAATCGTCGCCTTGATACGCGGTTCTTCGAGGTGATCAACATGGGTCATGTCGGGCATATCGGCGGGGTTGTGCAGGTCAAGCACGGTGCCGTCACGCATGTGAATGTGGTAGATCACCGAAGGCGCGGTGGTGATCAGGTCGATATCATATTCGCGTTCAATCCGGTCGCGGATCACCTCGAGGTGCAGCAACCCGAGGAAACCACAGCGAAACCCGAAACCAAGCGCAGCGGAGGTTTCCATTTCGAAACTAAACGAGGCGTCGTTGAGCGCGAGTTTATCGATGGCGTCGCGCAAATCCTCGAACAGGGCTGTATCAACGGGGAACAGGCCACAGAACACCACTGGTTGGGCGGGTTTAAAGCCGGGGAGCGCCTCGGTGATGCCTTGTTTTTCGGTGGTGATCGTATCGCCAACGCGGGTGTCACGGACCTGTTTGATAGAGGCCGTGAGGAAGCCGATTTCGCCGGGGCCAAGTTCGTCTATGACCTCACGTTCGGGGCGGAAAACGCCGATGCGTTCGACCAGATGGGTGGAATTGTTCGACATCATGCGGATGCGGTCGCCTTTTTTGAGCACGCCATCAATGATGCGCACCAAAACGATCACGCCGAGATAACTGTCATACCAGCTATCAACCAGCATCGCCTTGAGCGGCGCGTCACGCACGCCTTTGGGGGCGGGAAGTTGGTGCACGATGGCCTCAAGGGTTTCGTGGATGCCCTGGCCGGTTTTGGCGGATACCTGAATGGCGCCGGTGGCATCAATGCCGATGACGTCTTCGATTTGTTCGGCAACACGATCACAATCGGACGCCGGCAGGTCGATTTTGTTCAGAATGGGCACGATGTCGTGGTCGGCATCGATGGCTTGATACACATTGGCGAGGGTCTGCGCCTCGACGCCTTGCGAGGAATCCACCACGAGAAGCGAGCCTTCGACGGCGCGCATGGAGCGGGACACTTCATAGGCGAAATCGACGTGGCCGGGGGTGTCAATCAGGTTGAGAACATAGGTTTCGCCATCATCCGCCTTGTAATCAATACGCACGGTGTTGGCCTTGATGGTGATGCCACGCTCGCGTTCGATGTCCATCGTATCAAGAAGCTGCGCTTGCATATCGCGCTCTTTCACGGTGCCGGTCTCCTGGATGAGCCGGTCAGCAAGCGTGGATTTACCGTGGTCAATATGCGCCACGATGGAGAAATTGCGGATTTTGTTCAGGTCGGTCATATATGGGGATATGGACGGGGATTGGCAGGGGGTCAAGGTGGACAATTCGAAGTTATCAAAGGAGCGCCCGTTGTTACATGAAGCCGACAATAATGCCTTGCGGCTTTTACAGGATAAGCCTTTCATATTAAGTGGTATTTCTAAACGAATGGTCTTTCGGCTTTTCCCCTATGTGATGCCTTCATCTATAGAGGATTTCGCTTCTGCAGGAGTAGGCCATTCTCTTGGTGTGTTTCGTTTGATGTTACTAGCCCGAATTATTCATCAGACTCCGGGTATTTCCTTCCGGCGCACTGGATCGGCCGGGTTGACGGCGGCGTTTTGAACTGAGTTTAGAGTGTGCGTTGAAGGTTGATATCTGGGGGTGTTCGGGCGGCTGATGCCGCGTTGC
>JAUZRV010000319.1 GCA_030950105.1 Rhodobacterales bacterium | reverse complement strand
GAAACGCTGGTCTCGATGATGGGGAGTATCAATGCTCAAAGCCCATGAGCAACGCGGCATCAGCCGCCCGAACACCCCCAGATATCAACCTTCAACGCACACTCTAAACTCAGTTCAAAACGCCGCCGTCAACCCGGCCGAGCCAGTGCGCCGGAAGGAAATACCCGGAGGCTGATGAATAATTCGGGCTATGTATTGCGTATGGTTCGCGTGCATACGTCAATGCGGGTTTTGGGGCGTTAACGCAGCGCGCGCGGACCCCTTGGTCAAAAAGATCACCAAAGGGTTAATTACGCCTTACGCCGCATCACGTAACCGCGGCGATTGCTTCGACAGTTGCACCGCCAAAATGCCCAACATGATGATGAAAACGCCGATGACATCGCGCAGGCCGAGGGATTCGCCCAGTAGAACCGCCGCAACCGCCACGCCAAAAAACGGGGTCAGAAAGTGGAAGGTCGAGGCCTTGACCATGCCGATCTGGTTCACAAGCGTAAACCAGACCAAAGTTGCCGCAAGGCCGGGGATCAGGGTTGTATAGGCAAAGGCCACGCCAAGTTGCCATGTCCAGTTTACGGTAAGGTCCTCGGTGGTGAAGCCGACCAAACCAAGGCAAAGCGAGCCGACCAGCATTTGCAAGCCCACCACCATCATGACATTGCCACCCGAGGACGCGCCGCGCACCGCAAGCGTGGCAATGGTCAAGGCAATCGCCCCTATCACGCAGAGCATCAGACCAAACAAATCAACGCCGCCTTGCAAGCGCGCGCCCATGATCACCGCAACGCCGACAATGCCGATCACCAACCCCGCAATCGCCATCTTGTTGAGTTTCTCGCGGAATACGATCCAACCGGCAAGCGCCACCAGTAGCGGCATGGTCGAGGCGATAATCGCGGCCAACGATGCCTCGATGGTCTGCATGGCAATAAAATTAAGCCCGAGGTAAAGCCCGTTTTGACAGACGCCAAACAGGATGGTGGCAAACCATTGGCCACGGGTCAGGCGGAAGGATTGCCCCATAAACAACGCGATAATGACGGCCAAGGCACCGGATATCAAAAACCGGAGCGATAGCGCGCTCATCGGGGGGGCGTAGGCGACGATAACGCGCGCCGATGTAAACGCCGACGACCACATAAAGGCGAACGCCAGCCCCATAATTATTGCACGAATGTTCATGATGTCTCTCAAATGTAAAAAGGCCGCCCTTAGAGCGACCTTTTTAGTAATTTGGCAATAAACGCAAGTGTTAGGCGTTTACGCTATCTTTCAACGCTTTTGCGATGGTCATTTTCACGACTTTGTCGGCGTCTTTTTTGATTTGCTCGCCGGTGGCCGGGTTGCGCACCATGCGTTCAGGACGTTCGCGGCAATAGATTTTGCCAACGCCAGGAAGCGTAACAGCGCCACCGCCGGATACTTCGCTGGTGATCACGGCGATGATTGCATCAAGTGCGCCGCTTGCGGATTTTTTGTCTGTGCCCATTTCCTCGGCAAGTGCTGCTACGAGTTGGGTCTTGGTCATTGGTTTTGCCATTTTTCTGGTCTCCTTAATTGCCCTGATACTTGGGCCTCATTGCGCATTCCTAACAGGATGTAGACGTCATGCACAACGATTAGTGGGTTAATACAAGGGAAAAACGCACATTTTGTGCCGAATTTTGCCGATTTAGAGAAATGCTGTCTCATCGAAGCTACGTAATTTGCGGCTATGGATGCGTTCAAGCGGCATTTCACGCAGGGTTTCCATCGCGCTTATACCGATCATAAGATGCCGCGAGACCTGGGTTTTGTAAAAATCGCTGGCCATGCCGGGAAGTTTGAGTTCGCCGTGCAGCGGTTTGTCAGACACGCAAAGCAGGGTTCCGTAAGGCACCCGAAACCGGAAACCATTGGCGGCGATGGTCGCGCTTTCCATATCAAGCGCGATGGCCCGTGATTGCGACAGTCGTTGAACCGGACCGGAATGGTCGCGCAATTCCCAATTGCGATTGTCGACCGAGGCCACGGTGCCGGTGCGCATCACCCGCTTGAGTTCAAAACCCTCGAGTTCGGTCACGTCTTCCACGGCCTGTTCCAGAGCAATCTGGATTTCGGCCAATGCAGGCACCGGTACCCAGACCGGCAGATCGTCATCAAGCACTTTGTCCTCGCGCAGGTAAGCATGGGCCAACACAAAATCGCCCAGCGATTGCGAATTGCGCAAACCGGCACAATGGCCAACCATAATCCACGCGTG
The DNA here is from genome assembly GCA_030950105.1 of Rhodobacterales bacterium. GTDB lineage: Bacteria > Pseudomonadota > Alphaproteobacteria > Rhodobacterales > Rhodobacteraceae > JAUZRV01. The sequence continues at coordinate 4,086 of JAUZRV010000319.1, read as the reverse complement.
CGGGCGCAAGACGGCGATGTGATCGGTGGCGGTTTTGGCATTGGACGGGCCAACGCCGATATTGACCAAAGTGATGCCCGAACCATCGGGGCGTTTCAAATGGTAGGTCGGCATTTGGGGAAGTTTATCAACGCGGTCGATCGTGCCGTCTGCGGTAGTGATTTCAACATTACCGGTGCTTACGAAACTCGAATAACCGCTATCGGGATCGTTGAGCATCCGGCGGGCGTAGGATTCAAATTCGGAAACGTAGAACTGATAGTTGGTAAACAAAACATGGTTTTGAAAATGCTCGGGATCAGTGGCGGTGTAATGGGACAGCCGCGCCAACGAATAATCGACGCGCTGTGCAGTAAACGGGGCGAGCGGCATGGTGCCGTCGGATTTGGGTTTGTCAGTGCCGTTAACGATGTCGTCATTGGTGGTGGCAAGGTCCGGCACATCAAAGAAATCGCGCAGGGTAAAATCGGCGGCGCCGTCTTGGGGCACGGAAATCGACAGATCATTGGCCACGGCAAAATGCACAGGAATGGGCGTGTCGGAAATACCGACCGTGACAGAAACACCGTGATTACCAATCAGCAGATCAATCTGTTGTTCAAGGTAGTGACGAAACAGATCGGGGCGGGTGATGCTTGTCGCATGGGTGCCCGGTTCGGAAACGTGGCCAAAACTTAGCCGACTGTCGATTTTGGCAAAGCTGGTCGTGGTGATCCGCACCTCGGGGTAAAAAGCGCGCACGCGGGATTTGGGCAGATCTCCGGCCAATGCGGCGGCGAAATGGGTGCATAAAAATTGCGACGATGTTTGGTAAATCTCGACGAGCCGGTCAACCGCCATTTTCGGGCTATCAAAGGACTGGGCGGGAGGAACATTGGGGCAAAGAACATTGTTTGCCGGTTCGGTTTTGTTATTCATTTTTTCCATGCGTAATTGTTACTGGTTTTAATCCTAGCGCAACCCCGATTCGGTTGCAGTTTCGGCGGTGGTTTCGGCGCGAACCCAATCGGCAAATTTCGCGGCACCGGCATCTTTGTCGGCGTTGGCGGTCAAATTTGGCGAACAGATCAAAAAATACGCCTCTTGCATCATGGCACGGTGGCCAAAGGGGGCGACCAGTTGCCCGTTGTCGATATAGTGTTTGGCAATTGCATCATGCGCCAACGCAAGACCGCCACCAGACAAGGCCACCGCAAGTGAAATTGAAAATGTTGTGGCATAGGTTATCGGCGGATTGGGCCATAATAGACCCTGATCTTCGGCCCATGCAGCCCAATTGCACAACAGGTTGCTGCAATCATAAAGCGGCTGTTGCGCCAGGGTATCAAGGGTCACGGCATAATCAGGTGCGGCCACCGGATAATAGGTATCACGGCGCAACACCTCGGCATTTGTCGTCTCTGACGGGCGCAACGAAAACCGGATTTCGACATCGGCCCCATCGGAAAGTTCACGCGGTTCCCACAGGTCGGTCATGATATTGAGACGCACATCGGGATGCCGCGCGCGGAATTTTGCCAATCTTGGCGCCAACCAATGGGTGGCAAATGTCAGATTGCATTGCACCTGAACAACATTATGCGCCTCGCCGGTTATCGCGCGGGTGCCTCGGGACAGCGTGCGAAAGGCATCGCGCACCACCGGCAGATAGGTCAGGCCGGTTTCGGTCAATTCAAGCGCCTTTGGGCGACGATGAAACAACGCCCTGCCCAAATGGGATTCAAGCGATTTGATTTGCTGGCTGACCGCGCTCTGGGTCATGTTCAAATCAAGCGCCGCATCGGTGAACGACAGGTTACGCGCCGCGGATTCAAAAGCACGCAACCAATTGAGCGGTGGTAGGGTCTGTTTTGCCATCATAATGCCCCCATTAGTTTAACTAATGGGTTACCCGTGTTTTTTTCGTTGGTAAAGGCGCATCGGCACAGGCACGGTATTTCAAACGAAAGGCATCCCATGACACAGCGGACCACAGAACAGGCAAATATGGAACATTGGCAAGAGCGGGTTGATCTTGCCGCTGCGTTTCGATGGACGGCGCGGCTTAATATGCATGAAGGCGTGGCCAATCATTTTAGTATGGCCATCAATGACGCGGGCACGCGGTTTTTGATGAACCCGAACCAGAGGCATTTCGCCCGGATCAAAGCCAGCGATCTGATCGAGGTCGATGCCAATGACGCCGACGCATTAGGCGGCCCTGATGCGCCCGATCCGACCGCGTGGGGATTGCATGCCGGCATCCACAAACATTGCCCGCACGCGCGATGTGCGATGCATGTTCATTCGATCCACGCCACGGTTCTGGCGTCATTATTAGACTCTAACCTGCCGCCAATTGACCAAAACTGTGCCACTTTTTTCAATCGCTATGTGATTGACGACGGCTATAGCGGCCTTGCCTTTGAAAGCGAAGGCGCGCGCTGTGCCGCCTTGTTGGTTGATCCCAAGAAAAAGGTGATGCTCATGGGCAATCACGGGGTCATGGTGATCGGGGCGACCGTTGCCGAAACGTTTAATCGGCTGTTTTATTTTGAACGCGCCGCCGAGACGTATATTCGGGCACTACAAACCGGTCAGCCCTTGCGGATTCTGTCGGATGAAATCGCCGAAAAGACCGCTGTCGAGCTTGAGCAATATCCGGAACAGGACATCCGGCATTTGGCCGAGCTTAAGGCGATATTAGACGATGAAGGTGCCAATTACGCAAGTTAGACACTGTTTTAGGATATTGATATGCAATTTGGCCTAACCGAAGAACAGCAAATGATCACCGACACGGTGCGCACGTTTGTTGAAAAAGAAATCTACCCACACGAAGCATTGATTGAACAAACCGGCGAGGTGCCACACGAGTTGGCGCAAGAGATCAAACAGAAGACGATTGATCTTGGGTTCTATGCCTGCAATTTTCCGGAAACGGTGGGCTGTGCGGGTCTAAATCATCTTGAATTCGCTTTGGTTGAACGTGAACTTGGGCGCGGGTCGATGGCGTTGAACCACTTTTTCGGACGGCCACAGAATATTTTGATGGCGTGCGAGGGCGATCAAATCGACTGCTACCTTATGCCGGCGGTGCGCGGGGAACGCATGGATGCGCTGGCGATGACGGAACCCGGTGCGGGGTCGGATATTCGCGGGATGAAATGCACGGCGCTGCGCGAGGGCGGCGATTGGGTGGTCAACGGCACCAAGCATTTCATTAGCGGTGCCGATCATGCCGATTTCATCATCGTGTTCATCGCCACCGGCGAAGACCAGACACCAAAAGGGCCGAAAAAGCGGATTACGGCGTTTCTGGTGGATCGCGGCACGCCCGGTTTTACCATTCGCGACGGATATAAATCGGTATCGCATCGCGGTTACAAGAATATGGTCCTTGAGTTTGACGATTGCCGTCTGCCGGATGCCCAAGTGTTGGGCGAAGTTGATGGCGGGTTTGCGGTGATGAATACGTGGCTCTATGCCACCCGCATTACCGTGGCGACGATGTCGGTCGGGCGCGCGCGGCGGGTGTTTGATTATGCGTTGGATTACGCGGCAGAGCGCGAGCAATTCGGACAGAAAATTGGCAAATTTCAGGGGATCAGTTTTCAAATTGCCGATATGATTACCGAGATTGATGCCGCTGATTTATTGACGTTGGCGGCGGCGAACCGGCTTGATGCTGGATTACCCGCGAATCGCGAGATCGCGTCGGCCAAGTTATACGCCAGTGAAATGCTGTCGCGGGTGACCGACGCCGCAATTCAAATTCACGGCGGGATGGGATTGATGGATGATTATCCGCTCGAACGGTTCTGGCGGGATGCGCGGGTTGAGCGGATTTGGGACGGGACCAGCGAAATTCAGCGCCATATTATCAGTCGCGAACTTTTGCGCGCTATGGGGGCCTAGACACGATGCCGTCGCTATCGCGCATGTTACAGCCGCGCACAATTGCCGTGGTCGGGGGCGGGGCATGGTGCAAGGAAGTGATCCGGCGCGCCAAAGATTTCGGGTTTCGCGGGGATGTGTTTGCGGTCCATCCAAAAGCGCAGGAAGTTGCGGGAATAAGAGCCTATTCCAGCCTGAAACAACTGCCTT
>JAUZRV010000318.1 GCA_030950105.1 Rhodobacterales bacterium | reverse complement strand
AGGCAAGCTGGAAATGGGGCGGTGGGTTCCTTGACGAAATGGGATTCCTTGATTTTGCCGGCTCGACCGTTGTGCACTCTGTAGGGGGCTGGGCCGCTTTGACAGGCGCGATTATCCTTGGGCCACGTATCGGGAAATATAAAAATGGCCGCACGGTGCCGATGCCGGGGTCTAATCTTACGTTGGCGACATTGGGGATGTTTATCCTGTGGATGGGCTGGTTTGGCTTTAACGGCGGGTCGCAACTCTATATGGATACCGCCGGAAACGTCGCCGACATCAGCCGGATATTCGCCAACACCAATACCGCCGCTGCCGGTGGCGCGATTGTGGCGCTATTGTTGACGCAGGTTCTTTATAAAAAGCCTGACCTGACGATGGTTCTCAACGGTGCATTGGCCGGTCTGGTGTCGATCACCGCCGAGCCGTTGACCCCGACATTGGGCGAAGCAACATTGATCGGCATGGTCGGTGGGGTGATCGTGGTATTCGCGGTTCCGTTCCTCGACAAATTGAAAATTGATGATGTGGTCGGTGCGATCCCTGTGCATCTTATGGCGGGTATCTGGGGCACGCTGGCCGTGGTTCTGACCAATGCCGATGCATCGTTGATTGTGCAAATCAAATCCATTGTGATTGTCGGCGTTTCGGTTTCGGTGGTCTCGGGTGTTGCCTGGTTCATCCTGAATATGGTGATGGGCCTGCGGGTGTCCGAAGAAGACGAAATCAACGGTCTTGATATGGCCGAATTGGGGATGGAAGCCTATCCCGAGTTCACCAACGGCTAAGGCTGAAATATATCGGTCATTTACCAACTTCCCGGGCATCGCGTAGGTGCCCGGGTTTTTTTGCGACCATTATATGCGTTAAATCAAATATGCACTTGACCGTATATTCGACTGGGTGCATATACGCGCCATGAAACAGATAGAAATATTCCAGATGCTCGGCGACGCAACGCGATTACGCGCGCTTGCCCTAATCGCGGCCAATGGTGAACTTTGCGTTTGCGAACTCGTTGCCGCGCTCGACCTTTCGCAACCCAAAATATCGCGTCACCTTAATGCGCTCAAGGCGGCGGGGTTGGTTGTGTCGCGCCGCGATGCGCAATGGGTTTATCATGCGCTTGCCCCTGATTTACCTGCTTGGCAGGAACAGATCCTAACCGCCGCCCTTGCCGGAATATCCAACGAGTATGCAGTCAAAGGTGATGCGACCCGACTTGCCAATATGAAAGACCGACCGGCGCGTTGTGCCGCATAGAAAGCAATTAAAATGTTCGAAATTTTCACACGGTTGGCCGATTGGGCTGCCTACTCTTTGCTTGGCCTGGCGCCCGATACCCCTTTGGGTGAGTCGGTGCATTTCTTCATCGAAGACATTACCAAGATCTTTTTCCTGTTGGTGTTGATCGTGTTCGCGATCGGGATGTTCCGTTCCATGCTCACCCCTGAACGGGTGCGCAAGGTGGTTGCGGGGCGTTCGCGGGCGGTATCGTATCCTATGGCTGTGGGGCTTGGGGCGGTGACGCCGTTTTGTTCATGTTCTTCTGTGCCCTTGTTTATCGGGTTTCTTGAGGCGGGAATTCCGCTCGGGGTGACGATGTCGTTCCTGATTGCGTCACCGATGATCAACGAAGTTGCGGTTGTGGTGCTGGCGGCGGCGGTGGGTTGGAAGGTGGCGTTGCTCTATGTTGCGGCGGGCCTGACGGTGGGGATCGTTGGCGGACTGGCCATCGAGTTTTTCAAGCTGGAAAAATGGGTCGAAGGCTATGTTTGGAAAATCCGCATGGGCGAAGGCGTCGCGGAGACGCCGGTGACCTCCATGAAGCAGCGCATAGATTATGCGTGGGGCCAAGTGAAAGAGATCGTCGGGCGGATCTGGATCTATGTGTTTGTCGGAATTGCCATCGGGGCGGTGTTGCACGGGTTCATTCCGCAAGAGTTCTTTGTGAAATACGCGTCGGTCGACAATCTTCTGGCGGTGCCCACGGCGGTTCTTATCGGTATTCCGCTTTATTCCAACGCAACCGGCGTGATCCCGATTGTCGAGGCATTAATGGCCAAAGGCGTTCCCATTGGCACGGTTCTTGCCTTGATGATGTCGGTCGCGGCGATTTCCCTGCCGGAAATGATCATCCTGCGCAAAGTTCTTAAACCGCCGTTGATTGCGACATTCACCGGCATTTTGTTTGTCGCCTTCATTGGCGTCGGATATTTATTCAACGCTGTTCTGGCGTAACGAAGAAGGAGAAACAGATATGAAACATTTCAAAGTTCTGGGATCGGGTTGCAAAAAATGCGCCACCACAGCCGATTTGATTGCCGATCAGGCCAAGGCGCTTGGCGTCGAGGTCGAGATTGAAAAGGTCACCGATATGGGGGCGATCATGGGGTATGGCGTGATGTCGACACCCGGTGTGGTGGTCGATGAAAAAGTGATCCATGCGGGATCGGTGCCAACAGCAACCGTTGTTCAAGGGTGGATAAGCGCGTGACTGAGGCCCCGCAACTGCACAATTCAATCGTGGCGATGGTTTCGCTTGCCTCGGGAATCGCGGCCAATCATCCGGCGATGGGCCAATGTCAGCTTGAACGCCTGCGCGCCTACGGTGTGCCCGACGAACAAATCAACGCGGTGATCGAAATCGCCCGCCATATTCGCGATGAGGCGGCGGAAAAGCTCGACTTTGCCTTTGATGAAAAACAGGGTGTTACGCCTGTCGAGATTGCCACCGAGGGCGACGCCTGCGGATGCTCACCAACGCCGAGCGGGCAAAGCTGCTGTTAATCTGCGCCTATTGCGGTTCGTTGCGGCGAATAATGTCTGCTGCGAGCCGCCCAATGGCGCTGCTGGCCTTGAGCGAGGGATGAATCCGGTCCACGGCGTGAAACGATAGATCGCCGTAAGGCACCAAATCCCTTAGCGATAGGAAGTAAATACCATTGTCACGGTTCGCCATTACTTTGATCCGTGCTTCGAGTTCATCACCTTCGTCTTTGCAATTTTCAATAGGAGAATCAAAGCCGGGGCTGCGCAGATACCCGACATAAACAATACGTGCGCCGGTATTGCGCAAACGGGTCACAAGATCCGGTATGCCGCCATTGTCGCCGGTTCTGGAAATCAGGCGGTTGATTTTGCGGTCGCAACGATTGCATCCGCACCCGAGCCAAACATCGTTGCCGCCGCCATTGAGAACGATCCAGTCCCATTGCCCTTTGGTGTATTGTTTGGCGATTTTTAAACCCAATGCACCGGATATCGGCAGGTTATACAAAATCCGGGCGCCAACAACCGAACGATTCCTAACTTGTTCTTGCAAAGCGGATTCGATTGAATTAGCCACTGCGCGGCCGCTAATGGCGTGGGAGGCGAGAAGGGAATCGCCCATAACAAGGATTCGGGCAGGGGCTTCGCGTGCGGCCAACGCTGCGCTGATACTCAGTAGAAATGTAATGCTGGTCGCAAGACCCAAGGAACTCTTGAACATTTGAAATTTCTCGCCTTCTGGGTTTCGGAGTGTTGCAGTGTTTTAATAGCGGACAGTTATGACCAAATTATGGAGATTTTCGAATTGAAAACTTATCCCGAATTATTCATGAAGCGGCGTAAATCGTTTGGCGGGCGTAGATCAAGCTGTTGAAATGTCGTATGATTTTGGTGTTGAACAAGATCATTCACCTCCAGCAGAAAATCCAGCCCGCCATGAACGACGATACACTA
>JAUZRV010000317.1 GCA_030950105.1 Rhodobacterales bacterium | reverse complement strand
TGAGGGCGGAGTCTGCCTGAAATCAGGGGAGCGGGGTAAAACAGTCGCGAAAGCGGCCGCAAAACGGCTGGTGCCGTGAACCCGAGCGGCAATCGACAACTTCCGCATGCCGAAAGCCATGTTGTTCAGAGTTTCCTTAAGTGGCGAGACGGTTGAGTTGCTCGATTTCGAAGGCGCGTTTCTGGTGTTGGAACTGGGCAGTATCACCTGCCCGTTGTTTCAAGGGCGGCGCCCGGCGATGACCGAATTGGTGGCGCAATATCCCGAGGCGCATTTTCGGGTGCTTTATATCCGCGAGGCCCATCCGGGCGGGCATTACGGCGCGCATGGCAACGCAGAGGATAAACAGGCGCGGGCACAGGCGTTGCGCGCGGACTATGATGAGGGGCGCGAAATTGTTGTCGATGATTTTGCAGGCACGGCACATAGGGCCTATGGGTCGTTTCCCAACGCGGTTTTTATCATCAATCGAAACGGTTGTGTGGTGTATAAAAGCAGTTGGAATAATGCCAAGGCGACGGGGCGCGCGCTTGAGAATTTGATGAACGGGCGCGCAGCGGCGGGTGAGGCGCTGTTTTTTCCAGTGCGGCCCGATGTATCGTTTCGGATATTGCGCAAGGCGGGAAAAGGCGCATTGCCCGATTTCCTGCGCAGCCTACCGCATTTGATCCGGGTAAATTTTATCCGGCGCAATTTGTTGTTGTTGCTGGGAAAAGCGCCGGATGTGTTGCCAGATACGCGGTGTTAGCGCCAAATCGGGTTCGACCATGCGCGTTTGCCGGCGCTGTCAACGACGGTGACGCGCAGCCACGGAGAATCGCCGAGACGATCAAGCGGCAGTGTGGCGCGGGTCATCGAGGTGCCGTGGTGCACCGCGCATTGCGGGCGGTTGCCTTGGATAATGACGGTAATTGCGGCGGAACAGTCGACTTCAATGCTGTTGTCGGAAAGGCGGATATCGTGGATTTCAGGGCCAAGGGAAGCGTAGAATTCTCCGGCTTTCAGGGCGGTGAGAAGGGCCTCGGGGGTGTTTTCGCGCGCCTTGACCATGACCCAGCCGCCGAAATGGTCCGGGGTCGAAAAATGGGCATCATCGGTGGCGATAAGATTGAGACGTGTGCCGTCGTTGAGCAGACGTTCGAGGGTGTGAAAACTGGTGCCGCGATCATTATCGACGACACAGCCGTGATTGTAGATTTCAACGGCATGGGCGGCCGTGATACTTTGGGCGTCTTGATGGGACATTTGCGACCAATGCGGATGGGCGATGGCGACAAAGGCACCGGCCTCGCGGGCGCGGGCGGCAATTTCGGGGCCGGATTCGTCGTGATGATTGCCACCGAAATCGGGCGCATTTGGCGGGGTGAAATCGGCGGGCAGACCGACGGCAAGAAGATGCCAGATATGGCCGTTTTCCATCGCGCCGGTATGCAGTTCGGCGCCAAGCAATGTGGTGAAATTATCATTGCGAAACGCGGTGGTGTCCGAAATCGGGTAATCATAGAGACCAACAAAATGATCGGTGAGGGCGATGAAATCATAGCCTTCGGCCTGATACCTGCGGCAGACTTCTTCGGGTGAGAGAACACCATCGGAATTGGTCGAATGGGTGTGCAGATTTCCACGGTAGAATTGACCGGGGGCCGAGAAAAAATTGGTAAAATCGGGTGTGGGCATGGCGTGGCCTTGTTGAATTTTTTGGGGGGGGGAAGCGAGGTGGCGCAGGTTGGCGCGAGGTGTCCAGTGTTTCGAATAGAATGGGCGAATCTTGCTTACCTGAAAAAGACTAGGGGGATTCGGCGCAGCGTTAAAGGGCTTTTTTCGAAAATTATTACTTGTGCTTGGGGCTGCGGCTTTCCAGGGTCAAGGCAATCGAATTGGTGAGGAGAAAACTATGATTGCGGTGATTTTCGAAGTTGAAATATCGGAGGGGCGCAAGGATGAATACCTTGATATTGCGGCGGGTTTGCGTCCGGTTTTGGCCGAGATCGAAGGGTTCATATCGGTGGAACGGTTTCAAAGCCTCAGCGATCCCAGGAAGTTGCTGTCGCTGTCGTTTTTTGAAGACGAGGCGGCGGTGGAACGGTGGCGCGCGCTTGAAACCCATCGCGTGGCGCAAGGCAAGGGGCGCGGCGGCGTGTTTTCGGGATATCGGTTGCGGGTGGCGGGGGTGATGCGCGATTACGGCATGTTAGACCGCGCGCAGGCACCGGCGGATTCGCGAGTGGCGCATGAATGACGGGTAGTACGGGGTGTTGGCGGATTAATCCGCGCGTTTGCGCACCCGTATCACCACATCGACCTTGGTGATTTCGGCACCTTTGGGGGGGTGTGGCAGATTGGAAAATCCGAGTTGATCGGCAGGGGCGTCGGACAATGTTAAACTGTCTTCCCAGAAGAAATGCGGATGGTCCGAGGTGTTGGTGTCAAAATAGCTTTTGGCGCCATCCACCATGACCTCTTGCAACAGGCCGGCCTCGCAAAAGGCGCGCAGGGTGTTATAGACAGTGGCAAGCGAGACACTTTCGCCTTGGTCGCGCACCGAGCAATACAAGCTCTCGGCGGTGATGTGGCGGTGTTCGCCGTCGCCAATCAACAGCGTCGCCAGCGCAACACGTTGCCGGGTCGGGCGCAGGCCCGCATCGGTGAGCCAGTCAGTGCCACGTTTGGAGGCATTTTGAGGTGTTACATCGGTCATCGCGGCAGTTTCCTGTTGCTGTTGACCTTATATAAGGCCGCTTGGCACCTAATTTCAATTGAAAATCATTCTCATTCGCTTAGGTTGTATGGGAAAAGACGAGATTCCCCCTTTGGCTGACCATACTTGCAGGAAGGTGTGAGTGGGTGATAGAGGGGGTCAAGAGCACGACAATTGACAGATTTATGACAGGGGACATGCCAGAATGGCCGATTTTCCGAGCAGTTTTGACAAAGACGATCTTTTGAAATGCGCAAGAGGCGAGTTGTTTGGCGAGGGCAACGCCCAACTGCCAATGCCGCCAATGTTGATGATGGACCGGATTACCGAGGTTTCCGATGATGGCGGGGCCAACGGCAAGGGCCATATAATCGCCGAATTCGATATTACGCCGGATCTGTGGTTCTTTGATTGCCATTTCCCGGGCAATCCGATCATGCCCGGGTGTCTTGGTCTTGACGGGCTGTGGCAATTGACCGGCTTTGCGCTTGGGTGGCGCGGCTGGCAGGGGCGCGGCTATGCGCTTGGTGTTGGCGAAGTCAAATTGAAGGGCATGGTGCGGCCGGACCGCAAGATGTTGACCTATACCGTTGATTTCACCAAGGCGATTCAAACGCGGCGGTTGACCATGGGGGTTGCCAATGGTGTTGTGCATGCCGATGGCGAGCTTATTTACGAAGTGAAAGATATGAAGGTCGCACTTTCGGAAAGTTGATTTTCAGAAAGCTGATTTTGCGGAACTAAGGGAGAGTTGCATATGCGTCGTGTTGTGGTCACCGGACTTGGCATTGTGTCGTCGATTGGAAATAGCAAAGCCGAGGTTCTGGCCGCGTTGAAGGCCGGAAAATCGGGCATCACCGCGAACGAGGCGATGGTGGAACACGGGTTTCGCAGCCAGATTGCCGGCGCGCCGGATATCGACATCAAGGAACATGTGGAAAAACGCACGCTGCGGTTCATGGGACCGGGGGCGGCCTATGCGCATATTGCGATGGGACAGGCGATTGCCGATGCCGGTCTTGAGGAAAGCGATATCATCAATCCGCGCACCGGTCTTATTGCCGGATCTGGTGGGCCGTCGACATCTGCGATGTTGATCGCGCATCAATCGGTGCTTGATAAAGGCGTGACCAAGCGGATTGGCCCGTTTGCGGTGCCAAAATGCATGGGGTCGACGATTTCGGCGAATCTGGCCACTGCGTATCAGATCAAGGGCATCAATTATTCGATCACCTCGGCCTGTTCGACGTCGCTGCATTGTATTGGCTCGGCAAGCGAGCAGATCATGATGGGCAAGCAGGACGTGATGTTTGCCGGTGGTGGCGAAGAACTTGACTGGACATTGTCCTGTCTGTTTGACGCGATGGGCGCGATGAGCAGCAAATATAATGCGACACCGGAATTGGCCAGTCGCGCGTTTGATGCGGATCGTGACGGGTTCGTTATTGGCGGCGGTGGCGGTATTCTGGTGCTGGAAGAATTGAACCATGCATTGGCGCGGGGCGCGAAAATCTATGCCGAAGTGACCGGATTTGCGGCGACATCGGATGGCCATGATATGGTGGCCCCGTCTGGCGAAGGCGGGGAGCGGGCGATGCGGCTCGCGCTTGACGGGTTCGATGCGGATCGCAAGGTCGGGTATATCAATGCCCACGGGACCAGCACGCCAGTGGGCGATATCGGCGAAATCGAAGCGGTGCGCCGCGTGTTTGGGCAAGGCAGAACACCGCCTGTGAGTTCGACCAAGTCGATGACGGGTCACTCGCAGGGGGCGACGGGGGCGCAAGAAGCGATCTATTGCCTGCTGATGCTGGAGAACGATTTTATTGCGCCGTCTATCAATGTGCAAACGCTTGATCCGGCACTTGATCCGGCGGAAATTGCGACCACGCGGGTGGACAATGCGGGGCTTGATACGGTGATGACCAACTCGTTCGGGTTTGGTGGCACCAACGGGTCGATGCTTCTTTCTAAATATCATGGGTGATAAAATGGGCGTTTTGAGCGGAAAACGCGGACTTGTTATGGGCGTGGCCAACGAGCGGTCGATTGCTTGGGGAATTGCCAAAGCCATGGCCGAGGCGGGGGCGGAATTGGCATTCACCTATCAGGGTGATGCCTTTGGTAAGCGACTGGCCCCTTTGGCCGAACGGGTCGGAAGCGATTTCATGGTCGATGTCGATGTGACCGATGACGCCTCGCTTGATGCGGCGTTCGAAAAACTGGGCGCGCGCTGGGATACCATTGATTTTGTGGTGCATGCGATTGCGTTTTCGGATAAATCCGAACTGACGGGGCGGATATTGAACACCAGCCGAGCCAATTTTAAAAACTCGCTGGATATATCGGCCTATTCTTTCATAGAAATCGCGCGGCGCGCACATCCGATGATGGTGGAAAACGGTGGCACATTGTTGACGTTGACCTATGGTGGATCTAACCGGGTTACGCCGTTTTATAACGTGATGGGGGTGGCCAAGGCCGCGTTGGAATCGACCGTGCGCTATTTGGCAAACGATCTTGGCCCCGAGGGTATTCGGGTCAATGCAATTTCCCCCGGGCCGATGAAAACCCTTGCGGGGGCGGCCATTGGTGGCGCGCGCAAAACCTATAAGCATACTGGTGAAAATGCGCCTCTAAGAGAAAATGCGACACTTGAGGCGGTGGGTGGAACAGCGGTTTATTTGGCCTCGGAAGCCGGGGCTTGCACCACGGGCGAGATTATCCGTGTTGATGGCGGATTTCATGTCTTGGGCATGCCTCAGACCGAGAATCTGTAAAAAAACTATTAGCCTCCGGCGGGGATATTTATGGAACAATGATATCTTTGTTCTCCAAATATCCCCGCCGGAGGCATAGGTTCTCTTTTGGTCTACCTTAGAACCACTGACCCGGTTCCATGAGGCCGAGATCAAGAAGTTGGCGCGAGTGCCATTCAAACGGGGTTGAATTGTGCCATTTGAAGCTGTCGATATCGAAGGTTGAGCCGGGATTGCTTTTGAGGGCTTTTGCCGTGCGAAATGAACAAATAGTCGACGTAATATTGTGGTGCCACGGGCAGGCGTAGGTGTTGTATTCTTCGTCGTTGAATGTGTGGTTGTCCAATAGCATCAAACCGTCTTTGGCTCTGAACAGCGCGATCCGGTCAATTTTGCGACGCGGGGCGGGGATGTGTTCTTCGTAGCGCCAGCGCAAGCCGCCAAAAAAATCAAGTTGACGTTCTTTGGGGTGGCCATGATTTTTGACGTCGCCGCGTGCCAAGGCGTAATAGCCCGAGCGATCAAGGTGGGCGTCGTCAAGCGAGACCGCATTTGGGTGGCGCCACAGATCGCCAGCATAGAGATCGACCACATAAGACAACACCGCATCGCGGCGTTCTTCGACGTTGAAGGCGATGAGTTCAGGTATGTTGCGGCTTTCGCAAAATGGATGAAACAGGTATTCGGCATTGTAGCAATAATACATCCAGATATTGGGAGCGGCCTTGATGATCGCATTGACGGCGGTTTCGAGGGCGGCCTCGACACTCATGTCATAGGTGATCCGGTGCACGGTTTTGGCGACGTTTGTGGAGAGTGGAAAGGCATCGGGCATGAACACCAGCACTTCGGCAAAACCGGCCTGTTGGTGGTGGCGCAGCGTGGTGTCGATTTCGACATCATCTTCAACAAATACCATCGCAACCGGCCCTTTGGCCAAGGCTGCAGTTCCGTTTTTCAAAAAATCGTCTAACCCGTCGTATTTCATGGCTGCCCTCAGACCCCGCAAACAGTATCCCTAGAATCGGTTAATTCGGCGTGCATTGCAAGACACGGCTTCAACGCGCGGTGATAATGTTATACTGGGCGCGGGAACAGGTCTCTAATTTTGGAATCAAACGCGATGTCGCAGGCTAAAAAGCTCTATATCAAAACCTACGGTTGCCAGATGAACGTTTATGACAGCGAGCGCATGGCCGAAGCTTTGGGCACATCTGGTTATGTCACGACGGATACGCCGGAAGATGCCGATATGATTTTGCTCAACACCTGTCACATTCGCGAGAAAGCCGCCGAGAAGGTTTATTCGGAACTGGGGCGGCTCAAAGTGCATAAAGTGGAAAACCCCGAGGTCAAGATTGGCGTGGCGGGGTGTGTGGCACAGGCCGAAGGTGCCGAGATCATGCGCCGCCAGCCGATGGTTGATCTGGTGGTTGGTCCGCAGAGTTATCATCGTTTGCCGGAACTGGAGGCCCGCGCGGGGCAGGGGCAAAAGGCGCTGGATACGGATTTTCCCGAAGAAGACAAATTTGAACATCTGACGGCGCGGCCCAAAGCGCGCCGTGCGCCGGCGGCGTTTTTGACGGTTCAGGAAGGGTGCGATAAATTCTGCGCGTTTTGCGTGGTGCCCTATACGCGCGGGGTCGAGGTGTCGCGGCCGGTGGGGCGGATCGTCACCGAAGCACGTGATCTGGTGGAACGCGGGGTGCGTGAAATCACCTTGTTGGGGCAAAATGTGAATGCCTATCACGGGGTTGGAAACGATGGCGACGACCGGACATTGGCGCAATTGATTGCCGCCCTTGAAATGGTGGATGGTCTTGAACGCATCCGGTTCACCACCAGCCACCCCAACGACATGCAGGACGATTTGATTGCCGCCTTTGGCGAGAGCGATAAATTGATGCCCTATCTGCATCTGCCGGTGCAATCGGGTAGCGATAAAATCCTTAAGCGGATGAACCGCAGCCACACCGCCGAAAGTTACATCCGGGTGATCGAACGGATTCGTGCGGTGCGCCCCGATATTTTGTTGTCGGGCGATTTTATCGTGGGATTCCCTGAAGAAACCGACGCCGATTTTCAGGCAACGATAGATTTGATTGAACAGGTCAATTACGGGCAGGCCTATTCGTTCAAATATTCCACCCGTCCGGGCACCCCCGCCGCAGAGCGTGCGCAGGTAGAAGACGCGGTCGCCAACGCACGTTTGCAACAGCTTCAGGCCCTGATCACCAAACAGCAACGCGCCCTGCAAGAGGCGATGGTGGGGCGTGATGTGAGTGTTCTGGTCGAACGCAAGGGGCGGCTTGACGGGCAGATGCTCGGTAAATCGCAATACCTGCATGCGGTGCACATAAACGATTCGTCAGCCGGCATCGGCGACATCGTCAAAGTGAGAATCACCAGCAGCTCAACCAATTCTTTGGCAGCTATCGAAAATTGATTTTTGGGTAAGGCGCGGGATTCTTGCGAAAATTAACCATACCGCATGGCTCTGTTTCTTAATTCAACACAATATATGGGTATTACAGCTTCACATGACCGCTAAACTTGCTAGTATAATCGGATAGATACGAGTTGGAGTCGGATTGTTTGTTAATAGACGAGCGTCGGATTTCTGGGGGAACAATAAAAGGAACAAAGCTGTGGCAATAGATATTTCCAAAGCAGTTCGCGGTGTGATGGGTGGCATAGCTGCCGCTGCTCTTACCACCGTCGTCATGACCGGCGCTGCGTCGGCACAAAGCAATAAATCCGGGGCGGATTATACGCCGACCATCTGGGTTGATCCGGATGGCTGTGAACACTGGGTTATGGACGATGGTTGGGAAGGCTATATGACGCCGAACGTCAACCGTCAGGGTATTCCGGTTTGTCACCGCAGCGATGTCTGCGGCGTGATCAATTCCGACCAACTGTTTGCGACCGACAGCAGCCGGATCGGGACCTCGGGGAAAAAACGTTTACGCGATTTCTTTACCACCACCGATGCGGTCGCCTATATCATTGCCGGCCACACCGACAGTCGTGCGTCTGACCAATACAATATGGCGCTGTCTCAACGGCGTGCCAATTCGGTCGCCCGTATAGCTAAAGCAACCGGCGCGAATATTTCGGATGTGCGCGGCTACGGCGAACGGATGCCTGTGGCCTCCAATGGGTCTGCGGCAGGTATGGCGCAAAATCGCCGTGTTGAAATCATTTGTATCCGTTAAGGGGAAGTTGAAAACATGACTAAGGTAACAACCGTTGGTAAGATTTCCCTGTCACTTGCGCTTCTTGGGCTACTGGCCGCCTGCGCTGACAAAGATAATAAGACCGTTGACAGAGGTATCGATTCCAAACACCTGAGCCAGCTCACCGCCGGTATCTGGGTGGACCCGAATGGCTGTGATCACTGGATTATTGATGATGGCATCGAGGGCTATCTTTCGCAGCGTCTCGATAAATACGGCAAGCCGGTTTGTTCTGGTGTGGCACCGCCCAATACGGCGACCGGACCGTTTAACAAAGGGTCGGCGATTCCGGATCCGATTTAACCGGATACCGAATAACGAGAAATGCGCAAAGCCGCAGGTTCATCGCCTGCGGCTTTGCGCATTTCACAATCCTGATATATCGCGCAAATCCGCTTGCGTTGCGGGTCGCATCGCGTCACCCTTGCCGTGACAGATACGGATGATTCCGCAGCAACTAAGATTGAGGATATTTGATTGGCGAGTAGCCTGATGCCCCCGCTTCCAGAACCGACCAAAAACAGTGAAATTCGGCTGGAGTTTCCTGATAATCGGCTGTTGATTGATCTGTGCGGCGAATATGACCACAACCTTGCCAAAATTGAGCAGAATCTGTCAGTGCAGATTTTGCGCCGTGGTAACAAGTTGGTGATTCTCGGTGAGGAAAATCCCGCACTTGAGGCCGCGCGCGTGTTGAACGATCTTTATGCGCGGCTTGACGGCGGGGATCCCCTTGAACAAGGGCAGATCGACGCCGCGTTGCGGATGAACGGCCTGCCGGCCACGCCCAGTGATGGCAAGACCCGCGATGGCAATCAATTCGAGATGTTCCGGGGCGGCAATTTCGAGATCAAAACCCGCAAGAAAAAAGTAGAGCCGCGCACCGAGGCACAAAAGGCTTATGTGGCGGCGCTGTTTGAAAACGAATTGTCGTTTGGCATTGGTCCGGCGGGCACCGGCAAGACCTATCTTGCGGTGGCGGTGGCGGTGTCGATGTTTCTTGACGGGCATGTGGACCGGATTATCCTGTCGCGCCCCGCAGTTGAAGCAGGCGAAAAACTTGGCTATCTGCCCGGCGATCTCAAAGATAAAATCGACCCTTATATGCAGCCGCTTTATGACGCGTTGAATGACTTTTTGCCAAGCAAACAATTGGCGCGGCTGATGGAAGAAAAGCGCATTGAAATCGCGCCGCTGGCCTTTATGCGCGGGCGCACGTTGTCCAATGCTTTCGTGTTGCTCGACGAGGCGCAAAACGCCACTTCGATGCAGATGAAAATGTTCCTCACCCGTCTGGGGCGCGGGTCACGCATGGCGATTACCGGCGATAGAACACAGACCGATCTGCCACGTGGCGTGAATTCGGGGCTTGTCGATGCCGAACGCCTATTGATCAAAATTCCGAAAATCGGTTTTAGTTATTTCACTGCAAAAGACGTCGTGCGCCACCCTCTTGTTGCCGCCATAATCGAGGCCTACGAGGCAGATGCGTGACCTTTCCGGTTTCTTTTTCGTTCAAATATCCAAATCCCGACCTGTCCAATGATCGTTGACATTTCAATTGACGATGAGCGGTGGCAACAGGCGGATCTTGCCGCTCTGGCCGAAGGTGCCGCGCAAACGGCATTAATACATCTGGGCCTCGCACCCGAGGATTTCGAGGTGAGTCTACTGGGCTGCGATGATGCCCGTATTGAGGTGCTGAACGGGGAATTTCGTGAACAGGGCAAGCCGACAAATGTGTTGTCATGGCCGGCGGTTGATCTGGCGGCAGATGGCGACGGGGCTGTGCCATTGCCGCCAGAACCGGACCAAATGACCTTTGAAGGCGATGATAAAATTGAGTTGGGTGATATTGCGATTGCCTATGAAACCTGCGCCCGCGAGGCCATTGAACAGGGCAAAACCTTGCCGGATCACACTGTTCATTTGATTGTGCACGGTGTGTTACATCTTTTGGGCTATGATCATATCCGTGACAAGGATGCCACGCTTATGGAAGACAATGAACGGGTGATACTTGGCAAACTGGGTATTGATGACCCATATATGAATGATAACACAGGAATTTAGGCCATTTCGGCCATAATCCAGGAAAGGTAAAATGGGCGACACGACTGACGGGTCCTCTATTGCTGCGCATCGCGCGCAGTCCGAGAGACAAATTAAATCGGCACCACAAGCGACACCACAGGCTGTCCCAAAGGCGTCATCGGGTGGATTTTTCCAACGTATTATTGGCGCATTAAGCCCCTCTGATATTGGTGAAACGGGGCATACTGACCTACCTTCTCCTGACGCGAACACGGCGCGCGGTATGATAAACCTGCGGCGCATGGCGGTTGAGGACGTGGCTATTCCCAAATCCGATATTGTTGCGGTGCCCATTACCATAAGCAAATCCGAATTGGTGCAGGTGTTCCGCGACAGCGGCCTAACGCGGTTGCCGGTCTATCAGGATACGCTTGATACGCCGATTGGCATGGCACATCTCAAAGATTTCGCGCTTTTGCACGGGTTTAACGGGTCCGGCGGAACCTTCGCGCTTAAAAATATGTTGCGGCCATTGTTGTTTGTGCCGCCGTCGATGCCGATCGGGATTTTGCTGGCCAAAATGCAAACCGAACGCCGGCATCTGGCGCTTGTCATTGATGAATATGGCGGTGTTGACGGGTTGGTCACGATCGAAAACCTGATTGAACAGGTGATTGGCGAGATCGAAGACGAACATGATATTGCCGAGGGTGATCTGTGGTCGCGCGAGGACAGCGGCAATTATGTGGCGCAGGCCAAGACCTCGCTCGAGGATTTCGAGGCGGAAATCGGGTTTTCCCTAACCGACGCGGATAATGTTGACGAAGAAGAAATCGACACTTTGGGCGGGCTGGTGTTCATGCTGTCTGGGCGGGTGCCGGTGCGTGGCGAAGTGATCAAACACCCTTCGGGCGTGGAATTCGAAGTGCTCGACGCCGATTTGCGACGGGTGAAACGTTTGCGGGTCTGTATGCCTGCCGATCGTTCCGGCGTATCTGGTGCCTGATGGTTTGGCGCAGAGCATTGCGGGTTGGTATAGCGCGCGCCGCCGTTGGCAGAAGGCTCTGATTGTTGCCGGATTTGGCGCATTCGCCGCACTTGGGCAGGCACCGTTTGATTTTCCGGTTGCTTTGCTAATCGGGTTCATCGCGGCTTTTGCACTGTTTCCTCTGGCAGACACACCAAAGCGCGCGGCCTTTTTCGGGCTGGCGTTTGGCAGCGGCTATTTTGCGCTGACCTTGATGTGGATTGTTGAACCCTTTTTCGTTGATGCGCCGCGCTATGGCTGGATGGCGCCGTTTGCCTTGGTGTTTCTATCGGTCGGGTTGGCGTTGTTCTGGGGTTTGGCGTTCGGCATTGCGCGCTGGTTCGGGCACGGGGCGGGCGTGTCCGCGGTTATCCTTGCGGTCACGTTAACCGCCGCCGAAGTGATCCGCGCCTATATCTTCACCGGATTTCCGTGGGGGATGCCGGCGCAGGCGTTGGTGAACGGGATTATGGGACAGGGGGCCGCGTGGGTCGGGCCACATGGACTTAACCTGTTGTTGTTTGCCGGGGTCGCGGCTGTCGCGCAGATCGGGCCGAAAATCGCGAAAATCATTGCTTTTGCGGCGTTGGTAGCCGTGGTTCTCTGGCCGCTCCCCGAGAACACACAGCCGGCGCAGCAAGACGGGCGGATCATCCGTATGATCCAACCGAATGCGCCACAGGATGAAAAATGGGATCCGCTACGTATTCCGGTGTTTTACCAACGCCAGATTACCCTGACCGCGGCCGCGCCTATAGCGGATGCGCCGCGTCCGGATCTGGTGATTTGGTCGGAAACGGCATTGCCGACATTGTTGCAATACGCCGAAAAGCCGCTGCGCGAAATTGCGCAGGCAGCAGGCGGTGCACCGGTGGTTTTGGGGCTTCAACGGCTAGACGGTCGCCGGATCTACAATTCGTTGGTTGTGGTCACGCCCGAGGGCCAGGTGAGCGACCAATATGACAAGCATCATCTGGTGCCCTTCGGGGAATATTTGCCGATGGGTAAATTTCTGGCGCGGTTTGGTTTGCGCGGACTGGCCGCAAGCGATGGCAGCGGATTTAGCGCTGGGGAAGGTCCCGCGCTTGTCGACGTGCCGGGGTTCGGGCGCGCTATGCCGCTAATTTGTTATGAGGCGGTGTTTCCCCAAGACGTGAATAATGCGCCGGAGCGGCCCGATTTTTTAATGCAGATTACCAATGATGCGTGGTTCGGGGAATTTTCCGGTCCCTATCAGCATTTGGCAATCGCGCGGATGCGGGCGATTGAACAAGGGCTGCCGATGGTGCGGGTGGCAAACACCGGCGTTTCGGCGATGATCGACGCGCGGGGGCGGATTACGGCGTCGATTGCTCTTGGCACTTCGGGATTTGTTGATGCGGTGTTGCCGCCTGCATTGGCGGCGACGCTTTATAGCCGAACCAAGGATTGGGCGATTATAGTGTTGCTTATTGTGGTTTTGGGCGCACTGCGTCTTAACGCGCGCTTCACTAGAATGACAAATAGAGATTGACCAGTCGGACACGCACGCGTAACGAGAATCTCAACTCCGCTACAACGGCTTCCTGACGTGGCGGACATAACAAATGGAGCAGCAGTAATGATGACACGTAAATCCCATGTTTTTACCTCGGAATCGGTTTCCGAAGGGCACCCTGACAAATTATGCGACCGGATTTCAGACGCAATTCTGGATGCATTTTTGACGGAAGAACCGCAGGCGCGGGTCGCGTGCGAGACGTTTGCCACCACCAATCGGGTGGTCGTTGGCGGCGAAGTTGGCCTCTCCAACCCGGACAAGCTCAAGGAATTTATGGGCGGTATTGACGGGATCGTGCGCGAATGTATCCGCGATATCGGTTATGAGCAGGAAAAATTTCACCATGCCACCGTGGAAGTGACCAATCTTCTGCACGAGCAATCGGCGCATATTGCCCAAGGTGTGGATGCCAGCGATAACAAGGACGAAGGCGCGGGGGATCAGGGGATCATGTTTGGCTATGCCACCAATGAAACCGATGCATTGATGCCGGCGCCACTGCAATATTCGCACGCGATTTTGCGGCGTTTGGCCGAGGTCAGGAAATCCGGCCAAGAGCCGACATTGCGCCCCGATGCCAAATCACAGCTTTCGGTGCGTTATGAAGGGTCAAAACCCGTAGGCGTTGAATCGATTGTATTATCGACACAGCACGCGCACGAGAGCCAGACGAGCGATGATATTCGCGCGATTGTGGAACCCTATATTCTCGAAGTGCTGCCCGAGGGCTGGATCACGCCGGACACCAAATGGTGGGTCAATCCGACCGGCACATTTGTGATTGGCGGGCCGGATGGCGATGCGGGCCTGACGGGGCGCAAGATTATCGTGGACACCTATGGTGGCGCGGCCCCGCATGGCGGCGGCGCGTTTTCGGGGAAAGACCCGACCAAAGTGGACCGTTCGGCGGCCTATGCGGCGCGGTACCTGGCGAAAAACATCGTGGCGGCGGGCATGGCGGATCGCTGCACGATCCAGTTGTCATATGCGATCGGGATTGCGCAACCTTTGTCGATTCATGTGGACACCCACCGCACCGGCGAAGTTGATCCCGAGGCGATTGAAAAAGCGATTGGTCAGGTTATGGATCTGTCGCCGCGCGGTATCCGCGAGCATCTCGGGCTTAATCGGCCAATATACGAACGCACCGCGGCCTATGGCCATTTCGGGCGTGAACCCGAGGCCGATGGCGGCTTTAGCTGGGAAAAAATTGATCTGGTTGCGGCGCTTAAAGGCGCGATTTGATCGTTTAGGAAAACGGAGCGCCTTCGGCGCAAGACTTTTGAGCGCTAAAGCGCGATTGGTGATGGGTGTCGGCGGTTGCACTGCCCTTTTGAACAGGGTAGGCAACCGCCGATATGCCACAGAAACAAAACCCAGCCCCCGCCCCCAAACAACACGCCAGCGGCACGCCGTGGCGTAATTTTTATGGACGCCTCAAGGGGCATCCCTTGCGTGACAGTCAACAGATGTGGGTGGAGAAAGATCTGCCCGGTCTGACGGTTGGCGGGGTGGAATGGGAAGACAATCCCGAACGCAATGTTATTGATCTTGCCGCACTGCATGGCGGGCGCGATGTCTGGCTTGAAATCGGGTTTGGCGGCGGTGAGCATCTTGTGCATCAGGCGCAGTTAAATCCCGATGTCGGGTTTATTGGCTGTGAGCCATATATCAACGGTGTTGCGATGCTGCTGGGGAAAATCCGTGAAAGCGGCGTTGATAATGTGCGGGTGCACCCCGGTGATGCGCGGCATTTGTTTGATGTTCTGCCCGAAGCGTCAATTTCAAAAGCGTTTCTGTTATACCCCGACCCGTGGCCCAAGGCGCGCCACCACCGGCGCCGGTTTGTCACCGCCGATCATCTAGAACCATTGGCGCGGGTGTTGAAGCCGGGCGCGATTTTTCGGGTGGCGACGGATATTCCCGACTATGTGCGTCAGACCCTTGAAGAAGTGCCAAAGGCCGGGTTTGAGTGGCTCGCCGAGCGCCCTGACGATTGGCGGGTGGCGTGGGACGACTGGATATCGACGCGCTATGAGCAAAAGGCGCTGCGCGAGGGGCGGGTGCCGCATTATCTGACGTTCAAACGCAAAAGTTGATTTAAGCGCCGGTTTGGTGTCCTCTGGTGGTTTTTCACCGGGGGATGTTATGCCCAAAATCGAAATCATCAATTGCCATATTCACACGTTCACAGAGCGCCATGTCCCGCAGGATTATCCCTATAAATTCTTGTGGCTGTTCAAACAGGTGCCGATGCTGGTGAAATGGATGGCGATAGTGGTCTCGTGGTTTAGCCGCGAGATTGGTGAAAAACTGTTTCGGCTGTATCGGTTTCAACAGGAAGCCAAGCGGGAAAAGCAAAGCGATGTTCTGGCCGAGGTGCGCAAGCAATATCCGCAAAATACGCGGTTTGTGGTGCTGCCGATGGATATGGCCAATATAGGGCACGGGAAGGTTACCGATTCATTGGCAGCGCAGCATGATGAGTTGGCGGCGCTGGCCAATGATCCCGAAGTGGGCCACGCGGTGATCCCGTTTGCCACGATTAATCCGGTGAATGATCCAGAGGCGCGTGAATTGTGGCGCGCAGTGGACCGCCATGGGTTCAAAGGGGTAAAGATTTATCCGAAATTGGGGTTTGCGCCGGATCACGACACGTTGATGACGCGGGTTTATCCCGAAATGGCGCGGCGTGGATTGCCGTTGATGACCCATTGTATGCGCGGCGGCGTGCAAGGCAAAGAGGTGAGCGACCACCGTGCCGGGCACTATACCGAACCGCGCGCCTATGTGCCGGTGATGACGCAGCATCGGGATCTCAAGATATGTCTGGCGCATTTTGGCGGGCACCAGGAATGGGATGCCTATGTCAATGATGGCGCAGGTAGCGGGACGCCCAAGCAGCGGGCGGAAAATTGGCAGGTGGGGATTCGCGATATGATCGGCAGCGGGGAATGGCCAGGATTGTGGACGGATATTTCCTATACGCTGTTTCATTTTGAGGATTACATCCCGTTTTTGCGGCTGTTCCTGTTGGACGACAACATCGCGGGGGAACGGTTGCGGCGGCGGGTGTTGTTCGGGTCGGATTTTTATATGACGCGGCAGGAAAAACTGTCGGAACGGGCGGTGTGTTTCCGGCTGCGCAATGCCTTGGGCGAGGATGTTTTTCGCCAGATCGCAGAGAATAATCCGCGGGTTTGGTTGGGCGAGGTGGAGGAGGTGGCAGTGGTGTAAAAAGTCAGGTATGTTTGGTTTTTGCTTTATGAAAGCGGTCCGAATTAGCGGGCGTCAAAAGTCTGCATGGTGCAGGTTTCTCGGACGCCCTGCGCGCGGGATTTGAGTTGGGCGGGGCGTTGCCTGGCGTCGGAGAAGCGCTCAAGCGGGAAATCGCGGGGTTGGGCTTGGTGGGTCAGTTGTCGCTATGGGGATTTGTGAGGCATGCG
>JAUZRV010000316.1 GCA_030950105.1 Rhodobacterales bacterium | reverse complement strand
GACGGGCCGGTAAAAAGTCGACTTCAGTTTTCCTTATGGACCTGTAATTTTCTGGATAGCTGAATAGAATAGAGTCTGGCTATTGATGGTGCGGCGCAAACGCCTGTTGGCGCCCTTATTTTCTACACCCCTTGCCCAACTCTGGCACATCGGTGGATATTGAGGCCAAGGGCCCTTAGATGGACGACATAACGCATGGCTGGCATGCCCCGAACGCGAAGGTGAGCCAAGTTCATCTGATGCTTCAAGCGGGACATGGTTGCTTCGATTCCGGCGCGCCATCGATAGATATCGAGAAACGCTGTACTTTGTTCATAGAGCCGGCGCTTTCGGTTGGTAACGCGCACTGGCGTGTATTGAAACCGGGCTGAACTGCCGCCGTGTTTGTCTGCTTGCACCAGGCATCGCGGCATGTCGGGGCAGCACCGACAGTCGGAAAGGTCAAAGCGGGCCTGCAGGCGGGACTTGGCCGCCGATGTTGATGCGGGTTCGATGCCGGTGGGGCAGCGCATCACCCGGCCGGATGCATCCAGAGCAAAATCCTCCAGTGTCAGTCGCCCGGAGACGGCTCCCTTTGCCGAAGGTATTGGTGCCACAAGGTCGATACCCCTATCTTGCATCAGTGATTTGGTCTCATTGGATCCGTAATGGGAATCTCCCAACAGCGTCTTGGGCTTCAGATCGCGCCGTTCAAGACCCGTCATGGCACTATCAACCCGATGGCCATCATGCACAGTCATCTTGTGGACTTCGACATGGGTAATCAGATCCGGGGTGCCTGCGCTGTCATCCCTCTTGTCATCAGAATCGTCATCGCTCCAGGTTTCCACGATTTGCGCCATATATCCTTGGCCCTTATGGGCATTGAAGCTGGAGTCTGGGTCAGCGGGGTTACCAACGGTATCACACGGCACATCTGCAGGTCTGCGCACAACCGCGATCGGGATGGAGGGCCCGCCGGACGCGTCCTCAACAACATCAAACTGGTCGCGTAAAACCCGTTCTAGAATGGCAAAGCTCGAAAGCTGCTCCACTGTCGTGCCCCGAAACTGCGAAGCCAAAGCCAGAAGGTCCTGCCCGGCCTCAAGAAGGCGCCGCCTGGACACACTCGGAGATGTATTGGCAAACGCCCCGTCACCTTCACGGTCAACATAGCGACGGATCATATCCACGTCGATCTGACAATGCAGAGCAGGATCGAAACGCTTGAGCTCGCGCATAAATTTAGAGATCGTCTCGACAACAATGCCAAGGCGTGTCAGCGAGCGCATCGCCGAGCGGAGGGCAGTCGAATCCATACGCTGACGGCTGGTATCAACATCAAACGCCCGTACCAATCGATCAGTCAGGCGCTGGAACAGAATCTCATCAAGGCCTTCGGCAATGAACAGGCGGCGATAATTCCGCAAGGTCTTCTCACAGAAATAGACATCCGCTTCAATTCGAACATCCAGAGCATAGTGCCACGTCATGTTGAATGCCAAAGCTTCAACCGTCGCTGCATCGCTCAAGTCATGCAATTGCTGTAAGATCAGAACCCCGATAACAACATGCAAATCCTTCGATGGTCGACCCAGCTGGGCATTAAGATGGCGCGAAAGTTCGCCAACCGGCAGGTCTTCAAGAAGGTGTTTACGAAAAACTCCGGCCCAGGATCTCTCCAGTAATCGCCGCCGCTTTTCCCCAAGATCGGACCTGCGATCAAACAAGTCTCCAGTCCGTCGGTCATGTAACGTAATCATACTGATTTATAGGACAAATAGCCCCCAAAAGGAATCGACTTTTTACCGGCCCGTCGATGTTATTCAATAAGATGTCTTGGCATCGCGCGCCGCAATGATCGCCTCGATAGGGTGGTCGGTTTCGCCCATATATTTCATGAAATATTTGTCACCGTTGTCGGCGACCACCTGCACACCGCTCAATATCCGGCGTGCTTTGGTGATTTTTGACAAGGGCAATGACCGCCCGTCAGGGGCCAGCAGGCGTTGGTCGGTCAGGTGCCAAATCATGCCCATCTGTTCGTTGAACACATAAAATCCGCGCACCGCAATGCCGGCGATAGAGGCGACAACACCGACCCACGGATCGGGATTGTCATAATACATCAAAAACCCGGTAAGGGCGACTGACCCAATTGCCGCCAACATGATGTGTTCGCGAATATAGGTGCTTTTGTTGGCCGAAAAGCTCTCGATCAGGGTTTCACCGTCGCGCAGGGCGGCGTGGTGGATGTGTTCGGATATCTCAGACATAGGTCTCTTTCTTGGTCTCATTGGCACGCGCGGTGCGCAGGTTGCGGGCCAGCAGATCCATCACCGCCATACGCACGGCGACGCCCATTTCGACCTGTTCCTGAATAACCGAGCGGTGGATATCATCGGCCAAAGTGCCGTCGATCTCGACCCCGCGGTTCATCGGGCCGGGGTGCATAATAATGGCGTCATCTTTGGCATAAGACAGTTTTTCGGCATCAAGACCAAACCGGTGATAATATTCCCGCGCCGAGGGGATAAAACCGCCATCCATACGTTCAAGTTGCAGGCGCAGCATCATCACCACATCGACGCCCTCAAGCCCCTTGCGCATGTCATCATATACTTCGACCCCGAATTGGTCGATTTGTGACGGCATCAAGGTCGGCGGCCCGATCAACCGGATACGGTTTTCCATTTTACCAAGCAACATGAGGTTGGATCGCGCAACGCGGGAATGGGCAATATCGCCGCAAATTGCGATATTCAAACGGTGCAACCGCCCCTTGGCGCGCCGAATGGTAAGCGCATCAAGAAGCGCCTGTGTCGGGTGTTCATGCGGGCCATCACCGGCATTAAGAACCGCACAGTTTACCTTTTCTGCCAACAGGTTAACTGCACCGGAATGGGGGTGGCGCACCACAAGAATATCGGGGTGCATGGCGTTCAACGTCAACGCGGTATCAATCAGGGTTTCGCCCTTTTTGATGCTGCTGGCCTGCATCGCCATATTCATCACATCGGCCCCCAAACGTTTGCCCGCCAACTCGAAACTCGCCTGGGTGCGTGTCGAATTTTCGAAAAACATGTTAATCTGGGTGAGACCGGCCAAAACATCGGAATGTTTATCCGCACGCCGGTTTACATCGACATATTGATCGGCCAGGTCAAGAATGGTGGTGATGTCGGCCGGGCTGAGCTGTTCAATCCCCAACAGATGGCGTCCGGCAAATGTATGGGATGACGTCATGGCATGCTCCGTGGTTGGCTGCTTATAAGAGCGGGCGGGGATCGTGTCTATCATTGTTCCTCAAATATCCCCGCCGGAGGCATAAAATCTCTTTTCCCTCGCGCCGGAAGAACGATACCATACCCGTTATGGAATCAGCAGCCGATTATCATAGTGCTTTGGCACAGCTCGAATGGCAGGTCTCGCTCGGGATTGACGAGGCAATCGGTGATGCGCCGGTGAACCGTTACGAAGTTGTGCCTGATGCCAAACCCGCGTCGAAATCCACCAAAGGTAAACCGGCACCGGGGCCTGCCGTGATCCACGCCGTGGCAAGCGTCGATCCGGTGCAAGATGCGCAGATTTTGGCCGCTTCCGCCGACTCTCTTGATGCGTTGCGCGCCGCCGTTGCCGGATATGACCATTGCGAATTGAAACGTGGCGCGCGCAATCTGGTGTTTGGTGACGGCAACCCGTCGGCCCGTGTGATGATCATCGGCGAGGCCCCCGGGCGCGATGAAGACCGTGAAGGCCGCCCGTTTGTGGGCCGTGCCGGGCAATTGCTCGATAAAATGTTGGCGGCAATAGATCTGGGGCGAGATCAAAGTGCGCCCGGTGATTCCGTCTATATTGCCAATATCATCCCGTGGCGACCGCCACAAAACCGCGAACCGACCCCGGCCGAGATCGCCATGATGTTGCCGTTTATCAAACGCCACATTGATCTTGTGGCACCCGATATATTGGTGCTGTTGGGCGATATTTCCTGTCAGGCGCTGCTTGGCAAACAGGGCATCACGCGGCTGCGCGGGGAATGGCACGAGGTGATGGAACGACCGGCCATGCCGATGTTGCATCCGGCGTATTTATTGCGTCAAGGACGTGCAAAACGCGAGGCCTGGGCAGATTTACTGGCGCTAAAGGCGCGATTGAAAGGCACATAATGCGAAGAATTGACGAATCGATGGATAAAATAGCGCTGCGAATTGCGGTGCTCACGGTGTCCGATAGCCGGTCGTTGGAAGACGACAAATCCGGTAAAATTCTGGTCGGGCGGATCGAAGATGCGGGGCATAGCATCGCGGCGCGCCTTATTCTCAAGGACGAGCGGGCCGAGATTGCCGAACAACTGCGCGTCTGGTGCGCGGATCCTGAAATTGATGTGGTGATCTCGACAGGGGGCACGGGATTGACCGGCCGCGATGTCACGGTCGAGGCGCATCGTGATGTATACGAAAAGGAAATTGAGGCCTTTGGCACGATTTTCACCATTGTGAGCATGAAAAAGATCGGCACCAGCGCCATTCAGAGCCGCGCGACGGGCGGTGTTTCCAACGGCACCTATCTTTTTGCCCTGCCCGGAAGCCCCGGCGCGTGCAAGGATGCATGGGATGAAATTCTGCGGGATCAGCTCGATATCCGGCTGCGTCCCTGCAACTTTGTCGAGATCATGCCGCGCCTAGACGAACATTTGCGCCGGAAATAGCAGGGGCTATCCATCATCATTATTTTCGTCACGGCCTTGTGCCTTGGCTTTTGAGCTGTAAACACCCATGTTAACAAGCAGATAAAGCTACCAATGCTATAGGATTGTGACACATGCGGTTTTTACGCCAAAGCCTTACGGGCCTGTTTCTGGTCGCGTTGACCCTTGGGGTGCTGGTTTTTGCCGGCCAATTGGTGCGCGATGCCGTTCAGGAACGCATGGACCGCGCTGCGCATGTGCCGACTATTCGCGAACGCGAATTTGCGGTGAATGTTGTGGTGGCGAATCCACAAACCATTGTGCCGGTTCTAAGTGCGTTTGGCCAAATTCAAAGCCGACGCACCTTGGATGTGCGCGCCGCGACGGGTGGGACGGTTGTTGAACTGGCGGCGGGATTTGTTGAGGGTGGTCAGGTGCAGGCGGGTGCCGTTTTGGCGCGGATTGATCCGGCCAACGCACAATCGGCATTGGCACGGGCGCAAAGCGATTTGCAGGATGCCATCTCAGAGGTGCGCGATGCGGTAACTGCCGTGGCTTTGGCGCGTGACGAAACGGACGCCGCACGTGAACAAGTGGCCTTGCGCGAACGCGCCTTTCAACGGCAAAGCGATCTTAAATCTCGCGGGGTTGGCACCGAAGCAGCCGTTGAAGTGGCCGAATTGGCCGCGGCAAGTGCGCGCGCGGCCGTGTTGGCGCGTCGTCAATCGGTGGCCAAGGCCGAGGCCCGCGTTGATCAATCGACAACCCGGAAAATTCGCGCCGAAATCGCCCTCGCCGAGGCAGAACGCCGCCTTGTCGACACGGTGATTACTGCGCGATTTGGCGGCACGTTAAGCGAAGTCAACGTGGTCGAAGGCGGGCTCGTTACCCCCAATGAACGGCTGGCGCGGCTGGTGGATCCAAGCGCGCTTGAGGTCGCATTCCGGATTTCCACGGTGTCCTACGCCCGGATTCTGGATGATGCGGGGCAATTATTACCAGCTGTGGCGCGGGTGGCGCTTGATGTCGGGGCCGTTGATCTTGCCACCACGGGCCGGATAAGCCGCGACAGCGCGGCGGTGGGCGAAGGCCAGACCGGGCGGTTGATTTTTGCCAGTCTGGACGCAGCGCGCGGATTGAAACCGGGGGATTTTGTCACAGTGGAAATCGACGAACCGCCGTTATCGGACGTGGTCCGGCTGCCGTCTTCGGCGCTTGATGCGTCGGCGCGGATTCTGGTTTTGGGGGATGACGCACGCCTTGAGGTGATGCAGGTGGAATTGGTGCGCCGCCAGGGCGATGATGTTCTGGTGCGGGGCGTCAAAGGCGGCGCGGCACTTGATGGTCGCGAAGTGGTGGCCGAACGTTCGCCGCTTCTTGGCGCGGGCATCAAGGTGCGGCGGCTTGATACGCAAAGTGGTATCCCGCATGCGGTAGAAATGCTTGAGCTTTCCGAAGAAAGACGGGCGCGGTTGGTCGCCTTTGTCGAGGGCAATCAACGGATGCCAGAGGAGGCGCGTAGCCGTATTCTGGCGCAATTGTCCAAGGAAAAGGTTCTGGCAAGCGTGGTCGAACGTATCGAAAAGCGCATGGGTGGCTAAGGGATGACGCGCGACATACCCAAATCGGCAGGCGGAATTCTGTCCTATTTCACCCGCCACTCGACGGCGGCAAACCTGCTTCTGGTGGTGCTTATTGTGCTGGGATTGGCGGCGGTGCCAAAGATGCGTGCGCAGTTTTTTCCAGATGTGGTGATTGATAATGTGTCGGTCACCATCCTGTGGAAGGGTGCCGGTGCCGAAGATGTCGATGCCGCGATTGTGCAGGTGCTAGAGCCGGTATTGCTTGCCGTGGAGGGCGTCGAAAGTTCGACATCGTCCTCGAGCGAGGGCCGCGCACGGATATTTCTGGATTTTGAACCCGATTGGGACATGAGCCGCGCGGCCGACGATGTGCAGGCAGCGGTGGATGTGATCACCACATTGCCGGAAGCGGCCGAAGATCCCAAGGTCAAGCGCGGCGCGTGGCGGGATCGGGTGACGGATGTGATCATCACCGGCCCAGTGGGCACCGACCAATTGGGCCTGTTTGCCGATGAAATGGTAACGCGGTTGTTTGCCGAAGGGGTCACCCGCACCACCATTCGCGGGGTGGCCGCCCCCGAAACCGTGATCGAGGTGCCGTCGGTCAATTTGATCGCCCATGACGTGACCATGCAACAAATTGCCGTGGCGATTGCCCAAGAAGTCGATGCCGATCCGGCGGGTGACGTGGCGGGGGGCACGGCGCGGGTGCGCACCGGCGTTGAAAAACGCAGCGCCGATCAGATCGCGGGTATCGTTTTGCGGGTAAATCCGGATGGGTCCAACCTGACGGTGGGCGATGTCGGCGTGGTGACCGTGGCCGGAATTGACCGCGTGCGTAGCTATTTTGTCGGCGATGATCCGGCGATTTCGGTGCGCATTGACCGGTCGGCGCGCGGCGATGCGATCAAAATTCAACACAAGGTGGAACAGGTCGCCGAGGGGATGTTGGAAACCCTGCCCAAGGGCGTGTCGATTGATCTTATCCGCACGCGGGCCGAATATATTTCGGCGCGGTTGAATGTGCTGCTGGATAACGGGTTGATGGGGCTGCTTTTGGTGGTCACGCTGCTGTTTCTGTTTCTCAATGCACGCACCGCGTTTTGGGTGGCGGCGGGTATTCCGGTGGCGATGCTGGCGGCGATTGCGTTGATGTATGTGGCCGGTTTGACGATCAACATGATCTCGCTGTTTGCGTTGATTATTACGCTCGGGATCGTGGTGGATGACGCGATTATTGTCGGGGAATACGCCGATGCGCGGGTGCGTAAATTGGGGGAGGGGCCGGTTGAGGCGGCGGAAAATGCCGCGCGGCGTATGGCCTTGCCGGTGTTTTCGGCGACATTGACCACGTTGATCGCGTTTTTCGGATTGATGGCGATTGGCGGGCGGTTTGGCGATTTGATTGCCGATATTCCGTTTACCGTGATTGTGGTTCTGGCCGCGTCACTGGTCGAATGTTTCCTGATTTTACCGCACCACATGAGCCATGCGTTGGCTCATTCGGCGCGCAATCACTGGTATGATTTCCCGTCGCGTGTGGTCAATCGCGGGTTTGTCTGGGTGCGCGAAACCCTGTTTCGCCCGTTGATGGCGCTGGTGATCTGGGCACGGTATCCGGTGTTTGCCGGTGTGTTGTTGATTCTTGCGTCGCAAGTGGCGTTGTTCATCAACGGCGAGGTGAAATGGCGGTTTTTCAATGCCCCCGAGCGCGCCAGCGTGACCGGAAATTTCGCCATGGCGAGCGGGGCGTCACGCGCCGATACCCTTGCCATGATGCGCGAAATGCAGCGCGCCACCGAAGATTTGGCCAAGGATTATGAAGACCGTTACGGGGCCAATCCGCTTGAATATGTGGTGGCCCAGATCGGGGGCAATACCGGGCGCGGATTGTCCGGATCACGCTCCAAAGACCCCGATCAATTGGGCAGTATCGCCATTGATCTTATTGATGCCGACCTGCGACCTTATTCGAGTTTCGCCTTTGTCGGTGAATTGCAAGATGCGGTGAACAAACACCCGTTGGTTGAAATCGTAAGCTTTCGCGGGCATCGCTCCGGGCCGGGGGGGGATGCGCTTCATGTGGAATTTTACGGGGCAACGGCAGAGACGTTGAAAGCGGCGTCAGAGGCGTTGAAAGAAGCGATGTCACGTTATCCGGCGGTGTCGGCGGTTGAGGATAACCTGGCCTATGACAAGGAGGAAATGATCCTTGAGTTGACGGCACAGGGGCGCGCGCTCGGCTTTACTATTGATGCGCTGGGCCGGGTGTTGCGGGACCGTTTGAACGGGGTCGAGGCCGCGACTTTTCCGGACGGGCCGCGCAGTGCGACGATCCGGATCGAATTGCCCAAAGGCGAGTTGACGGCGGATTTTCTGGAGCGCACCCAGTTGCGCACGCCGGTCGGAAATTACGTGCCGCTGGCCGATATTGTCAGCGTTGAACAACGCACAGGATTTTCGACAGTGCGGCGCGAAAACGGGATCAGGTTGATCGCGGTCACCGGCGACATTTCCGAAGATGATCCAACCGTGGCCGCCGATGTCATGCGCGCGCTCGAAACCGAAATCCTGCCAAAAATTGCCAGCGAACAACAGGTGGAATGGCGGCTTTCGGGTCTTGCCGAGCAGGAAAACGATTTTCTGAACGATGCGCGGCTTGGGCTTATGTTGACGTTGATGGGGATTTATCTGGTGTTGGCGTGGGTGTTTTCAAGTTGGACCAGACCGGTCGTGGTGATGGCGATAATTCCGTTCGGATTGGTTGGCACCATCTATGGGCACAACTATTGGGGCGTGCCGTTAAGCATGTTTAGTGTGGTCGGGATCCTGGGCATGACAGGGATTATTATCAACGATTCCATCGTTTTGGTGACAACGATTGATGAATATGCGACGGAACGTGGCCTGTTGCCGTCCATTATTGATGGGGCGGCGGACCGATTGCGGCCGGTGATGTTAACCACGATGACCACGGTTTTGGGCCTCGCGCCATTGCTGTTTGAGCGGTCCTCACAGGCGCAATTTCTCAAACCGACGGTGATCACGCTGGTTTATGGTTTGGGGTTTGGTATGGTTTTGGTGCTGTTGGTGGTGCCAGCGTTGATGGCGATGCAGCAGGATGTCTCGCGCCAGATCACCGCATTGAAACGGGCCTTGCGCACGCGGCGCGCGTTCGGATTGCGCGCCACTATGGCGGTGTCGGTTCTGGCGATGTTGGGGTGGCTCGGGGCGACGATGGGGTGGGTCGTCTATACGGGTGCGATTGCCGCGCCTTTGGTTGAGGTGTTACCGATGTTGGCCACATTGCCCGCGATGATCGCGGCCTTCGGGGTGTTTATCGCAGGTGTGGCGGTGGCAGTATTGGCCGGATTTATCATCGTATCGCTCGGGATAGTAATGGCGCGGCGGCGCGCATAGGTACCGCCTTACATGCAGCCCTGAATGTCGACCGCGCGGGTTTTTCCCAAAACGGTGATCCGCAGTGCCGAGCGGTGGAGAGCGAACCCGGAGCCATTCATGTGCATCATTTCAGTCTCGGCAATCAGGCGGCGGCCCTGACGTTTTACTTTTGCTTCGGACGACCATATTTGGGCATCGCCTGCCTCGAACACCACAAATTCGGTCCCGCCGATGGCTGGCATGTCGATTTCCGCGCGCAGCAATATGCCATCCTCCGTAAGGCTTATGGAGCAGGAAATTGCCCGAACACCGGCCTCGGCGGCGGAATAGGGGCGTTCTGCCAATGCGGCGGCGATTTTGGGATCGCGGGTGGCGAGGTCGGCGGCGAGGTTCTGTTTCAGAGTGAATTGGGCCGGCACGCAAACATCGCTACAGATGCCGATCTGGAGGCGCAATTTCATGTTGATCGGTTTGCCGGCGTTTTTCGGGGTCAGGGTGACCGGAAGGATCACGCGGTCTTTGTAGCCGATCGAGGTCATGCCGCTTTGGTCGAAGACCTTTGGCGTGGGCCATGTCACCCGCGCCGATGCCAGATTGCGCGAACCGGACCAGACCAGAACCGGCGGAATACCCGCATCCCCCGGCGAGCGCCAATAGGTTTTCCAACCGGGTTTAAGGGTCAGTTGCAGGGCCGCCATATGGGTGCCATCGGCGGCGCGCCATCCGGGAAGCACCTCGATATCGACCATATCGTCATAAGGACCCGCCAGTGTGATCTGCGCGAGACAGAGTATGGCAAAGATCGAAGCAGCGAGCGGTTTGAGCAGGTTTTTGTGCGGTTTTTTAAACATGCGCTTTGATGCGATACTTTTGCCGGAATGCCAACTCACGATTGAGCGAGAGCACAGTGAGGGCGTGTACAGAGGAATGTGCGCTTGCGCATGGGGCCTGTTGACCCCATTCTATGAATAAAGGCGAGTCGAAAGAAAATACCATGACTGAGAGCGAAGAAACCCTATCCCTGACCGGAAAAATGTTGATTGCGATGCCCGGTATGGGCGACCCGCGGTTTGACAAATCGGTGGTGTTTATCTGTGCCCATTCCGACGAGGGCACGATGGGATTGATCATCAACAAACCAACCGATGACGTCAGGTTTGCCGAGCTTCTTGAGCAGTTGGAAATTGATATCACTGGCGGGGTGCCCGAAACCACGGTGCATATTGGCGGGCCGGTGGAAAACGGGCGCGGGTTTGTATTACATTCGCCGGATTATACTTCGCCGATTTCGACGCTAAAGGTCGACGGGCGGTTTTCGATGACCGCAACCTTGGATATTCTCGAAGAAATCGCCCAGGGTGGCGGGCCCAAGCGGTCGTTTATGGCGCTGGGGTATGCCGGTTGGGGACCGGGGCAATTGGCGGGCGAGATTGTTCAAAATGGTTGGCTCACCTGCGACGCCGATCCCGATCTGGTGTTTGGAACA
>JAUZRV010000315.1 GCA_030950105.1 Rhodobacterales bacterium | reverse complement strand
AGATTCGATCATTCTGACCAACCACCCAAAAAGTTATACGGATGTGTATATGGGGCAGGGGCTCTATAAAGATGCGCCGGTGATTGACTGGCTGTTGGAAAATGACGGCGCTGTGAGTTGGGAAATCATCGCCAAGATGTTTCTGTCTGGCGAAATCACCGATAAGCAAAAGAAGGTTTTCGCGTTTAACCAGCAACAAAAGGTCACCGCCGGTTATTCTATTGGCTTCAAATCCATTTCGCCGCGCACAAAAGGCGCGATTGCCATGACGGCGCGCGAAGGCCTTGGGCAGGACCAAGTTGACGTGATTTGGGACAAGCACGGCGATGAAATCCTGCTGATCAACAACGTGGTCCACCTCAAGGTGATGTCGTTGCCCTACCATAGCCCCGAACGCGCCCTGACCAAACGTCAGCGCGAGGCGTTGCATTGGGTCGGGGATGGCAAAACCATGCAGGATATCGCGGTGATTATGGGGCTGACATCGGCCACGATCGAAAAACACCTGCGGCTTGCGCGGCAAACCCTTAGTGTGGAAACCACAGCGCAGGCCGTTCTCAAGGCGTCATTCCAGAACCAGATGTTTATTGTAGAGGCGTAATCAGCGCAGATTGGCGTGGTTTAGGCCGAAATACTGGACCTCGTGTTGAGGCTATCATTGCTATGATGATCAAAAAGAGCGACTGACTGGTCAAATATCTGCGCCCGGATGACGGGTTTTTCCATCAATACTTCATGCTGCGCGGCAGCAATAAGTTCGAGCTTGCCCGAGGGCCAGTTATCCATGCGTTTATGGACCCGCGCAGTATCAACAATGCGCTCGTCAGAGCCGAGAAATGTCAGGGTTGGCACCGAAGGTGACGGGAGCGCCGCCAAATCGCGGGTTTCAATCAACGAGGTGTTTACCCATTGCAGGCTTGGCCCGCCAAGCCCGAGTTCGGGATGGGCGCCGGTTTGATCCTGCATATATTTATACATATCGGCATCGGTGGTCAGTTTGTTGTCTTCAAACGGTTCAACCATCACATAGCTATCAAGCGATGCGCCCGGCGAAGCCTTGTGCCCAAGACCAACCTTGGAGCCGCCCCACGACACCGCCCAAGCGGCAGGGCGCATAGGCGCGGTGATGCCGATGCCCCACATGGGCGCGCTAAAGGCGGCGGCCTGAACCGGCAGCCCTTCCATCAAGGACCGCAGACCGATTGCCCCCCCCATAGAATGGGCAATCAGAAACCACGGTTTGGGCAGGTCAAGTTCGCCCGCGAGTTTCACCATCGCGGCCACATCCAGCTGATAATCGGTGAAGGTGCCCACATGGCCAATACGCACGTCATCAACGAGTCGATCGGCAAGGCCCTGACCGCGCCAGTCGATGGCAAATGTTCCGTATCCGCGCGCGCATAAATCTGCCGCCGCGCGCCCGTATTTTTCAATGTATTCCGTGCGGCCGGGAAATATAAAAACAGTTCCCTTGCTGGTGGCTGCGCCTTTTTCGCCAGATGTTTTGGCGGATGATTCCGGTCCCCAATACCCCAAACGCACACGCACATCATCGGAAGTGGACTTCCAATATGCGACGCCACCGTCGGGCCCTTGGGCCACATCATCAAAAAAAGGCGCGTAATCCATGTTGGTTATCCTAAAACCGAACCAAGCTTCATCGCGAGACCCATGTCTCCGTCAACGCTTAGTTTTCCAGTCATAAAAGCAGCGGTCGGGTTCATATCTCCATCCATCAGGGATTGAAATGTCTCGATGCTTGCGGTGAGGGTCACGTCGGCCTCGTCATCGCTGGCGCGTGCCCCGTTTCCGTCTATTACAACCGATCCTTCATCCCCAATAACAAATTTGGCCACACCATCAAATCCGGCGTCGCCTACTTTTGCGTTTAGCGCGGCAACCGCCGCCTCAATCGTATCGCTCATTCATGTCATCCTTTGTTCGTTGATGCACAATTACGTGCAGGGCCAATATTTCGCACACATTTTGAATTTCGTGCTGTATACTCGCCCTGTTATGAACGCGAAACTGATCATTGCCAAACCTATCGTTGCGGCACTCGTTGCAACAGTCATGATTTCCTTACCTTTTGCGGGAAATTCGGGCGAAAACCCGCTTGAGGGGCTGTATGACGAGTTGCAATTGGCCGATTCCATCACCTCGAAACGGCTGAGCCGGCAGATTCGTCTCGAGTGGTCAAAATCCGGGTCGGCCACAATGGATATCCTGTTGAAACGCGGGCGCGATGCGATGGAAAAAGATGATTTCACCGCGGCTGTGGATCATTTTTCGGCATTGATTGATCACGCGCCGGATTTCGCCGAAGGGTGGCACGCACGCGCAACCGCCCATTTTCGCGCCAGCAATTATGGCCTTGCCATTGCCGATCTTGAACAGACGATTGCCTTGAATGATCGCCACTTCGGGGCGATTTACGGGCTGGCGGTGATTTTGGAAGAACTCGGGCGGTTTGACGACGCTTACGACAGCTATAGCGCGGTGTTAAATGTGTTTCCAACCCATGCCAAAGCGCTTGAGGCGTTGGCGCGCCTTGAAACCCAAGTGAACGGTGTTTCGCTCTAGATTTAGGCGCGCGCCGCCATCAATGCGTCGGGCAGGGCCTTGGCCACTTCGGCAAGGTCCTCCGGGCGGCCCGCGCTAATCCGGATACAGCGGTTTTGCGGGGCAACAAACGGCATCCGCACAAACACCCCGCGCGCCACCAGCCCATCAAGCACCGATTTGGCAAATGTCGCATTTTTTCCGCAATCAATGGCAACAAAATTGGTCGCTGATGGCAAGCATTTAAGGCCGGAAGCCGCCGCAATGGATGCCAGTGCGGCGCGTGATTTGGTGATATTGTCAACGGTTTGGCGCAGATAGTCCTGATCACCCAGTGCCGCCAAGGCGCCGATCTGGGCAACGCGGTTCATACCGAAATGGTTGCGGATTTTTTGAAACGCGGTGATCAGGTCGGGCGCGGCAATGGCGTAACCCACGCGCGCACCGGCCATCCCATAAGCCTTGGAAAAGGTGCGAAATGTGATCACGCGCGGATCGTTGGCATCAATTCCGGCAGCGGTGCCTTGCGGGGCAAATTCAACATAGGCCTCGTCGAGAACCAACAAACACCCTTGGGGCAGTTGATCAAGCGCGGCGACGATATCGGCCCCTTTGTGCCACGTGCCCATGGGATTATCGGGATTGGCCAGATAGACGATTTTTGCCTTCACTTCGGCGGCCTTGGCAAACAGCGCACCGATGTCTTCGTGATCGCGTGTATAAGGGACTTTGTGCAATATACCGCCATAGCCAACCACATGATAATTAAATGTTGGATAGGCCCCGTCCGAGGTCACCACCGCATCGCCCGGTTCAATCAACAGGCGCGCCAGATAACCAAGCAAACCGTCAATGCCTTCGCCGACCATGATGTTGTCCATGCCAACGCCCTGATGTTGGGCCAATGCGGCGCGCAAATCATGGCTTTCGGGATCTCCATACATCCAGATATCGCCGGTGGCGGCCTGCATCGCGGCGATGGCTTTGGGCGAGGGGCCAAATACGTTTTCATTGGCCCCGAGGCGCGCGGCAAAGGCGTGGCCCATGCTGCGTTCCTGTGTTTCAGGACCGACAAACGGCACGGTTGCGGGCAAAGATCGGGCGAGGGCGGTATATCTGGGCGTATTCATAATCGCAGATAAC
Organism: Rhodobacterales bacterium; assembly: GCA_030950105.1. Lineage (GTDB taxonomy): Bacteria > Pseudomonadota > Alphaproteobacteria > Rhodobacterales > Rhodobacteraceae > JAUZRV01. Next base: position 5,771 of record JAUZRV010000315.1, on the reverse strand, counting down.
CCGATGAAGGGGCGCACGACAAGTGGGTTGAAATGTAAAATTGCATCGCCATATGAGAGTGGTTCGCAACAAGGAGCACAGAATGACCAAATTAACCCGCCGCGGATTTATCGCCGCGACCCTTGCCACCGGCGCGATGCGTCTGGTTCCAGCCGTTTCAACACCTGTTGGCGGGCGGGTTGTGTTGCGATTGGTTTATGACAAATGCCCTTGGCATGATGCGCGCCATTGAACGCATCGTTCCCTAACGTCGTGCTGGATTTTATACGTTGAACGCGAAACAATAGGGCAATCGAAAAAGGAGCCCTCAATGGCACGCGTATCTGTTAGTATCGAAAATCACATCGCCATCGTCACCCTGACACGGGGCGACAAAATGAATGCGGTTGATTTTGACATGGCCGAAGCGATTGTTGCCGCGGGCGAGGGCCTGATGGAGAGCGATGTTCGCGCGGTTGTTATTTCCGGCGAAGGGCGGGCATTTTGTGCCGGGCTTGATGTGGCGTCATTCGCGGTATTGGCCGGTCAAGACCCGCACGCGCGCATTATGCCGCGCAGTCACGGCAATAGTAATCTGTTTCAACAGGTGGCGATGGTGTGGCGTAAATTGCCAATGCCGGTGATTGCGTCGCTGCACGGGGTGGCGTTTGGCGCGGGGTTTCAACTCGCTTTGGGGGCCGATATCCGCATCGCGGCACCGGATACCAAATTTGCCATTATGGAAATGAAATGGGGGTTGGTGCCGGATATGGGCGGTATGGTTTTGCTGCCCAAACTCACCCGTTCCGATGTGATCCGGCGCATGACCTATACCGCCGACCCGATCGGGGCGGCGCAAGCGTTGGACTGGGGTTTGGTGACCGAATTGGCCGATGATCCTTTACAAGCGGCCAATGATCTTGCGACCCGTATTGCCGCCAATAGCCCCTCGGCAACCCGTGCCGCCAAACGGTTGATTGCGGTTGCTGAATCGGAAGGCGAAGACGCCGTTCTTTTGGCAGAATCCCGCGAACAGGCCGATTTGATTGGCAAACCCGATCAAATGGCGGTCATCGCGGCGAACCTGCAAAAAGGCCGCCGCTGATGAGATTGTCGGGTTATTCTTGGGTGACGCTTAGGCCCAGAATACGCCAATCCTGCATGCCGCCGCGATAATATTTGATCTTTTCCGCCGGATACCCCGCGGCGATCATGGCGCGAATGGCGGTGGGGGATTGGCCGCACCACATGCCGTTACAAAACAGCGCAACCGGTTTGGCGTCCTCACAAATCCAGCCGTCAAAATCAATTTCACATCCCAGTTCGTTCAATCGGTCTGCGGCCTCGGAAAACGGGATGCTGATCGCACCGGGGATGGTGCCGCCGTCAAACCATTTTGCGGTGCGGCTGTCGACCAGAATGGCATCGGGGTCTTTCAGGATGTCCAGCACTTCCAGTTCGCCAATCGGGGTGACGCCGGGCGCCGGGATCATCGGCTGGATGCAAAACGGCGGGCAGGGACGCGAGGTGCGCGCCCAATCCCCGTCAAGCGTGGCATTCACATCCGGATTGCGGGCGATTTCAACGGTGCCTTGCGGGGTTTGCACAATAACCGACGGCAAGTCGGGGCGGATGTTCACAGCGTCCTGCGCCAGCAGAGGCGAGGATATGAGGCAGAGGGTCGTCAGTAGAAATCGCATGATAGTTCCTTTCTGGATATGAATGAATTCCGCCCCCTGTCAGGCAGCGGGGCAGGGATATTTGGGCGAAAAAGAAATTACTCCAGATCCGCGAGGCGTTTAAGGGCGGCGTTGAGTTTGCTTTCTTCTTCTTCGCGCGCCGCGAGGTTGGTGCGGGTCTCGGCGACCACTTCGGGCGGGGCCGAGGCGGCGAATTTGGGGTTGTTCAAACGCCCACGCAAGCCCCCGAGTTCCTTGGAGAGTTTGGCAAGCGTCTTTTCAAGGCGTTCTTTTTCGGCAGAGATATCAATGATATCCGCCAAGGGCAGGCCAAAACTGCCGCCCTCAACCGCGACGGTCACCACGCCTTTGGGGAAACTGTTGGCATCGGTCAGGCTCTCGATGCGGGCAATGCGTTTGATCACCGCCTCGTTGCCGGTCCATGCGGTGCGACCTGCGTCGTCAAGTGCGCTGACCAGCATCGGGATTTTAAGGCCGGCGGGCACGTGCATTTGCTGGCGCGCCGAGCGCACGGCGTCAATCAGCGAAATCACCCAGTTGAGTTCACGATCTGCCGTTTCATCAACAAGACCGGCAGCGGTGTAGGTGGGCCAATCGGTGTGAACCAGCATTTTTTCGCGCGCGGTGATGCTATTCCAGAGTTCTTCGGTGATGAACGGCATGATCGGGTGCAGCAGGATCAAACACTGGTCGATCACCCATGCCATTGTGGCGCGGGTCTCGGCAATGGCGGCGGCGTCTTCGCCAAAGAATATCGGCTTGGTCATTTCCACATACCAATCGCAAACCTTGCCCCAAACAAAGGCATAAAGCGTGCTGGCGGCATCGTTGAACCGATAGGCGGCGAGGGATGTGTTGACCTCGTCCAACGCGCGCGCGGTTTCGCCGACGATCCATTTGTTGAGGGTGAGTTGGCAGGATTTGGGATCGAATCCGGCGACCGGCACACATTCGTTCATCTCGGCAAACCGCGCGGCAGACCAGAGTTTGGTGCCAAAATTGCGATAGCCTTTGACGCGTTCCATCGACAGTTTAAGCGATCCGCCGATAGACGCCATCGAGGTCATGGTGAACCGCACCGCGTCGGCGCCGAATTCGTCGATCATATCCAGCGGGTCGATGACATTGCCCAAGGTTTTGGACATTTTAACGCCGTTTTCGTCGCGCACCAGTTGGTGCAGATAAACGGTGTCAAAAGGGATTTCGCCGGTGACCTCGAGTTGCATCATCATCATGCGGGCGACCCAGAAGAACAGGATGTCCTGGCCGGTGATCAGGGTGGAAGTGGGGAAATATTTTTCGAGTTCCGGCGTGTCGTTGGGCCAGCCAAGGGTGCCGATTGGCCAGAGACCGGAAGAAAACCACGTGTCGAGGACATCGGGATCACGCCATACCGGATAGACCAATTGGGTAGGATCCTGATCGGTGGCATAGTTTGCAAGGCTTGCGGCGATGCGCTTTATGGCGTCGGCTTTGTTGGCAACTTCTACAATGGATGAATGGCTAAGTGGTTGAGGAATATCAACAAGTTCGTTCCTAAAGGCGCTCACTACCCCGTCAAATTCAGAGGCGCAATGCATGACCGTATTGGCGTGCATCATACCACCATCCATGAGCAAGCCGAGCAATTCGACCTCGTCAAGGTTTCCCTGTCCGTTGCGGAAACTGCCGTCGCTTCCCAGATCAAGGCCATACCAAACCGGAATTTGATGCCCCCACCAAAGCTGCCTTGAAATGCACCAAGGCTCAATATTGTTCATCCAGTTGAAGTATACTTTTTCGCCGCTTTCGGGCATAATCTTCACGCGCCCGTCCGTCACCGCGTCACGGGCGGGTCCGGCGAGTTTGGCGGCGTCGACATACCATTGATCGGTGAGCATGGGTTCCATCACCACCTTGGAGCGGTCACAAAACGGCTGCATGATCTTTTTGTCTTCGACCATGATCATCAGGCCTTCGGCGTCGATGTCTTTGATCACCGCTTTGCGGGCCTCGAAGCGGTCCATGCCGCGATAGGCATCGGGGATCAGGTTAATCTGGTCGATCTCGGCGTCAACAAAATCGGCACCATTGGCAATTTCTTTGGCGCGGGTGGCGGCAGCGGCGTAATCCATGCCGTCCTCGCGCATCACCGCGCGGGTGTCCATCAGGCGATAGAGCGGGATGTTGTTGCGTTTGGCGACGCCGTAATCATTGAGGTCATGCGCGCCGGTGATTTTCACCGCACCAGAGCCGAAGGTCATATCGGGATAATCATCGGTGATGATCGGAATCAGGCGGCGATGTTCTTTGGGTCCAACGGGAATTTCGCAGAGTTTTCCGACGATGGGCGCATAGCGTTCATCATCGGGGTGCACAGCCACGGCGCCATCCCCGAGCATGGTTTCGGGGCGGGTGGTGGCGATGGAAATGTAGTTACGTGTTTCGCGCAGGGTGACGTTGCCGTCTTCGTCTTTTTCGATATATTCATATTCCGCCCCGCCGGCGAGGGGGTATTTGAAGTGCCACATGTGGCCGTCTACTTCGATATTTTCAACTTCGAGGTCGGAAATCGCGGTTTCAAAATGCGGGTCCCAATTGACGAGGCGCTTGCCGCGATAAATAAGGTCTTTGTTGTAGAGATCAACGAAGACCTTGAGAACGGCATCGTGGAAATTCGTGTCCATGGTGAAGGCGTTACGATCCCAATCGCAGGATGCACCAAGCCGTTTGAGCTGGTTGATAATGGTGGAGCCGTATTTTTCCTTCCATTCCCAGACCTTTTCAATAAACGCTTCACGGCCCATTTCGGCGCGCGACGGTTCACCATTGGCGGCCAACATCTTTTCGACCTGCAATTGCGTGGCGATTCCGGCGTGATCCTGACCGGGTTGCCAGAGCGTGTCATCGCCGCGCATGCGGTACCAACGGATCAGGATGTCTTGCAAGGTGTTGTTAAACGCATGTCCCACATGCAGCGCGCCGGTGACATTGGGCGGCGGAATCATGATCGAAAAACTATCGGCCCCGTCGCGGGCGTTGGCACCGGCGGCAAAGGCGTTTTCCGCTTCCCATTTCGCATAGATACGGGTTTCGGCCTCTGCCGGATCGAATTTCTTTTCCATCGCCATCTGTCTTGTCCTCAATGCATGTAACGGGGCATGTGTTGAAGATCAGATAACCAATTGGCGCGGCAAGGGAAAGCGGTTTACGCCCGAAGTGGTTGTGGATCGGGGGCGAGCGGAATACGCGCGCCCGCATTGAGGATTGCCGGATCATAGGGTTTGCGGGCGAAAACCGCGCGCACCATTGGTGCAAAGAAATCTATCGCGAGGGTATCGTATTCGGGATCAAAACTGTTTTGGTCCCAACGTTCGCAGAATTCGGGACAATCATCATAATAAATATGGCCCTTGTGGGCGGCGCGGGCATCGGGATCGGCGCCGACGTGTTGGCCAAAATACGCGAGTTGGAAATCGGCGTGTTTTTCAACCACCCAAGTGCATTGTTCGCGCAAAAACGGGCGCAGGATCGACGCGGCATATTCGTCGTGGTTATAAGGTGCATAAATATCGCCAATGTCATGCAGCAGGGCGGCAACAACCCAGTCAATATCGGCCCCGTCACGGTGGGCGCGGGTGGCCGATTGCAGAGAATGGCCGAGGCGGGTGATTTGATACCCCGAGAGGCCTGTGTCCAGTTCAACAAGAGCGGCCAACAAACGGTCAGCGGTGCCTTTGGTGTATTCGGTTTCATGCGCGTTCAGGAAAACGAAATCTTCTTTGTCGCCATCTTTCATCTGGGTGAATTTGACTTTTTCCATTGCTCGCTCCTTTGGCCACGCAGTTGATCGCCGCATCGCATATTCATTTGCGAAGCCTTTTGGGGCGTCGGGAAATAGAATACGGCAGTGACTGCTTGGCATAGCGCCCTTGTGAATTGCAAGAAAAAGCTGTGCAGATGGGCAATTGTCCTAACCCGAATTATTCATCAGCCTCCGGGTATTTCCTTCCGGCGCACTGGATCGGCCGGGTTGACGGCGGCGTTTTGAACTGAGTTTAGAGTGTGCGTTGAAGGTTGATATCTGGGGGTGTTCGGGCGGCTGATGCCGCG
>JAUZRV010000314.1 GCA_030950105.1 Rhodobacterales bacterium | reverse complement strand
CGATGGCTAAAATTGAGGGGCAAAAACCAGTTGCCAAAACTCATTCAAGGCGTCACATTCTCCGACGGGATCGAGATAATCGAAAACCAAACCAAAAGCGCCGCCTGATCATCTCCGTCACCAACTTTTGCGGTTAACTCAACCTATGAGGGATCATTGTATATCACCGATCAGGTTCTAAAACCGGTTTTGACGCAATTGGGTGCCAGACTGACCAACTAAAGCGCCATTCCTGCTTCAAAACCGGCACAAAACACCTAAGATCGGACCAGATACCGGAAAACAGAATCGGGCACAGCCATGACCAAACCCTGCATTATCTGCGTCGCGATCACCGGCTCTGTTCCGCTTAAATCCGACAACCCTGCCCTGCCCGTCACCGTTGCCGAACAGATCGAGAGCACCCACGCCGCCTACGAGGCAGGGGCCAGCATTTGCCACGCCCATGTGCGCGACGACGCCGGATTGCCCTGCTCCGACCCCGATCGTTTCGCGGCCCTACAGGACGGTATCCGCAAACATTGCCCCGGTATGATCGTGCAATTTTCCACCGGCGGCCGGTCCGGCGCGGGCCATGAACGCGGCGGTATGTTGCCTTTGCGCCCCGATATGGCCTCGCTTACCGTTGGTTCCAACAATTTCCCGACGCGGGTCTATGAAAACCCGCCCGCTCTGGTCGACCATCTCGCCGCTGAAATGAAAACCTGCGATATCCTGCCCGAGATCGAGGCCTTTGACCTCTCGCATATCCATCAGGCCGCGTTGATGATGCGCGATGGCCGCCTGCCTGCCCCGCTCTATATCCAGTTTGTGATGGGGGTGAAAAACGCGATGCCGGTGGACCGCGAAACCTTTGATTTCTATATAAAAACTGTTGAGCGCCTCAATCCCGACGGGGAATGGTGCGCCGCCGGAATTGGCCGCCACCAGATCACGTTGAACGAATGGTGCATCACTGCGGGCGGCCATGTGCGCACCGGCCTCGAGGATAATATCCGCCTCGACAAACACACCCTCGCCCCGTCCAATGCCGCCTTGGTGCAACGTGCCGTCGATCTCTGCAACAAACACGCGCGCCCCGTCGCCACCCCGACACAGGCCCGCGCGATGTTGGGCCTGCGTCCGGTATCATAAGGCAAATTCTACTCTGGCTGACAGACTTTGCCCGCCTTGATCGCCCCGAATGTGCGCCACAACAGGCCGGCAATGATCACCACCAGCGCCGCCAACAACACCACCCCGAAAATGTTGTGCACCTGTGATCCGGTCGCACCGGCAAATTTGAAGCTGGCAATGGCAGCGGCAGCAATCGGAAAAGACAACGCCCAATGCGACAATGAAAACTGCAATTTGATGATACGCGGCAATTGCACCGCGACAATCAAGGTAAAAACATAGGCCACGTTCAACAGAAACCGCGCAAATATATCAACTTCGCCGACAAGACCGATCCACGCGGTAAACGCCACCGCTGGTGGTGCGATCAAAATAACCAGTGCCGGTTGCAATTTCCCCGGCAATGGCTCGTGAAAAAACAGCCGGTTCATCACCAGCGTCAGCAGCACAATCCAGAACAGCAACCCCACCGACATGAAATACCAGCTCAGCTCAATATACCCAAGCGGCGCACCGGCGAGCGGCACAATCACATTGCCAACCGCCGGAATGAACCACGCCGGCGACAGCGTCACATGCGGAAATGCCCGCGCCCCGACCCAGCCGGAAATCACCGCAATCGTCAATACCCCCTGAAGCGCCATCCCCAACAGCCACGCGCCCTCGGCAATGACAGGTAAATGCTGCAAACACGCGGTCGCCAGCAACATCAAAGAAATCGAAATCGCCGGAAAAAACGCGAGGCGCACGGGATGTTTCCACTCGCCAACCACCGATTTCCAATGGCGCAGGATTTTCAACAAATACCCGAGAACAATCACCCCGAACAAGATCATCGCCACGCCAAATGCAATGCCCGATACCGCCGACGTCAACCCATAGGCTTTTTCAAATGCCCCGATCGCCAATGCCAACCCCGCCATTCCCATAGTGACGGCAAAAAATGTCACCGGATAATGTTCGAGCCGGTTACCCGATTGTTCTGTTGCTGTGGTCATAATCTCGTCCCCTGATACATCGCATTATTCGCATATATACTAAAACGCCCGTCCGAGTCTGAATTATTTTGTCACAGGTCCCTATCGGCCCTGCTACCCCCCGCAACACCCGAAAATAACGGCGAATTCAACACTGCCCCGTGTTGACCGCCCTCTGGCGACTTTGGCATCAATCGCTCTTTTCCTTTGCGCTCGTTTGCCCCATGATCGCCGCCAATGGAAAATCCGCATAAAACACCTGAACCAAACCGCAAATCCACGACACAGCCCGACATCTTGTCGGCTGCCATTGCCGACCCTGCCCGTTTTGTCCCCGCAGGTGCGGCATTTTTCGAATTGGGCCACGCCCCCGAAACCCGCGACTTTTATTTCATCCTGCTCCCCCGCATGACCATGCTCGCCTTTAGTGCGGCAGTCGAACCCTTGCGCATCGCCAATCAACTCACCGGCCAATGCCTTTACCGCTGGTTCCTGCTCTCGGAAGATGGCCAACCTGTGCAATGCTCCAACAGCGTTACAATCGCGGTCGATAGCGCACTCGTCAACGTGCACCGCCACGATGCGGTGATGGTCTGCTCCGGCCTTGACGGGTTTTCGGCGGCCCAGCCCAAAACCCTTGACCTTTTGCGCCGCCATTCCCGAAGTGGCGGCCTCGTCGGCGGCATCTGCACCGGCGCCTATACTTTGGCCCGTGCAGGCCTGTTAACCGACCGGAAATTCACCTTGCATTGGGACAATCAACCCGCGTTTAGCGAACATTTTCCCGACCTGCCGGTCTCTGCGCACCTGTTTGAAAGCGACCGCAAAATCATCACCTGCGGTGGTGGCGCGGCCGGCACCGATATGATGCTTGCCGCCATTGAACGGGATCACGGGCCGGGCTTGACCCATCGTGTTGCCGATATGTGCGTGCACGGCGTCAAACGACAGGCGGATGTTGACCAACAATCCTCCATCGCCGCCGCAATCAAGAGCCGCAATCCACGCCTCGTGCGCCTTGTGCGTCAAATGCACGATCACATCGAAGACCCGATTTCCCTTGTCGAGATGACCGAAGTCGAAGGCATCTCCAAACGCCAGATGGAACGCCTTTTCCAACGCTATCTTGCCACCTCGCCCTCGCATTACTACAAAAATATCCGCGTTGATCATGGTCGCAACCTGATCGTCGAAACCAACCTTTCCATCACCGAAATCGCGTTTGCTTGCGGTTTTTCCAACCAACTTCTGTTCTCGCGCGCCTATAAATCGCGTTTCGGTGAAAACCCGAGCGCCTTTGCCGGTCGCACCTAACCCCATCAAAAAAAGGCCACACCATGCGCAATTTCCAACTCCCCGGCCGCTCGCCCACGATGGCCACCAATGGTATGGCTGCCACCTCGCACCCGCTGGCCACCCAAACCGCCCTGAAAATCCTGCAGGCGGGAGGCAATGCCGTTGACGCCGCCATCGCGGCAAGCGCCACGCTGTGTGTGGTTGAACCCCAGTCCACCGGCATCGGCGGTGATTGCTTTGTCATTTTGCACGAACCCGATGGCACATTGCATGGTCTCAACGGCTCTGGCCGCGCCCCCGCCGGTGCCCATCTGGATTGGTATCTTGAACGTGGCATTACCGATCTTAACGCGCATCCGGCCCATTCCATCACCACCCCCGGCGCGCTCAAGGCGTGGGATGCATTGGCCAACCGCTTTGGCACGCTTGGTTTTGGCACCCTGTTTCGCGATGCCATCGCTTATGGCAATAACGGCTTTCCCGTGGCCCCGCGTGTGGCTTTTGACTGGGCCACGCTGACCGATAAACTGCTCCAACACAGCGCCGCCAAATCGCAACTTCTGCACAATGGCCGCGCGCCCCTTGCCGGCACCATGCTTGCCTTTCCCGAATTGGCGAAAACGCTGGAAACCGTCGCAACCTCGGGCGTCGACGCCTTTTACACCGGCAAAATCGCGACCGAGATCGCCGCCACCGTGCAGTCCGCGGGCGGTTTCCTCACCGAATCGGATATGGCCGCGAGCACCGCCGATTGGGTCGATCTGATTTCCACAAATTACCACGGCACCGATGTCTATGAAATCCCGCCCAACGGCCACGGCATCACCGCGTTGATCCTGCTCAACCTGCTTGATGCCCTTGATGCGCGAGGCCACTCCGTCAACAGTATTGAACGCGCCCATTTAGAGATCGAAGCGGGCCGCCTCGCCTATTCGGTTCGTGACGCCTATGTTGGCGATCCCGCCACCATGACCGCCCGGGTTTCCCAAATCCTGTCGCCTGATCACACCAATGCGCTTGCCGCGCTTTTTAACCCGCAAAAACGCAACGATGCGATCACCCTGCCAAAATTGCCCGCCTCCGATACGGTTTACCTCACCGTTATTGACCGCGATTTGCGCGCCGTGTCGTTCATCAATTCTGTCTATAACGGCTTTGGCTCCGGCATCGTTACCCCGAATTCCGGCATCACTTTGCAAAACCGCGGAGCCTGTTTTTCCCTCACCCCCGGCCACGACAACGCCATCGGCCCGCGCAAACGCCCGTTGCACACCATCATTCCCGGCATGGCCACCAAAAACGGCAAACTTGCCTATTCTTTCGGGGTCATGGGCGGCGCCTATCAACCGATGGGCCACGCCCATGTTCTCGCCAATATGATCGACTACGGCATGGACCCCCAACAGGCGCTCGATCATCCACGCGTTTTCTGGGACGACAACGCCGTCGGGCTTGAGGCCGGAATTGACAACGCTGTCCTCTCGGGACTTTCCGACCTTGGCCATCCGGTGTCCCGCGTGGCCATGCCGCATGGTGGTGGTCAAATCATCGGCGTCGACCACGCACGCGGCGTTATGATTGGCGGGTCTGATCCGCGCAAAGACGGCAATGCCTCCGGTTATTAACCCTTTCTACCGCGCGCTGCGTTAACCGGCACAAATCGGCACAAACGTATGCGCGCGAACCATACGATATACATACGTGAACCATAGGTCGGTTTTGCGCCCGTTTCCCCTTGTTAACCTGACGCAATCCCGATTTTTCCGCACGCTCTGCCCCCGCACGCTCTGCCTCTGTCGTTTACAATCTATTCATATGTGATAATTTTCCTCCAAACCGCCAAATCAAGGGAAAGTCGCAGATGAAAACCGAAAGTGTAATCGTGGGCTGGGCCCATTCCAAATTCGGGAAATCCGACGCCTCCGATATCGAAGCCCTGATTGCCGAGGTTGGAAATGCCGCCCTTGAGCACGCGGGAATTGACGCGCAAGACGTTGATTTTGCGACAATAGGTGTGCTGAACGCCGGTTTTTCCAAGCAAGGGTTTGAGGCCGGATTGATCTCTGCCGCCATGCCCGAATTGCGCCACACCCCCGCCGTGCGCGTTGAAAACGCCTGCGCCACCGGCACCGCCGCGATTTACACAGCGATAGATTTCATTGAATCGGGGCGCGGTGAAATCGCTCTCGTGTTCGGTGCCGAGAAAATGACCGGCGTGCCAATTTCCGAGGTTGGCGATATCCTTCTCGCCGGTGCCTACCGCAAAGAAGAAGATCAGGTAGAGGCCGGTTTTGCTGGCATTTTCGGCCAGATTACCCAATCCTATTTTCAAAAATATGGCAATCAAAGCAAAGCCTTGGCGATGATTTCCGCCAAAAACCACGCCAACGCGATGCACAACCCTTATGCCCATATGCAAAAGGATTTCGGCTTTGATTTCTGCAACACCGTGTCTGATAAAAACCCCATTGTCGCCGGTCCGTTGCGCCGCACCGATTGCTCTCTCGTCTCTGACGGTGCCGCCGCTTTGGTCATCGCAAGCCCCGCCGCCGCCGCCGATTTGAAACGCGCCATCGCCTTTCGCGCCCGCGCCCACCAGAACGATATGTTCCCCCTGTCGCGCCGTGAAATGCACGCCTTTGACGGCGCGCACCGCGCATGGGCACAGGCCAAGGACCAAGCCGGAATTTCCCTCGAAGATCTGAGCTTTGTCGAGACCCACGACTGCTTTACCACCGCTGAAATGATCGAATACGAAGCCATGGGCCTGACCGCAGTTGGCGAGGGTTGGAAGGCCATTCAAGAAGGCCTCACCCGCAAAGATGGCCGCCTGCCGGTCAACCCCTCGGGCGGTCTCAAGGCGCGCGGGCACCCCATCGGCGCAACCGGTGTTTCCATGCACGTTATGGCCGCGATGCAATTGATGAATGATGCCGGCGGCATGCAAATCAAAGACGCCAACATGGCCGGTGTGTTCAACATGGGCGGCGCGGCAGTTACCAATTATGTGTCTATTTTAGAACGGGTTAAGTGATGCGCCCCACCTCGACCCGTGCGATGAACCTTGCCCATTTTGCAGATCAGGCCGCGCGCCGACACCCCGACCGTCCGGCATTTATCTGGGGCGAAAAAACATGGAACTGGCGCGATTTGAATGCCCGCGTCAACGCTATGGCCGTGGCTTTGGTCGTTGATTACGGCGTGCAAAAAGGCGACCGGATTCTGGTTCAATCCACCAATTGCAACCAGATGTTCGAAAGCATGCTCGCCTGTTTTCGCGTCGGCGCGGTCTGGGTTCCCGCCAATTTTCGCGGCATGCCCGACGACCTTGACTGGCTCGCCGAATCAAGCGGTGCCACCGGCATGATCTGCCACGCCGATTTCCCCGAACACGCCGCCCATTGCGCGCCGCGCCTCAAATTCACCATCTCCATCGGAGCGTCGGATTTTGGCGACGATTACGACGACATCACCGCCCGCCACCTTGGCCAAATCACGCCTCTTGCGGTGATGGACCGCGACGATCCCTGTTGGTTTTTCTACACCTCCGGCACCACCGGCCGCCCCAAAGCCTCGGTGCTGACCCATGGCCAAATGGGGTTCGTGGTCACCAATCACCTTTGCGATTTGATGCCCGCCACCACCGAACTGGATTCGACCGTTATCGTCGCGCCACTTTCCCACGGCGCAGGGATGCACGCCCTGTTGATGATCGCACGCGGTGGCGCGACAATCCTGCCAAAAGGCGCACGCTTTGACGCACAGGACATCTGGAGACTCATCGAGACCCATAAAGCCAGCAGTCTGTTCACCGTGCCAACCATCCTTAAAATGCTGACCGAACACCCCGCCGTGGATGAATTTGACCACAGCAGCCTGCGCTATGTGATCTATGCCGGCGCCCCGATGTATCGCGTCGATCAGATTTACGCCCTCGAAAAGCTCGGGCCGGTTCTGGTGCAATATTTCGGCCTTGGCGAGGTGACGGGCAACATTACCGTGCTGCCACCAGCGCTACATTCCATTGAATCCGACGCGCGAAACGGCACCTGCGGATATGCGCGCACCGGCATCGAAGTGCAGATCCAGGACAGCCAAGGCCGCGAACTTCCCGCCGGAGAAACCGGAGAATTCTGCGTTGTTGGCCCTGCCGTTTTTGCCGGATATTGGGACAACCCAAAGGCCAACGCCGAATGTTTTCGCAACGGATGGTTTCGCACCGGCGATGTCGGCCACATGGACGAACAGGGATTTTTCTACATAACAGGACGCGAATCCGATATGTATATTTCCGGCGGATCAAACATCTACCCCCGTGAAATAGAAGAAAAAATTCTATCTCACCCCGCCGTTACCGAGGCGGCAGTGATCGGTATTCCCGACCCAAAATGGGGCGAGATCGGCATCGCGATTTGCGTGGCCACCGATGAAAATATGCCGTCCAACACGCAAATCCGTGACCATCTATCAACCCAAATCGCCAGCTACAAAATGCCCAAGGAATTTCATTTCTGGGACAGCCTGCCCAAATCCGCCTATGGCAAAATCACCAAGAAACAAGTGCGCACCGCGTTTCTTGAACAGCGCAAAAAGGCCACCACATGACCGCGCCCTTGCCGTCCTATGTTCAACAACCCGGTCCCTCGGGGGCCGATTATTCGATGGCGACAACCGATGTTGTCGATCTCGATTTCACCCTCGCCGCCGGCATCTCGCTGCACGACGGTCTAGCCGCCCAAATCGCGCGCTTGGGACTTGTCGGGGGGTATGTGCGCCTTGTTGAGACGCCAATGACGACAGTGCGTTATGTCATTCCGGGCCTGTCCCCTGATGACACCCATGTTGCGTGGTATAGCAAGACCTACGAGGCACCGATGCCGGGCGTTATTCAGGATGCCGGCATCAATTGCGGTGCCTTACAAGACGGGCCGTTTTACCATTGTCATGGCATCACCCGTGGGCCGGATGGGCACCTTGCGATGGGGCATTTATTGCCGGAAACCTGTACTCTTGGCAATCCGGCGCGCATGAAAGGCATCGGTTTCAAACAGGCGCGTTTCAATCGGGTGCCAGACGCGCAAACCGGATTTGATCTGTTTGTCGCGCAACAGGCCCGCCCCGCACCGGACAATCCAGAGGCGATATTGCTCCGGATTGCGCCCAATGTTGAACTGTCAAAACCGCTTATCGAGTGTTGCCAAAGCGCCGGTTGGACCCGCGCCGAGGTTTTCGGGGTTGGCTCCATCATCGGCGCACATTTTGCCGATGGCCGGATCATGCACAGCTTTGCCACCGAATTTTTTGTCACCAAAGGCGAGATTGATCTAAGCGGTGCAAAGCCACAGGCCCATATCGAAATCGCCATTGTCGGGCTTGATGGAACGCATATGGAGGGCCTGCTTAAACCCGAGGGAAATCCGGTTTTGATCACCTCCGAGATGATCCTCAAAAGACTGTGATTGCAAGGCTTTACACCTATCTACACCTACCACCATCCGATCCGGTCCCGCAACCAGCGCCTCTTATCCGTTCATACGAATGGTCGCGTTGGTCGGATCATAGGGGCTGTCTTGGACGATCTCGGCATCCCAAAGCGCGTCAAACATTTTCACCTTGGGTTTGGTGCCGATAACCGCCGTTTCCGGCGTCACATAGCCCATGCCGATGGATTTCCCGAAAGCAACCGAATACCCACCAGACGTGAGGCGACCAACACGGGTATCCCCATGATAAAGAACCTCGCGCCCCCACGGATCGGCATCGTCCGGCCCGTCAATCAACAGCGTCACACATTTGGAACGGATGCCAATCGCCTCCATCGCGGGTTTGCCGTTGAAATCCTTCCCAAGATCGACAAAGCGCGGCAAATCGGCCTCAAGCGGGGTGGCGTCGCGGCCAAGTTCGGTGCCAAAGGCACGGTATGATTTTTCTAAACGCAGCCAGTTTTGGGCGCGCGCCCCGACAAGTTTCATACCAAACGGTTCACCGGCTTTTTCGAGAAGATCAAACAGGTAGTTTTGCATCTCGATCGGGTGGTGAAGTTCCCACCCCAATTCCCCTGTATAGGCCACGCGAATAGCGTTGACCGGACACATGCCAAGTTCGATTTGGCGCGCCGAGAGCCACGGAAACCGCTTGTTGGACAGGGCGGTTTCGGGATCGGCATCGCTAATCACCGCGCGCAAAACATCGCGGGATTTCGGACCGGCGATGGCAAATACGCCCCATTGCGTGGTCACATCCTGAATTTCGATATAGCCGAATTCATCCATTTTATCGGCGGCGGCTTTGCGCAGAAAATCGGCGTCATAGGCCGTCCATGCGCCTGCCGACACCAGATAATAATCGTTTTCGCCATTGCGCACGATGGTGTATTCAGTGCGCGTGGTGCCCGCATCCGTGAGGGCATAGGTAAGGTTAATACGCCCGATTTTGGGCAGTTTATTACACGTGAACCAATCAAGGAACTGCGTGGCACCCGGCCCTTTTACGACGTGTTTGGTAAACGCCGTGGCATCCACGAGGCCGACACCTTCACGAATGGCGCGGGCTTCTTCCACCACATGTTTCCACCAACCGCCACGGCGGAACGACCGCGCGGCGGTATCGTCAAAGCCGGCAGGTGCAAAATAATTTGGCCGCTCCCAGCCGTTAACAAAACCGAACTGCGCGCCACGCGCGGCTTGGCGATCATAGGCGGGCGAGGTGCGCAACGGACGGCACGCGGCGCGTTCTTCATCGGGGTGGTGCAAAACATAGACGTGTTCATAACATTCTTCGTTTTTGCGCGCCGCATATTCGGTGGTCATCCAGTCGCCGTAGCGTTTGGGATCAAGCGACGCCATATCAATCTCGGCCTCGCCATTCACCATCATTTGCGCCAAATAATAACCGGTGCCACCCGCCGCGGTGATCCCGAACGAGAACCCTTCGGCAAGCCACATATTGCGCAGACCCGGCGCAGGCCCGACCAACGGGTTGCCGTCGGGCGTATAACAAATCGGGCCGTTGAAATCATCCTTCAACCCGCTGTCTTCACAGGACGGAATACGATGGATCATCGCCATATATTGTTCTTCGATCCGATCAAGCGCGAGCGGAAACAGATCGGCGCGGAAACTATCCGGCACGCCATGTTCAAACCGCGCAGGCGCATGTTTTTCATAGATGCCCAGAATCCAGCCACCGCGTTCTTCGCGCACGTAGGATTGCGCGTCGGCATCGCGGATAACCGGATGTTCGGCGTGGCCCTCGGCGCGATATTTCACCAACGCGGGATCTTGTTCCATCACGATAAACTGGTGTTCAACAGGGACAGCCGGAATTTTGATGCCAAGCAATTTGGCGGTGCGTTGGGCATGGTTGCCGGTCGCCGTCACAACATGTTCGGCAGTCACAACCACGGTTTCCTCGGACCGCACAAGATTGCCGCCTTTTTCGATCATCTTGGTGCAGGTCACATCCCACGCCGTGCCGTTCCATTCATAGCCATCAACCTGCCATCTACGTTCGATCACGACACCGCGTTGGCGTGCGCCCTTGGCCATCGCCATAGTGACATCGGCGGGGTTAATATAACCGTCAGTGTTGTGATACAATGCCCCCTTGAGATCTTCAGTGCGGATCAGCGGCCAACGTTGTTTAACCTCGTCAGGGGTGAGAAATTCATAAGGCACCCCGCAGGTTTCGGCCGTCGAGGCATAGAGTTGATATTCTTCCATACGCTCATCGGTCTGGGCCATACGCAGATTGCCAACCACGGCAAATCCGGCGTTAAGGCCGGTTTCTTCCTCAAGGGTTTTGTAAAACTTGATGGAATAGTCATGAATATGCGTGGTGGCATAGGACATGTTGAAATAGGGCAACAAACCCGCAGCATGCCATGTTGACCCAGAGGTAAGCTCATCACGTTC
The DNA here is from genome assembly GCA_030950105.1 of Rhodobacterales bacterium. GTDB lineage: Bacteria > Pseudomonadota > Alphaproteobacteria > Rhodobacterales > Rhodobacteraceae > JAUZRV01. Next base: position 6,061 of record JAUZRV010000314.1, on the reverse strand, counting down.
CACAAGCATCACATCGTCCCAACCCGCCGCCGCGAGATGATAGGCAATGGAGGTGCCAACAGCACCGCCTCCAACAACCAGAGCTTTGGCATGGGTTTTCATTGGGCGACTCCTTGAACGACGTGTTTGGGGCAGTTTTGCCGGAAATCGCATCTTGGGGGCAAACTTTGCCCGACTGTTGTGAGCGAAAAAGCGACATAGGCAGGGTCCACGGCGCGGCGCGCGTGATTGGCCTTGCATTTAGAGGCACGCAAGGATCATGTTGAAGTTTGGCGCAAACACTGCAATTTTGCCGGTAATTCACTTTCCATAGGAGCGGCTTTGAAAAATTCGACCACAGTTGCCCCTTCAAATACCGGCAAACCTTGTGCTGTCGGGCGATTTCTGGTGGCCGATATCGGGGGCACCAATACCCGCATTGCCTTGACCGAAAACGGGCGTGTGGTGCGCGCGTCTATTCGGCGGTTCCGCAATGCCGGGGCGGCCACATTTGAAGAAATTTTGCAGCCCTATTTTGACGACATTGGCAGGCCGGTAATTGATGCCGCTTGCGTGGCCATCGCCGGCCCGATGTTGGGCGACGTGGTTGAGGTGACAAACCTTGGCTGGCGCGTAGATGCCCATTTGATCGGGCGTATTATCGGGCTTGAAAAGGTATCGCTACTGAACGACCTCGAGGCGCTTGGCTATTGCCTTGATGATCTACCGGACGCGGGTCAAAATGTGATATTCCCCGGATCCGGTGAAAAACGCCCCGCCTCGACCCGACTGGTTGTCGGGCTTGGGACCGGGTTCAACACCGCCATTGTGCATAAGAACGCGCGCGGGGACTTGTCTGTGGCTGCTTCGGAAAGCGGCCATATCGAAATGCCGGTGCGCGATGAAAACGATTTGCGTTTGGCACGTTTTGCCGGTCATCAACAGGGCTATTGCTCGATTGAAGATGTCCTTTCGGGGCGCGGGTTAGAAGCCGTTTACGCATGGGTCGCGCATGAGGCGAAAAATGATCGAACCCTGAGCGGCGCAGAGATTACCACCGCAATTGCCCGGGGAAACGATCCTCTGGCGACGCGTGCGATGGCCATATACACCACCCTTTTGGGCCGCGTATTAAGCGACTTCACCTTGGCCTATCTGCCTTTTGGCGGGATTTTCCTTGCCGGTGGCGTCGCGCGGCATTTGGCCCCCCATTTTGAACGGTTCAACCTTGCCCAAGCCTATACAAACAAAGGCCGAAAGTCGGAATTGATGCAAGATTTCAGCATGGTGTTGATAGACGATGATTTTGCGGCGCTCACCGGCTGCTCCACCTATCTGCAACAAACCACACAAGCGCGCCAAATCTAGAACAGCGATTCATCTCATCGCGCTTGAACCGCCTCCCAATAGGCATCCTTGAGTTTGCGTTTCATCAGTTTACCAGTGTCGGTTCTCGGCAGTTCCGCACGAAAATCAATGGTTTTCGGGCATTTAAGCGGGCTTATCGCGGCGCGACACCATGCAATCAGTTTTTCTTCCATAGCTGCGCCAGCGGCCTTGGGATCAAGAAGTTGAACAACCGCTTTGACCGCCTCGCCCAGATCACTGTCGGGCACCCCGAACACCGCCGCATCGGCCACACCGGGGTGGATGATCAACCGGTCTTCCGTCTCTTGCGGATAAATATTCACCCCGCCGGAAATGATCGTATAGGCACGCCGGTCGGTCAGAAATAAATACCCGTCATCATCCAGATGCCCGACATCACCAAGGGTGGACCAGCCATTGACATGATGGGCCTTGGCGGTTTTCTCAGGATCATTATGGTAAGAAAACTTGAGACCGGCATCAAAGAAAACATCGCCGGTTTCTCCGTTTGGCAAAGGCGTGCCCTTCTCGTCCGTGATCCAGATTTTGCCGAGCCTTGAACGCCCCACCGTCCCCGGACGGGCGAGCCATTCATCAGACGTGCACATGGTGACCCCGTTGCCCTCGGTGCCCGCGTAATATTCAAATATTATCGGTCCCCACCACTCAATCATCCGGTGCTTGATTTCCACGGGGCATGGTGCGGCAACATGGATTGCACAGGTCAGTTTCGACAAATCATATTTGGCCCGCGTCGCGTCGGGCAATTTTAACAGGCGCACGAACATGGTTGGCACCACTTGGGTGTGGGTCACTTCAAAACGCTCTGCAATGGCAAGAAATTCTTCGGGTAAAAACTTCTCCATCACCAGAACTTTGGCGCCATACATCAACGCCGTTGTGGCCACCGCAAGCGGCGCCGAATGATAAAGCGGCGCGGGCGAGAGATATATACTTTCGTCGCTCATGCCGCCAAAATCGAGACAGACAACCTCCATCAACGGGTGCGCGCCCTCGATTGCAGAAGGGTCAAAATGTCGTTTGATGCCTTTGGGCCGCCCTGTGGTGCCGGATGAATACAGCATCGGGTGGCCTTTGGTTTCATCCGCGATGCGGGTGCATGGAAACGACGCACGAAACAGTTGCCAATGGCGAAATCCTTCGGCTTGTTCGTCGAGCATAAAACAATGCACGTCCGGATCAATCGCGGCGCGCACACCGGCCGCGGTTGCCGCCGTCGCGGGCGCAGCTATGAAAACCTTGGCCCCACAATCGCGCACGATATAGGCCGCTTCATCGACGCTTAGGTAGCGGCTTACGGCGGTAAAAAAAATTCCGGCACGTTGGGCGGCGAACAGGATTTCAAAGAAATCAAGCCGGTTATCCAGTAAAAACGCGATATGGTCGCCTTGTTCTACCCCCAAGGATCGCAGCGCCCGAGCCGCCTGATTTGAACGGCCTTCGAGCGCGGCATATGTCAGGGTTTGCCCCGTTTCCACCATTTCGACGGCTATTTTGTCGGGGGTGCGGGCGGCCTGGATATGGATATGGCTCATTTTGAAATTCGCATGATTTGATCAAACATCGGGCAACCAGTCCGCAATTTCATCAAGGGCCTGCGTGCCTTCGGGGATGACTTTGGTCAGGTTGATAAAGGCGTGGATTTGACCGGGGAAATGCCGATAGGTGACGTTGATTCCCGCCTGTTCAAGCTTTTGCGCGTAAAGGGCGCCATCATCCATCAACGGATCAAAACCACCCGTCAGGATATATGTGTCCGGCAAATTTGAAAAATCATCGGCCATCAGTGGTGAAAATTTCGGGTCGTTGAAATCGGAAAAATCACCAGCATATTGATCACGATACCATGTCATACGCGCCTTGGGCAGCACATAGGCAAATTCCAGTTCGCGGATTGAATCCGTTGTCATATTTCCATCGGTCACGGGGTAAATCAACACCTGAAACAGTGGGATCGACCCGCCTTCGTTGCGCACTTGTTGCGCGACAACTGCCGCGAAACACCCGCCTGCACTATCGCCGCCAACGCCCACGTTCTGGGGCGAAATCCCCAATTCTGCGGCACGCGCAACAACATCAAGATAGGCCATTTTTGCGTCGTCAACACCCGCCGGATACGGATTTTCAGGCGCGAGACGGTAATCCACCGCGATAACAACCCCGCCCCACCGCTTGGCAAGCTTGAGGCAGGTTTCGTGATGGGTATCCAGATCCCCCTGAATAAATCCGCCCCCGTGGTAATAAACCAGGGCCGGACGCGCAGGCGCGATATCGGTATGATCCGAATAAAGTCGTGCTTTGAGCAGGCCATTCGCGCCGGCAACTTCGATGTCTTCAATACGCGCAACCGCAGGGCCTTTTTTGTCAAACGTGGCGGCGATTTTGGCCATTTGTGCCCGGCTTTCGGCGACGGTCGGCATTGGTCCGTCGCCACGCAACATATTGGCCAATCGGCCCAGCGCATAGGCCTTTGGGTCGATCATTTCGCCACGATAGGTATCCCGTTTTGGTGCCATGATTTTAACAATTTCTGCAGGAAGATGGACGGTAATCAATTTCCCGATCAATGCCAGTTTTCCCAATATTTCCCTCGATTCCCGTTGAATGTGCGCAGTGGGCGTTCACAGTGGATAATCCCAAATTTCACCTCAAACGCAAGCAACGCCTATGGACACCCTTTTAAAAATCGAGTGATTTCAGGAGAAAACGTCACGTTATTTGCCAAATCCCGACCATATGCGTTGATTTGGTAAAAACTCGCGGTAGCGTCGGGATTATACATTTTCGATATATCAAATGCCCTGCTGTGCCGAATTTCAGCAAAGGGAAAAATCATAAGGGAGTTGAACTCATGCGTTTCGCTGTTACGACAGTTGTTTCTACTATCTTCACAATCGGGTTTGCCATGGGCGCTTTTGCAGAAAATCGAATTGACACCCAGCGCCCTGATGCGCCGGAACTCGCGTCCTATGGCGATCATGCGGTCGGGGTGCGCACCGTTGAGATGGTGAACCCCGGGCAGATCGACATTTTGAAAATTGATCCCGCCGCCGAAAAACCGGACACTTGGCCAACTTATGACCGGCCTCTGACGGTGGAAATCTGGTATCCGGCGGTGGCCGGTTCGATGGGGGATACATCGTTTGATGCCTATTTGCGCGACGGAAAAACCGAGGTCGAGATTTTTGGCAAAGCGGTGCGGGATGCAGAACCCGACGGGGCGGATTTTCCGCTGGTGGTTATTTCACACGGCTATCCGGGCAATCGGTATTTGCTGTCACATCTGGCGGAAAACATCGCCTCCAAAGGCTATGTTGTAGCCTCGATCGACCATCTGGATTCGACCTATCGCACCAAGGCGGCGTTTGGATCAACATTGGTCAACCGTTCGCAGGATCAGGTTTTTGTTCTGGACCAGATTGCCCAAATGTCCGGCGACAGTGCGTCATTTTTAAACGGGCGGGTCGATGCGGATAATGCCGCGATCCTCGGCTACTCCATGGGGGCGTATGGCGCGGTGATCACGGCAGGCGGCGGAGTTACGCAGGCCTCGGTGGATTATGCGTGGGGTGGCCCACATGGCACCTTGGGCGTGCATTTGTCCGGCAGCGATAGCCACAATGCCCTGCCCGACCCACGGATCAAAACCGCGATTGCGTTTGGTCCATGGGGGATGCAGCTCGGCTTCTGGAGTGCCGAGAGTTTGAAAGGCGTTAAAATCCCGATGATGTTTGTCGCCGGTTCGGTGGATGATGTGTCGGGGTATGAGGCCGGCACACGGGCGATTTGGCAAAACACCAAAACCGTGGACCGTGCATTGCTCACCTTCGAGAACGGCAATCACAATTCCGGCGCGCCGATGCCGGCCCCTGCCGAGGCCGATATGTTTGATGCCGATCTCGGGTTCAACCTTTCGGATCACTATTCGGATGCGGTGTGGGATAGCGTGCGCATGAACAATATCTCGCAGCATTTTGTCACCGCATGGTTGGGGAAATACCTCAAAGCCGATGCAGATATGGATGCCTACATGGATCTGGTGCCAAATTCGAATGATGGCGTTTGGGCCAAAGAAGATGACGGCACCGCCAAACCCGAGGACACCCATTGGGCCGGATTTCAGGATCGCACCGCCAAAGGGTTGCGGTTTGAAGTCCTGAAGGCGGGCGAATAACCTATCAAACGGCGTCGCAACACGGGTTGCGGCGCCACTATCGGCAGGCCAGCCTAACAAAATAAGGGCCCTCAGGTAAATGTTTCGCTGCGTAACAATACGCATGAAACAGGTCGATCCGTGTGAAGAAGGGCGTTCAAATGGCGTAAAAACCCAAAGGACGCCAATATGATCCAGACCACTCTTTCCCTGCTCGTTTTCCTGTTCCCGCTCGCCTATAGCCCCGGCCCGGGAAATTTGTTTTTTGCGGCAAGCGGCGCACGGTTCGGGTTTCAAAAGACGCTCCCTTGCAATCTTGGCTATCATATCGGGACATGGATCGTGACCGTGGCCCTCGGTTTCGGGTTTGCCTCGGTTCTCGGGGTTTATCCCGAGGTTTTCTGGTCTTGTCGCGATTACGTTCCGGTCTCTCAACTCATTTAAGCGGCCTTTCGTTCGAAAGCCAAGGGGCTTTTACCGCCCAGCGATGAATGCCGCCGCCGTGGATTGTAGAACCCGTTGATGTATTGGAATATCGCC
>JAUZRV010000313.1 GCA_030950105.1 Rhodobacterales bacterium | reverse complement strand
AAAAAACTCGCGCTTGGTCCGCTTCTTCTTGTAGGCCTGCTCAAGTGACGAAAAACTCTGCTGTTTCAATGCCAATTCTCCCGTAAGTGCTGCCAGAATTATAGCACGGAAATCAGGGCTTTGTTCAGAGATTCCTTAAATTGTTTGAAGTGAAACTCTTATGCATAGCGGAGAGCGGTTTTCGGGTGCTAGCCCATTGTTTGTTCTTCAAAGCACGGGCCCACCCCGTGGTGTTTGATCTCGTGGCCGGATCGCTCCAGAATGAGACATTCCAAACCCATTTTGCGGGCGAACGTTTGCCCTTGATCCAGACCGAGAACCATAACGGCGGTGGCCATTGCATCTGCTGTCATGCAATCGGCGGCAATCACGCTTACGGAGGCGATACCCGGTTGGACCGGCCCGCCTTTGCGGCGATCCATCGTGTGGGAAAACCGTGTCTGCCCAACATCGACCCAATGCCGGTAATCCCCCGAAGTTGCTACCGCTGCGTCCTGAAGCTCTAGCACAGAAAGCGGTAGACGGCCTGAATAGGCGGGCTTTTCGATGAAAACGGACCACGGGCTGCCGTCGGGTTGCCGGCCTTTACTGCGCAGCTCTCCGTCAATGGACACCAATGCAGAGTGGACGCCAAATTCGTTACAAACCTGCATCATGCGATCAACGCCATAGCCTTTGGCAATGCCAGAGAGGTCCAGCGCAAGCGGGGCCAGCTTTCGGGCACGCAGGTTTTTCACGTCCAGATCGAGAACCTCGTGGGTGGGGCGACGTTCATGCCCCAAATTGGCGCTAATGGCGCCGGAATCAACGTCGCCCGCGCCAAACCCCCACGCGGTGACCAGATCGCCCAACCCGATGTCAAACGCCCCATCGGAGGCCAGCCCAATGTCGAGGCCACGAACCAGCACTTGCATTAATTCCGAGGGCATTGTTACCCACGCACCCACAGGTGCCGCGTTTAGGCGCATCAAATCGCTGTCGGGTTTCCAGGTGGACATTTGATCATCAACCTGTGCCACCGCTTGCCCAAGAGAAGCCTCGAGCGCGGCAACGTCAATTCCGTCAGGAACGCCGAGATTGGCCGCCCAGAAGGTCCCCATCACCGGACCGCCTAATTTATGGCGGGTGGGTTCAATAGACATCTTCGACATACCTTCCTTGGGCTTTCAGGGTGAGCGGGCTAAGGTCATGGGGCGCAAGGATTTCGTCCATGGCACCAGCGACGCCGGCGGCCATATCGCGCCCGCCACAGACAAGAACCTGCGCGCCTTCTTTGATCAATTTTGCAATCATGGCTGCGTCGCGGCGCAGGATATCTTGGACATAGGCACGGTCGCGCGCCCGTGAGCATGCGATATTCACGCTTTCCAGATGACCATCGCCCTGCCATTTCGACAATTCATTGTCGTAAAACAGATCCGACGTTTGATGGCGGATACCATAGAAAAGATGCATGGGGCGTTTTTGGGTATTGGCGCGGGCAAAACCCGCCAGTGGTCCAATGCCGGTGCCGGCCCCGATCAAGATGACCGGTTTTTTGTTCTTGGCGGGGCGAAAGCCGGGGTTGGGCTGGATGAAAGCGGCGATACTGTCACCGATATTCATATCGGTTAGCTGCCCGGAACAAAGGCCGTTGGCATGTCTCTTAACGCAAATCTCGACAAAACCATCGCGGGTTCCGCTGGCCAGAGAATACAGCCGGGTAACCGTTGATCCTTGCGGTGTAATCCCCAAAAGGTCGCCTGCTTCAAAAGATTTCCAACCCTTGCCGCGAAGGCGGTCAACCAGACTGGAACGGGGCAAGGCAAAGCGCAAGATTGCGGTCGGGGCCTGCACGTCCTGGCCATATTCACGGCGCGAAATCAGGGTCAACAGGTGTGATTTAGGAGGGGTGGGATTGTGTTCAAGCTCGAGATCAATGCCCAATGCGTCCCCCAATGTTGCGCCCCAACGGGCAAATTCCTGTGATGATTGTTGGTTGACGGTGGCAAATTCTGTCACCGTGGCCCAGCCTTTTTCCGCGGCTTTTTCGGCCACCAGTTTGGCATAGGCGCAATAGGCCGGAAATTGGCGGTCGCCAAACCCAAGCACGGCCAGTTTTGCATCGGGCGGGGTTTCCAGAGTATCCAGTTTATCAAGAAAACCGTTGGCCGAAGCAGGCGTGGTGCCGTCACCATAGGTGGCAACCAGCATGATAACCTGTTTTGCATGCGCATATTTTTTGGCATCAAATCGTGACATCGGGCTGGTGTGAACCTTTTGCCCCTGCGCCATCAACGCGGCGTGCAAAGTGCCGGCAAAACCCCAGGTGCTGCCGCTTTCCGAACCAACAAGAATTATTGTATCGGCTTTGTGGTCCACCACACCGCGCGGCATTTTGGGACGTGCGCGGCGCGCGGTCCACCAAAGTATCACGCCGGTTACAACCATCACCGGCACACCCAGCACCATTAGGCCAAGCAACAGCCCCAGCGCCCATGCGCCTTGTCCAGTGTGCAGCATGTAAATAGTTTCAAAGAGGGATTGCCAAACGCCAAGCGGCTGCCAAGCGAGCATTTCCCCGGTGCCCTGATCAACATAGCCTTCGCCGTGATCGGTGCTTATGGTGTAAACATCGGTGGGATCATTTGCATAGGGGAAAGACAAATCGCGCAACCGGGTTACCGGAATGGCGATCAGGGCAGGCATGAAAGCCGGGCTTAGGCCGATTTCGCCACTGACCTGTGACGGGAAATCGGGGGTCGTGTTTTCCTGTGGTAATATTTCAAAGGTGTTCAACGCCATAAACAACGCTGTCGAGGCGGCCAATATAAGGCCTGCCGCACTAAAACGGCCAATTTCGACGTGCAGACGGCCCGCGACAGGCCCCCGCGTGCGGGCAAAGAACTGTCGCCAGCCGCCCATGCGGCGCGCAACCAGAAACAGGCCGGAAATGGATAGAAGCAGCATTGCAGCCGCCCCGGCCGCCGCCGCTATGCGCCCGGAATCGCCAAGCAAAAGCGAGCGGTGCAAACTTGTCAGCCAACGGGTAATCTGCGATTTTTCATAATCTGCCAAACCCTTGCCCGTGGCCGGATCAATCACCACGGCCCCGGCAAGATCATTTTCGAAATAATAGGCGGTAATACGACCCGAGGGAGAACGCCGAATCTGTTCGACCCCCGGATAGTGGTTGGAAACGCGCACAACCAGATCGGCCACCGTCAGATCGGGACCGCCGGTGCGGGGGGCCTGCAATTTCTCCCATGCTGGCAATACCGAGAGGGCAGTGCCACTAAGCGCCAGAACCAGCACGAGAACAGTCGCAAACAAACCGGCATATTTATGCAGTGCACGCAGCATGGGAGACATCCTTTTTGACGAACAGGGGTTATTTAAGGGTGAAGCTTTTGATGTAACGCTTGCCGCGCACGGATTTGCCCATGTTCGCGCTGGTGAGTGGTATCACCACATCATTGGCGACATCGCGGCCATCTTCGACCGAGGTATCAATGTGCAGCTTGTAGCCAGCGTCAAACAAAGCATCGGAAAGCTCGATGTTGAGTTCATGCTTGCGTCCGGATCCCACGCTGGCCCCGGTAATTCCGGCAACCTGGGCAAGGTCGCCCCTGGTGGCCCGATGCCAGTTTGGCAAATGTTTGTAGTATTTGGATTTCCCGCCGGCCATCCATACCGTTCCCATATAGGTATCGTTGGCATCCGCGACATAGAGCACCAGATAGGCACCCGGCCCGCGGTAGTTTTTCATTTCGGTGGTCAGTGTAACATTTTTTGCGACCACGGCACTTGGCAATGTCAATGACGCGGCCAAAGCGAGGGTGCTGATAAAGGATTTCATTTGTAAGTCTCCAGTTCTTCACTTGATGGGGCCGTTATGTCGGGGGCATCTGACCCTTTGCTGACACTTTGCAAGAAACTGCTTCAGGTAGCCGTCAGCTTGGCCGGTTTTTGATGGAAATTACCCTATTTTAGAGCGAACCCGCGCCTTGGGGTGTTCTGATATAAAGGGAGGTGCGCGGTCGTTGGCGGTATTTTGCGCCCGTGGCCGCGCGTGGGTTCGGAACCTAAAAGGACGTATTGGCCAGAAACAACAATGTTATTGTTCCGGCCAATGCCGGCTTCTTAGTATTCTCAATCCCGGGCGTCTTACAGGTAAAACCCGCTAAATTACAAAACCGCGTACACTTCCGCCTTCTTCCTCGGGACTGTTAACGTGCACCTTACCGTCCGCCCAGATATAGGGCCACGGCTCTCGGTCCAAAGGTTGCGCGCGTCAACCATCATATTTTTTGGTCCAATCCCGCTTCGGGCGCGATACCGTGTTGGCCGACAGCCCCCCTCATGGTTTGCAAAGGGTAAACCACTGTTGGGCAATGTTTGGCATCAGGCCCCAAAGCACCTTCAGCGCCGCCCCCATTTCGCCGGAGCTATTGTCGAGTCTGGTGTTTGAGGCTTGTCGGTCATGCGGCGATCTGGTCGGGGTTTGTGGTTTCAATTCCGTCTTTGAATATGACGCCTGTGATGACTTTGGCGAGATAGTCAAAGCCGCGTAGCTTCCTCCAGT
>JAUZRV010000312.1 GCA_030950105.1 Rhodobacterales bacterium | reverse complement strand
ACGCGGCATCAGCCGCCCGAACACCCCCAGATATCAACCTTCAACGCACACTCTAAACTCAGTTCAAAACGCCGCCGTCAACCCGGCCGATCCAGTGCGCCGGAAGGAAATACCCGGAGTCTGATGAATAATTCGGGATAGGTGGCCTTGGGCCAGCGTGATGTCATATCTTCCCATGCCGCATCGCGCCCCTGTTCCTGGGGAAACGCCATCCCGCAAATCCCGCGATCGGTGCCCATCACCAGTGTTTCGCCAAACGGGCCACCAAACCAGCCGTAATGGATGGTAAGGTCGGCGCCACCTTTGGCGAATTCTCCCGGGCTCATTGCCTCCCATCGCAGGAAAAGATCATGCAATCGCCCCGATCCCGAAAGGCCGATGTTATGCGCTGTTTCCAAGGTGGTAAAGCGGCTTGATAACAGGGTTTTGGCGTATCCCAGCGTAAGATATTGTTGAAACCGTTTTGGTGACACACCCGCCCATGTGGAAAACAGACGTTGGAAATGTGCAGGGCTAAGCCCGATTTCGCGGGCGAGTTGTTCCAGGGAAAGCGGGGATTCCGAGGCATCAATCGCGGCAATCGCACGCGCCATGACATGATAATGATAGGCTTGATCGGTGTTTTCCATGAGGTCAAAATAGGCCCGTCTGCATCAGATAGCGACCCGAATGTTGCGCAATCTTCGCGGGTCTTGTCCCCCATGTTGGAAACAGGCATAGGTGATCCATGAGCAAACAGTTGGATTATCATACCATTCGCGAGATTTTCGCACGCTTCAAAGAACGCGAGGCGGAACCAAAGGGCGAGTTGGAACATGTAAATGTTTACACGCTTGTGGTGGCGGTCGCGCTGTCGGCGCAGGCGACGGATGCGGGGGTAAACAAGGCCACGCGGGCGTTGTTTGCGGTGGCCGATACGCCGCAAAAGATGCTCGACCTTGGGGAAGACGCCCTATTGGAACACATCAAAACCATCGGGTTGTTTCGCCAAAAAGCCAAGAACGTGATCAAGATGAGCCGAATTCTGGTTGATGATTTTAACGGCGAAGTGCCCAATTCCCGTGCCGCCCTGCAATTGCTGCCCGGTGTCGGGCGCAAAACCGCGAATGTGGTTCTCAACATGTGGTGGGGGCAGCCGACGCAGGCGGTGGACACCCATATTTTCCGCGTTGGCAATCGGTCCGGCATTGCCGTGGGCAAAGATGTCAACGCTGTGGAGCGCGCGGTCGAAGACAATATTCCTGCAGATTATCAACACCATGCGCATCACTGGCTCATTCTCCATGGCCGTTATCATTGTAAGGCGCGCAAACCGCTTTGTAACACATGTCTGATACGTGACCTGTGCAATTTTGAGGAAAAAAACCTATGAGCAAATATCAGGTTGTCGGAATCGGCAATGCAATTGTGGACGTGATTTGTCAGAGCGACGATAGTTTCCTGAACCTAATGGGCATCGAAAAAGGCATTATGCAGCTGGTCGAACAGTCGCGTGGCGAGATGCTCTATGGGGCGATGGAAAACCGCAAGCAGGCCCCGGGTGGGTCTGTGGCCAACACATTGGCAGGGATCGGAAATCTCGGGATGAGCACCGGATTTATCGGACGTGTGCATGATGATGCGCTGGGCCGGTTCTATGCGGCGGAAATGGTCAAAGGCGGCACTGATTTTGTCAACGATCCGGTGTCGGGCGGGGAACTGCCGACCTCGCGTTCGATGATTTTCGTGTCGCCCGATGGCGAACGTTCGATGAATACCTATCTCGGAATATCGGCCGAACTTGGCCCTGATGACGTGTCGGTGGATGTGGCCGGACAAGCCAGAATTTTGTTTCTTGAGGGGTATCTATACGACAAACCCAAAGGCAAAGAGGCGTTTAAAGCGGCGGCCCTTGCCTGTCGTAATGGTGGCGGCAAGGCGGGTATTGCTCTGTCTGATCCGTTTTGCGTAGATCGTCATCGCGATGATTTTCGCACCTTGGTAAAAGAACTTGATTATGTGATTGGCAACGATCATGAATGGAAATCGCTCTATGAAACCGATGATCTTGGCACGGCTCTTGAACAGGCGGCCGCCGATAGCGGTTTGATCGTTTGCACGCGTTCCGGCGAAGATGTTGTTCTGGTTCAGGGTGATGAAATCGTCAACGTGCCGGTAAACGAAATCGTGCCTGTGGATGCAACAGGGGCCGGCGATCAATTTGCCGCCGGTTTCCTGTTCGGGTTTGCCTCGGGTCAATCTCTTGAAATCTCGGGCCGGATGGGGTGTGTCGCCGCAGCAGAAGTGATTAGCCACTTTGGCGCGCGACCCCAAACCGATCTCAAAACATTGTTTGCCGAGGCCGGTTTGCCAACCTAATTGCCCGTCATCTTAATGCCGCTTCGATGTTTCCGCCGTCGACGGTTATGACGTGTGCCGTTGTGCGGGTGGCTTGGGCGAGGGCGGTGAAGGCGGTGGCGACGTGGGGTGCTTTGACTTCGCGGCGCAAGAGGTTTCCGGCCATGTAGGTTTCCTCGTCGATGCCGCGCGCGGTGGCGCGTTGGGTGACGAAATCGGCGTCGAGAAGGCCGGAGCGGATGCGGTCGGCGTTGACGCCGTTGACGCGGATGCCCGACGGCCCGAGTTCGAGGGCGAGTTGGCGCAGCAGGAAAAACGTGGCGGCTTTGGGGATGCCGTAGGCGCCGAAACCGCGGCCAGGATTGACCGCCTGTTTGGAGACGTTGAACAGGATTTGCCCGCCTCTTTTCTGGGCGTCAAATACGGCTGCGGCGGCTTTGGCAAAGGTTTGGTGGGCAAAGAAGTTGAGTTCGAAACTCTTGCGCAAATCGGCATCGTCAAGCGTGGCCATGTCGCCGGTCCACGCGGCGCCGGCGTTGGAAACCAGGATATCGAGACCGCCGAATGCCGCAATACAGGCGTCCATGGCGCGATTTGCGGCCCCGGTTTCGGTGATGTCCATGGCGATGCCGGCGTGGCCGGATCCGAGGGTTTCAAGCGCGCTATCAAGCGCGTCCTGCGCGAGATCGACGAGGAAAATATTGGCCCCGAGCGCGGCAAATGCGGCGGCGGTGGCAAGGCCGATTGCGCCCGCGCCGCCGGTGACCATCACGATTTGGCCTTGCAGGGCGGGCGGTTTGCCCTTGCCAAGTTTGGCCTGTTCGAGCGACCAATATTCCATATCAAACAGTTTTTGCGCCGAAACCGGATGGAAACCGCCGCAATTCTGGCCGTTGGTCATGGCGGTGATATTTTGCGCGGCAAGATCGGAGGCGGCGGCTGCGGCCTTGGCATTTGCGGAAATTCCGACCACGCCAACACCGTCGATCCATGCCAGATTGGGCGTCGGGGCAAGCATGGTTTTGGTGTCGCCGGTTTGCGCCTGAAAGCGGGCGTTATTGGTGTCGAAATAGGCGGTGTAGTCGGTGATATACGCATCGACGGCGGCGGTGACGGCTTTGCGGCCACCGGCCAGAATATCGGCGGTCAGGTGCAGCGGGTAATTTTTGGTGCGGATCACATGATCGGGGGTGGCAACACCGCGCCGCGACAGGGCGGGCAGGTCGTCACGATTGAAAAATTCCTGCACATTGGCGCCGTTGCGCAGGTCCATCACCGGCATGGGCGCGTCGCGATTGCCGGTGTGTTTTGCCGCTGCATCCCCGATGATCCCGCGCAGCATCGGCAGGATACGGGCGGCGTTTTCCGACATCTCGGGCGAATTTCCACTGGCCCGCGCCGGCACGGTGCCGCTGGTTTTTGCCAACCAGTCTTCGACCATATTGGTGTGTTCTATCAGAAGGTTATAGGATTCCCTTGCGCTATTTCCAAAGGCAAAATGGCCGTGGTTGATCAGGATAAGACCTTCCACATGCGGGTTGTCATCGTAAACTTGCGCCGCAACTTTGGCGAGTTCGAACCCCGGCATGATGAACGGCACACAGACCAGACGATCCCCGAAAATCTCGCGCACGATGTCCGAAACATTGGGCAGGTCGGCCAGCGACAGCATCGCCGAGGCATGGGTGTGGTCGATGAAACGATGCGGCAAAAACGCGTGCAGCAATGTTTCCACCGACGGGTTGGGCGAGGTCGAGTCAAGCAGATTGGCGCGTTGCAGATTGACCATATCTTCGTCGGTCAGGGCATCAAGCGCGCGCAAATCCTGAAGCGGGGCGAGGCGCACACCGGGCAGGCCGGCGGGTTCGATCACGCCCAGATCCCAACCACTGCCTTTGACGTGCAAAACGTCGATATCGCGCCCGAAAATATCGCGGCGTTTGACCTTGCACGAGGTATTGCCGCCACCATGCAGCACCAGATCGAGATCGGCCCCGATCAGGCGCGAGGTATAGACCCGCAAGGCCAGTTCGCGATCGGCGGCATTTTCCGGCGTATCGGGGCCGACCTGATCGGTGAATTTCTTTGCTTCGGCGTCATTCCATCTGTTAAGGACCATTGCGATACCCTTTCGTCATGTGTGTTTGGGTCGTTAAAGCACATCTTTTGACAATTGTCAGTATGTCGTGTCAAATAGATAGAACAGGAGAGCGCATGGCCCCCGCACCCGCCAAAAAAACCGCCAAAAGAACCGGCCGCAGAAGTGTCGGCCAGATCAGCGGGCAAAGCATCGTGATCGAAGCGGCATGGATGTATTACCACGACGGGTTGACCCAATCCGAGATCGCCAAATTGTTGCAGGTGTCGCGCGCCACGGTGGTCAATTATCTGCAAGAAGCGCGCGAACGCGGCCTCATCCGCATCACCTTGGCACCGGAAGTGTTTACCAGCCACCAGTTGGCGCAGGACCTGCGCGAGCGGTTCGATTTGCAGGCGGCGTTTGTGTTGCCAGGCGAGGTCGGCAGCAGCGAGGCGGCATTGATGCGGGTGGCGCGCGGTGCGGCGCAGTGGTTGCCAAGTTTGCTCGAACCGGGGGATCGTTTGGGCGTGTCCTGGGGGCGCACGGTTTACGAGGTCGCCGAGGCCCTCGACAAGATCACATTGCGCGATGTGACGGTGTCGCAACTGGTTGGGTCGATGCGCACGCCGTACGGGTTCACCGCCGAGATTTGTTCGGCGCATATGGCGCAAAATCTGGGCGCGAAATGCATCAATCTGCATGCGCCCGCGGTGCTCAGCGATCCCGATCTTGCGGAGCGATTGCGCGACGAGCCGCTGATCCATGCGCAGCTCGAGGCGCTATCGCACTGCAACAAAGCGATCTTTGCCGCCGGATCCTGCGCCCCCGACAGCCACATCGTCAGCAGCGGCGTGGCGAGCGCGGAAGATCTGGATTGGTATGTCTCGCAAGGGGCCACCGGGGTGCTTTGTGGCCGCTTCATCGACGCCAGCGGCGCGCCCATCGCCGGCGCCCTCGACGACCGCATGATCGGCGTGACCTTGGACAAGTTGCAAGGCCTCGACATCGGTTTGCTGGTCTCGGACGGCCCCGACAAAGTCACCCCCATGCGATCCGCCATCGCCGGCGGCTACGTCACACACCTCGTCACCAGCACCAAAACCGCAGAGGCAATGTTGAAGGCGGGTTAG
>JAUZRV010000311.1 GCA_030950105.1 Rhodobacterales bacterium | reverse complement strand
ATTTGTGGTGCCCACTGGCTCCACTAACAAATGTTGCTCCATTTGTAGCTCCCCTCCAAGTTTCTGATCTTGAGGAAAAGATCAGCATACCCGTCGGCGGGAAAGATCAAAAATGGACGGCCTCTGCGCATCGCTTACCGTAAATTCATTGTTCACGCCGGAGGATTTTGCGAGATCGGGAGCCTCCGGCGGGGATATTTGGGCGAAAAAGAAGCGCGAATATTACGGTTTGGCGAGTTGGGCGCGATAGATTTCTATCAGGGCGTCGGCCTCGTGTTTTAGTTGGAAGTGATCAAGGACGTGGGCGCGGGCGTTTTGTGACCACTCACGCAATTGTGCCGGAGTAGCGAGAAGGGCACGGGTGGCGTTAGCCATGCTGTCGATATCACCAGCGTCAATCAGAGTGCCGGTTTTTCCCTCTTTGATCAATTCCTCAAAAGCGCCAACGCGGGTGGCGATTGCAGGGCAGCCGGTGGCCATTGCTTCGAGCGGGGTGAGGCCGAAACCTTCCCAGCGTTGTGGGGCAATATAGAGATCTAGCGCCTGATACCATTTTGATACCTCCCAAACCGGGACTTCGGGTAGGAACAATAGGCGGTCTGACAGGTCGTGGTCGGCGATTTTTTCGATTAGACCTTGTTCGAAAGCTTTGTAAGGGTCGGTGGCGCGGCCCATGACGATGGCAGTGGCGTCGGGATGGTCGGCCAAGACCTGCAACATTGCATCGACAAACACATCAGTGCCTTTTTGCGCGCGGATGCGGCCAAAACAGCCGATGATCGGGCCGTTTTCTGGCAATCCGAGCGTGCGACGCAGGGCAGGTTTGTCCGGACAAGGCGAAAAACGTTCGGTATCAATGCCGTGGTGAATGACATGGGCGGGGCGTTTGAGGTAGGTTTTTGTTTTGGCAGAGGTGGCGATGATATCATCCATGCGGCGGATCAACCATTTGGTAAATCCGGTATGGTGGCGCTGTGATGCAGAGGTGAAAATAAGACGTAAGCGTTTGAAAAGGATGTATTTAAGGGCCAAACCGGCGAGCATTTCGATATTGCGCCTTGCGTGCCAAACGCGCACACCATGGGGGCCATTTCGTGACATGGTAAGCAGGCGCAACATGGAAATTCGGGGCACATGATCGGGAAGCACCGGGCCTGTGGCGGCGATTGCAATGCTTTGTGATTGCAAAGGCACGAGGCGGATAATTGTAGCGGTGACGCCTGACAGGCGGCGCTTGAAATTCGGGGCGATGACATCGATGTTTTTGGGATTAAGCATGGGCATCCTGCGAATTGAATGGTGTCGTGTTCGCGTTATTTAGACGTGCGAAAAGGTCATCAATGATCGGGGCGAGGGCATCTTGTTGTGACAAGGCAAAATCGCGGGAATTTTCGCAGGATATTGCCAGAGTATCAGAATTGGAAAGCAATGCGAGGAGGGCGTTGGCAAGGGATGACCCAGAGGTGATTTTCTGACAGCCGCCGGCAGTTTCGAAACGTTGGTAAATTCCGGTCATATTGGTGATGTGGGGACCAAACAAAACGGTGGCACCGGCATAGGCCGGTTCAAACGGGTTGTGGCCACCGACGGGCATCAAAGACCCGCCCAGAAACACGATTGGCGCCAATGCATACCACAGGCCGGTTTCGCCCAACGTGTCAGCGAGATATATTTGGGTGTGGGATGTAATCGGGTCATCCTTGGTGCGTTGGGTATAGTTTAACCCGCTGGATTTGAGGAGTTCCAAAATCTCGGGGGCGCGTTCCGGATGGCGGGGCACAAGGATAAGCAGCGCATCCGGAAAATCGGCAAGGACCCGTTTATGCGCGTCTAGAACCTGTTCTTCTTCGCCTTTATGGGTCGAGCTTGCGACCCATATGGGGCGGTTTCCGAGCGTGGTTTTAAGAGTGTCCAGCGCGGCATCGTCGTAAGGAAGCGCCCCTGCGATGGCTTTGAGATCCTGACCGGTGCGCAAAGTATCGGGATTTGCCCCAAGGGTGCGCAAATGGTCGGTGGTTTCATCCGTCTGGGCAATAATCAGCGAAAACAGCCCGAGAAGATAGCGCGCGGTTTTGCCAAAGCGTTGCCAGTTCTTGACCGAGCCCGCAGAGAGGCGCGCATTTAACAGCACAAGCGGGGTGCCGTTTTGGTGGCTTAAGGCCAACATTTGCGGCCAGAGTTCACTTTCGACAAACACCGCAAGATCGGGCTGCCAATGGGCGAGGAAACGGCGCAAAACCGGCGCGCTGTCGAGGGGGGCGAATTGGTGAACACAGCCCTCGGGCATACGTTTGGCAAGGATCGCCGCCGAGGTGGCGGTGCCCGATGTGATCAGAAACGCGAGGTCGGGCGAGGCGGCGCGCATCCGGTTGATCAGGCCGAGAATTGACAGGCTTTCACCAACGCTTGCGGCGTGAAACCAAACGAGGCGGTCATTGGCGCGCGGCAGCGTCGCATATCCGAGACGCTCGCGAATACGTGGTGCGCTTACCCCCGCATCAGCCAGCTTTCGCGCCACTTTACGATAGGCAAACGGCAACGCCAGACGGGTCAAAGCACTGTAGGCGTGATACAAAACCGTGGCGCGCGCCTTGGTTGGGCGGGTGTTACTCATTCAGGGAACCCGACATAGATTAACCGCCGGTGTGGCTCATGTGGCGGGTCATTTGGCCATCAAGTTTCTGGCGTGAATAGTCGAAATCATGGCCTTTGGGTTTGTGGCTGATGGCGTCGCGAATGGCCGCCTCAAGGGGGCTATCATCATCGGGGAAATCGCGTAGCGGGCTGCGCAGATCGGCCATACCTTCCTGACCGAGGCACGTATATAGATCGCCGGTGCAGGTGAGGCGCACGCGGTTACAGCTTTCACAGAAATTATGGGTAAGCGGCGTGATAAAGCCAACTTTCTGACCGCTTTCTCCGAGGCGCACATAACGTGCCGGGCCGCCGGTATTGTCGGGCAGATCGGTCATTGTGTAATGTTCGCCAAGAGTGGTGCGCAAATCCTTGAGCGGCCAATATTGATCGAGCCGGTTTTCTTCGCCGATATCGCCCATGGGCATCACTTCGATCCAGGTCAGATCCATATCGCGGCTGGCGCACCATTCAGTGATCGACAGCAATTCATCTTCGTTAAATCCTTTGAGGGCAACGAGATTGATTTTGACCCGCAGGCCGGCATTTTGGGCGGCATCAATACCACGCAACACTTGGGGCAGGCGGCCCCAGCGGGTGATTTCGGCAAACTTCGCCTCGTTGAGTGTATCGAGCGAGATATTGATCCGGCGCACGCCAGCAGCGGCGAGATCATCGGCAAACCGGGTGAGCTGCGAGCCATTGGTGGTCAGGGTCAATTCGTTCAACGCCCCGCTTTCGAGGTGGCGGGTCATGGATTGGAAAAATGTCATGATACCGCGCCGCACCAAAGGTTCACCGCCGGTAATGCGTAGTTTTTTAACGCCAAGGCCGACAAATGTGGTGCACATACGATCCAGTTCTTCCAAAGTGAGAAGTTCACGTTTGGGCAGAAATGTCATGGCTTCAGACATGCAATAAGAGCAGCGAAAATCGCAACGGTCGGTGACCGAGACGCGCAAATAGTTGATCGCCCGCAAAAACGGATCGACAAGCGGCGCAGGGGTGAGGGCAATTGGGGGCGTATCTTCCATGTGGCGAATGTAGAAGTCTGCGCGGTTCGGGGCAAGGGTGTTCTGGCGGTAAATCGCTGATTGAAGGACGCGGCTTAAAAGCTTAGGTTTGGAATATGAGAAATTTGATGATCATCGGTGTTTTGACTGTGGCGCTTGCCGGGTGTGGGCAACTTCCGCGTTTGACGGGCAATACTTCCAATGGGGGCGCAGTGGCGGATAGCCGCCCCACCAACGCCGAGGGGCAATTGCATCCGCGCAGCCGCCCCGACAGTTTAGGGTCGGGATCAAATACCGGGCAAAGTGCGGTGTCTGCGACGGCGCGCACCGCAGAAGATTTTGACACGACAACAGCCGCGCAACGTTCGCAAGCCGGCAATAGCGGCCGTGTCGCGCGTGCGTTGGGGGAAACCGTCGCCAGTCTTGGTGATCCCACACAGACCGGATTTTGGCTTAAAACACCAGTAATAAACGCAGCCGCCAAAGGGCATGTGACGTCGTCGCAAACCGGAAAAACGGTTCAGGTGGATTTGATCCCGATTGACGGGGAAAACAGTGCCGGTAGCCGGATTTCTTTGGCGGCATTGCGCCTGTTGGAATTGCCGCTAACCGCGCTGCCAACGGTATCGGTTTTCGTCGAATAGAACCTCTTGCATTTTTTCTGATTCAAGGGAAATGGAAAACGCTTTAGCCGCAATTACGATAGATATTTTGCGGCATTTTTGCGGGCAAACGGTTTCATCCGATCGCCGTATTGATCCAGAAACGCAACCACCCGCGGGGCATCGTGTTTTGACAGATCACGCAACCACCACGCCACCGATTTCTGGATGAACCACTCTGGATCATCGACATAGTCGGCGGCCCAACCAAGGATTCTATCCCTGATTTCAATGTCTTTCGGTTTCGGGTTGTTCATTTTGGTCCACGGCAAAGTGATGACCAACGCCGCACGACGGGTCCACATATGGTCGGATTTGGTCCAGTTTTCGACGGTATCAATGCGCGTGGGATCCGCGATAAGGCGTTTTTGTCCGGCCATGCAAGCGTGATCTGCGATGGCCCAACTGTCAAACGCGGGCACCCACGACTGGATCAATTCCCATGCCGGTGCATCGGGGCGCAAACGGGCCTGGGTGAGAATCTTGGCAGCGGCAAGGCGGGCCTCGAATATATCGGTTTTCCAAAGACCGTCAGCGAGTGAAACACGGTCTTCGACGGTAAGGGTCTGGCGCCAGTGTTTGGTCAAATCATTAATATCCGGGTTGGTAATCCCGAGGTAAACCCGTGCAACCTTGTGATAGGCGGCGGCCCCGTCGGCGCGCCCTTCGGTGATATGCTGTTTGAGCTGTTCGAGCGCTTCGTCAACGGTCATTTATCAACACCCATTATGCCGGTTGGCGCACCATCAATGCTGGTTTGGTTGCGGTCCTTCCAATAGGTTTTAACGCCTTCAACACCACGATCATCTGCCCATTTTTCCAATGTGTCGCGCCCGCCGGTATGATCGAAAAACGGCACCCCGTAACCACAGGAGGTTTGCAGTATTTCCACCCGCATATCATAGATTTGGCGGGCCGCGAAATCAGCATCAAACAGGGTATGGAGGTCCGAAAAACCGGCATCACGCGGGTGCAAGGTGCGCGCATCGCCATAGGCGCGCATGATCATCGGGCGTTTGGTGAACGAACACCACATCAACGTCATCCGGTTGCTTTGCAGCAGATGCGCGGCGGTTTCATTGCCGCTTCCGGTGCGGTTAAGCCAGACAATTCGATTAGGTCCCAGAACACGCAGACTATCCATGCCTTTGGGCGAGATATTGACCCGCCCATCCGGCCCTGCGGTGCCGGTGAAAAACATATGTTGCGCTTCGATAAAGTCGCGGTGGGTATCGTCTATCTGGTCAAATTGTTTGGCCATAGATGCTATTCCACGGTGACAGATTTGGCGAGATTACGCGGTTGATCAACATCGGTGCCTTTGGCCACGGCGGTGTAATAAGCCAAGAGCTGCGCCGGCAGAGAATACAGAATTGGCGACAGCATCGGGTCAACATTTGGCATGACCAACACGTCCCAAGTGCCCTCGGACGCCTCGGCGGCACCGGCGGCATCGGTGACCAGTATCACTTTGCCTTCGCGCGCCATGACCTCTTGCATGTTGGATACGGTTTTATCAAAAAGCCCGTCACGCGGGGCGAGAACCACAACCGGCATAGATTTATCAATGAGGGCGATCGGCCCGTGTTTCAATTCTCCGGATGCATAAGCTTCGGCGTGTATGTAGCTGAGTTCTTTGAGTTTTAATGCGCCTTCAAGGGCAAGCGGAAACATCACACCGCGCCCCAAAAACAACACGTCTCTGGTTTCAGACAGCTTGCGGGCGATGCGCTGTGTATCGCTATGATCCCCCAGCGCGGTGGTCATAATGGCGGGCAAGGCACGCAAGGACGAAAGATGATCGGCCAATTCTACCGGGGTAATTCGGCCCATGTCTGCCGCGGCCTTGAGGGCAAGCAACAACAAAACCGACAGTTGGCAGGTGAACGCCTTGGTCGAGGCCACACCGATTTCGGTGCCCGCAAGAATTGGCAGGCTCAAATCACTTTCACGGGCGATCGAGCTTTCGGGGACATTGACCACCGAGACGATTTTGTCGGCTTTACCGGAACAATATCGCAGAGCGGCAAGAGTGTCGGCGGTTTCGCCTGATTGGCTTACGAACAGGGCGACAGTGCGCGGCGAAATTGGCGGCTCACGATAGCGGAATTCAGAGGCAATATCGACCTCGACCGGAATACCCGCGATTTGTTCAAACCAGTATTTCGCGGTCAGACCAGCAATATAGGCGGTTCCACAAGCCACAATCGTCAGGCGATCAATTTGGGTAAAATCAAGACTTTCACCCGCCAGATTTTTCGGCAAAATAATGTTTTGGCCGTCGTCCGACATATAGTAACGCAGTGCTTCACCAACCACGACAGGCTGTTCGGCGATTTCCTTGGCCATGTAATGTTTGTGGCCACCTTTGTCGATGCGCGCACTGTCTATGTGAATCACCTTGATTTCGCGGCTTGCCGGCGCGCCATCGGCATCGATAATTTCAATGTTGGCGCGGGTGACAATTGCGGTATCGCCTTCTTCAAGATAGGTGATTTGATCGGTAAGCGGGGCCAATGCAATGGCGTCGGAGCCAACATAGTTTTCACCGTCACCATATCCAACGGCCAAAGGAGACCCTTTACGGGTCGCAATCAGCAGATCGTCTTCGCCCTGAAACAAAAAGACCAAAGCAAAAGCACCGGTCAGGCGTTGGATGGTTTTCATCGCCGCGCCGCGCGGTGTTTCGCCCTGATCCATGTAATAGCTGGCCAACAGGGCAATGGTTTCGGTATCGGTCTCGGTTTGAAATTCAATACCTTTTTCGGCCAGTTCGGCCCGCAGTTCGCGAAAGTTCTCGACGATCCCGTTGTGCACAACGGCCACCGGACCGGCGCGATGCGGGTGGGCGTTGCCAATCGTGGGCGCGCCGTGGGTCGCCCAACGCGTGTGGCCAATGCCAGAGGTGCCGGCAAGCGGTTCATGCACCAGCAAATCGGAGAGATTGACCAGTTTGCCAACGGCGCGGCGACGATCCAGAACACCCTTGTTTATGGTGGCAATTCCGGCACTGTCATAGCCGCGGTATTCAAGCCGTTTTAGGGAATCAACCAAGATCGGAGCGGCTTCGTGCGCCCCGAGAATTCCAACAATACCACACATTATATCACCCCTTCAGAATCGCGTTTTTTCTTCTTTAACCGTAGAATATCAAATAGTTTTTTTGCCAAACCCAATTTATTGACTTGTGGCGGGCGGGCCAATGCCAACGCTTCATCAGGCACGTCTTTGGTGATCACCGAGCCGCTGGCGGTCATCGCTTGCGCGCCAATCCGCACCGGCGCAACCAACATTGTTGACGACCCGATAAACGCGCCTTCGCCAATGACGGTTTTATGCTTCATCACCCCGTCATAGTTACAGGTCACAGTGCCCGCACCGAGATTGGCGGCTTTTCCGATTTCCGCATCCCCGACATAGCTGAGGTGGTTGACCTTGGCACCGCTGTCGATTTGCGCATTTTTGATTTCAACAAAATTGCCGATACGCACGTTTTCGGACAACTCGGCACCGGGGCGCAATCGGGCGAATGGCCCGACGATTGCACCGCGGCTTACGTGGCAGCCTTCGAGATGGGAAAAGGCGCGAATACGGGCGCCCGATTCAACCGTCACATTCGGGCCAAAATAGACATTTGGTTCGATGATTGCATCGCGCCCGATCACGGTATCATGGGCGAAATACACGGTGTCGGGGGCCTGCATGGCAACGCCGTCTTGCAAGGCATTTTGGCGTGCGCGTGATTGAAAGGCGGCTTCCGCAGCGGCCAGTTCGGCACGTGAATTGATCCCGAGGGTTTCGCTCTCGTCAC
>JAUZRV010000310.1 GCA_030950105.1 Rhodobacterales bacterium | reverse complement strand
AGTGTATCGTCGTTCATGGCGGGCTGGATTTTCTGCTGGAGGTGAATGATCTTGTTCAACACCAAAATCATACGACATTTCAACAGCTTGATCTACGCCCGCCAAACGATTTACGCCGCTTCATGAATAATTCGGGCTAGTATGCTCAAGGAAAATCCACGTAGTTTTTGGCGATGCGCCGGTGGGATACCCAGCATGAACGAAATTATTTCCGTCGGCAATTCCATCGCAAATTCACTTACAAAATCGAATTGCCCCAGATCCTCAACATGATCAAGCAAGCCATCCACTATGTTCTCGATCAACGGCTGCATCTCGGCGAGTTTGCGCGGCGAAAACACCGCAGACAGCAGCCTTCGCACAATTATATGCTCTGGCGGATCTCGAAAAATCAGACTGGTGGTATGGTGTTCGAACAGTGGACTATCCCCAAACTTCTCGCCAAAGGCCACCACCTTGTCCGACAACATGGATTTGTCGCGGTAAATCGCGTGAATATCCGCATGCCGGGTCAAAAACACCGACCCGTCAGAATTGCGATGCACCGGTGCCGTTTCCCGCAAGTGTTTGAGCGTTTGATATGGATTATCAATAAACCCGCGATCAATGGCATTGATATCAAATTCCGTCGTCATCTCACCCTCCAGAACAATGGTTTGGGCAACCAGACCAGCTTTGGGATTCGCATGCAAGAATTGTTCGCGGCATGAACTGGCCAAAATTGGCTTCCGTTGATATGGAGAGGCATCAAAACACCGGAGTTTGCAACAAAATGCCCTGCCCAATATGTGAAAAAGACAGTCATGCGAAATATCGTCCCTTTTGCAGTAAACATTGTGCCGATGTCGATTTGGGCAAGTGGCTTAATGGCAGTTATAGCTTTGTTTCGCATGATCCGGACGATTTGGATATCGATGAGGCATCGCTTGAACAGGAAAGTCACCCAGTTCATTGATTTTTCGGCATTACCCTCTGGACAGCACCCCCGCCCTCGCCTAGAACGCCCCAACCTGAACATTTATGTTCACCCGTGCCCGGGTAGCTCAGGGGTAGAGCAGTGGACTGAAAATCCTCGTGTCGGTGGTTCAAATCCGCCCCCGGGCACCATTTTACAAGAAAACAATAGCTTAGACCGCGATTACCAAGTGTGCCACACAAGTGAGACACAATTGGAATGAAACTCGGTTCTTATCTTTCACCATCGCGGCATGGAATATACGATTTGTGGCGGCGCGTCAGCTTTTGTTCAGAAGCCATTCCCATTCCGTCCAGAAGCTGAGGCCGCGCTACAATTTCTCGTTCTCACAAGTAGTCCTCACAGTTCTTTATGTCAAAAAGCAATTCACGTTTGTTAAGAAATCTCTGAACAAAGCCCTGATTTCCGTGCTATAATTCTGGCAGCACTTACGGGAGAATTGGCATTGAAACAGCAGAGTTTTTCGTCACTTGAGCAGGCCTACAAGAAGAAGCGGACCAAGCGCGAGTATTTTCTTGGCGAGATGGATTCAGTGGTACCGTGGGCACGGCTGGAAGCCCTGATCTCGCCGCATTACACGCGACCTCGCAAAGGCCGTCCGCAGATGCCGCTTTCGGTGATGCTGCGAATTTATTTTTTACAGCAATGGT
>JAUZRV010000031.1 GCA_030950105.1 Rhodobacterales bacterium | reverse complement strand
AGAAAAAACTCGCGCTTGGTCCGCTTCTTCTTGTAGGCCTGCTCAAGTGACGAAAAACTCTGCTGTTTCAATGCCAATTCTCCCGTAAGTGCTGCCAGAATTATAGCACGGAAATCAGGGCTTTGTTCAGAGATTCCTTTGGATGGTCGGGGCGGTATTCTGTTTTTCCGCACTTGATGCCAACGCAAAATTGCTAAGCGAATCCGTCGGCCCGATACCAACGGTCTGGGCGCGCTATGCCGGGCAAACGGCTGTGGTATTTGTTCTGGTGCTGCCCCGCCTGCGCAGCGTTCTCCATAGCAATTACCCGCGTTTACAATTGGCGCGATCGGTGTTCCTAATGTGCGCGACCACGTTGTTTTTTATCGGGATTTCAAATATGAACCTGACAGCGGCAACCGCAATCATCAATATAAATCCGTTGTTTATCACTATCGGAGCCGCCGTATTTCTCGGCGAAAGTTTCGGGCGCCGCCGCGCGATTGCCATCGGAATTGCCGCCCTCGGGGCCTTGTTGGTGATCCGCCCCGGCGCCGCTGTTTTTTCGGTTTACGCCCTGTTTCCTCTGACCGCGGCCCTGTTTTATTCGGCCTATGCGCTAACCACCCGATTTGTCGGGCGCGGCGAAAATGTCTGGACCTCGTTATTTTACACTGCCCTGTTCGGGGCCGTGGTCTTGTCGTTCGCCGTGCCGTTTTATTGGCAACCTGTGGGCCTGCGCGAGGTCGCATTGATGGGCGTGGTCACGTTTTTCGGAACCGTGTCACAACTCTGCGTGATCCGCGCCTTGATGGTCGGAGAGGCCAGTATGCTCGCGCCTTTTGGCTATATCGGTCTGTTGTTTGCAACGCTCTGGAGCATGGTAATTTTTGGGGAAACCCCCGATATCTGGACCATCGCCGGCGCCCTTGTGATTGCAGGCGCGGGGATTTATGTCTGGCATCGCGAGACCTATTCCAAATCCACCTAACCCGCCCCTCAAGCCGGACCGAGCAACCTCATCATGGCGCAACCCCCTCTCCCCCTGTATCAAAAACTGGGGCAATACATTGTAAATCTGTTTTTGCGGGCGCTTATTCTGTTTGCGCTGGCGCTGCCTTATGCCACCCGCGTGCGGCTCATGGGATGGTTGGTAAGCCGCATCGTTGCGCCTTTGGCGGGATATGACAAACGCGTGCGCGCAAACCTTGCCCATGTGTTGCCCGACCTACCAGAATCCGAAATCAAGCGCCTGTGCCGCGCGGTGCCCGATAATGCCGGACGCACATTGATCGAGATATATTCGGGGGCCGAATTTGTCGAACGCGCCAAACGCGCCCCGATTTCCGGTCCCGGCCTGGCCGCTCTTGAAGACGCGCGCGACAAAGGTCAGGCGGTTATTCTGGTCACCGGCCATTTTGGCAATTACGATGTCAGCCGTGCCAATCTTATTGCGCGGGGTCACAATATGGGCGCGCTGTATCGCCCGATGCGCAACCGCTATTTCAACGCGCATTACGTGCGTTCGATTTCCACTATCGGCACCCCGATGTTTGAACAGGGCCGGCGTGGCATGATGCAAATGGTGCGCCATATTCGCCAAGGCGGTGTTCTTGGTATTCTTACCGACCTCAACGCGCTTGATGGTGTGCCTCTCGACTATTTTGGCAAACCGGCGCTCACGTCGTTAATCACCGCTGAATTGGCGCTTAAATATAACGCCCTGCTTTTGCCAGTGTATAGTATTCGCGCCCAAAACGGGCTTGATTTTGAAATTGTCGTTCAAGCCCCGATTGCCCACACAGATCCAAAAACCATGACCCAGCAAGTGAATGATGGTTTGGAAAACCTGGTCCGTGACCATCTAGAGCAATGGTTCTGGATCCATCGCCGGTGGAAATATGGCACCATCGACCCGAAAACCCTCAGCAAAAAGAAATAACCGCCTGTTATCGCAAGCGCGCCGCCGCCAAAATCGCGCCCTGGCCCTTGCGTTGAACAATCACAACAACAGGCGCGTCGCCCTTGATGCGGGTTTGAAAATTTATCGGTTTGGCGGGGTTCCAGTCGCGCAAAACCCGCCAATCGGTCACGATATTGGAATAGCTAAGGTTTCGACCGGCGTTTTCACCCCGTTTGATAGCCACCACTTGCCGAGGGATATAGCGCACCAGTTGCACCACCAGCTTGCCCTCAATCGGGCGATGTGCCGAAACATTAATGTCGATTTTGTCGCCACTGCGGGCAATCCGAAGCGCCACATCACCCATTTTCCCGGTATGGCGCGCAATCAAGGCGGCCACATCTTTTGGGCGGTTTCCAACGACATGATCCACCCCTGAAACAATCATTTGCGGCGTATAGACGGAACGGCGATTTCCGGCGCGCGCATAGGCATGTTGGCGTTCGGTAAACGCCGGTTTGGCAAACACATCTTTCCAGCCAATATAATCCCAATAATCCACATGAAGCGCCAGCGTGATCACATCGGAACGCGCCGACAACTTATGCAAAAGCACATCCGCCGGTGGGCAACTCGAGCACCCCTGAGAGGTAAATAACTCAACCACAATCGGATAATCGGCACCGTTATCAGAGCTTTGGGATTGCCCCGTCGCCGCCCCGTTTGCTGCTATCCAAAAAACGGCAATCAATCCCAAAAATCTGCGCATAGGCTGGTCTTTCCCTCAATCCAAACGTCAGGCCACATTATCCACAGAGGATTGAAATTGCCAATCAAGGTTTCGCGAGACGACGTGATGTTGTTTTACGGCTGGTCTTTTTGCATACAATGGTATACAATTCACTCATCCCCCTTGATTACGGGCCTGTGATAGTTCAAAAGCAGGCAAGCAAAGCATAATTTCTGCGCAAAACTGGAAGGTCCTCCCCTATGCCCATCGTCGTCGGACAAGACACCGCCAAAACCCGCAAGACCCTTACGCTTGGGTCACAATCTATTGATTATTATTCAATCCCGGCGGCCACTGCCGCGGGTCTGGGCGATTTCTCGCGTCTGCCCGCCGCTCTCAAGGTGGTGCTGGAAAATATGTTGCGGTTCGAGGATGGCAAAACAGTTTCGGTTGACGACATTCGCGCATTTGCCGAATGGGCCGAAAAAGGCGGTAAAAACCCGCGCGAGATCGCCTATCGTCCGGCACGGGTTTTGATGCAGGATTTTACCGGCGTTCCGGCTGTGGTTGATCTTGCGGCGATGCGCGACGGGATTGTCGCGCTTGGTGGCGACGCCGAACAAATCAACCCGCTTAATCCGGTTGATCTGGTGATTGACCATTCGGTGATGATCGACGAATTTGGCACGCCGCGTGCCTTTGCGATCAATGTTGAACGCGAATATGAACGCAATATCGAACGCTATTCGTTCCTGAAATGGGGCCAGAAAGCGTTCAACAATTTCCGCGTTGTGCCGCCGGGCACCGGTATTTGCCATCAGGTAAACCTTGAATATCTGGCGCAAACCGTGTGGACCGATACCGATCAAAACGGCGCAAATGTTGCCTATCCCGACACGTTGGTTGGCACCGATAGCCATACCACAATGGTCAACGGTTTGGCGGTTCTGGGCTGGGGCGTTGGCGGGATCGAGGCCGAAGCCGCCATGCTTGGTCAGCCGATTTCCATGCTGATCCCCGAGGTTGTCGGGTTTGAGATGACCGGCGAAATGATGGAAGGCACCACCGGCACCGATCTGGTTCTCAAGGTTGTTGAAATGCTGCGCGAACTGGGTGTTGTTGGCAAATTTGTTGAATTTTACGGGGCCGGCCTTGATATGCTGCCGCTTGCGGATCGGGCCACCATTGCCAATATGGCACCGGAATACGGCGCCACTTGCGGGTTCTTCCCGGTGGATAACGAAACATTGCGTTATCTGCGGGTTTCTGGCCGCGACGAAGACCGGATTGCATTGGTCGAAGCCTATGCAAAAGAAAACGGCTTCTGGCGCGACGCCGAATATGCGCCGATTTATACCGCCACTTTGCATCTCGATATGGGCACGATTGTGCCCGCCATTTCCGGCCCGAAACGGCCACAGGATTACATCGCGCTCACCGACGCCAAATCGGCATTCGCGCGTGAGATGGAAGACACTTTCAAGCGCCCCATGGGTAAAGAAATCGCAGTTGCGGGTGAAGATTACACGATGGAAAGCGGCAAGGTCGTGATTGCGTCAATCACATCTTGCACCAACACGTCAAACCCTTATGTGATGATCGGCGCGGGCCTCGTGGCGCGCAAAGCGGCCGCTTTGGGGCTCAACCGCAAACCGTGGGTCAAGACCTCTCTCGCCCCTGGATCACAGGTGGTTTCGGCATATCTCGAGGCGGCGGACCTGCAAAAAGACCTCGATACGCTTGGCTTTAATCTGGTCGGCTATGGCTGCACCACCTGTATCGGCAACTCTGGCCCGATCCAGCCTGAACTGTCGGCAGCCATTACCGAGGGTGATTTGGTGGCCACGTCGGTTCTATCCGGTAACCGCAATTTTGAAGGGCGGATTTCCCCGGATGTGCGCGCCAACTACCTCGCCTCTCCACCGCTCGTTGTGGCCTATGCGATCGCCGGAACCATGGATATCAACATCGCGACCGACCCGATTGCCACCGATAAAAACGGCAATGACGTCTATCTAAAAGACATCTGGCCAACCACGCAAGAAGTAGCGGAAATGGTCGAGAAAACCGTGACCCGCGAGGCGTTTTTGTCCAAATACGCCGATGTGTTCAAAGGCGACGAAAAATGGCAGGCGGTGGAAACAACCGACGCCAAAACCTATGACTGGCCGACCGCATCGACCTACATCCAGAACCCGCCATACTTCCAAGGGATGAGCAAGGAGCCGGGCGTGATTACCAATATCGAAAATGCCAAGGTTCTCGCCGTGTTGGGCGATATGATCACCACGGATCACATCTCGCCCGCCGGCTCCTTTGCCGATACTTCACCCGCCGGTCAGTATCTGACCGACCGTCAGGTGCCGGTGCGCGAATTCAACTCGTATGGATCGCGACGCGGCAATCATCAGGTGATGATGCGCGGCACCTTCGCCAATATCCGGATCAAGAACGAGATGCTTGACGGTGTTGAAGGCGGTTACACGCTTGGCCCCGATGGCAATCAAACCTCAATCTATGATGCCGCCATGGCCCATAAAGCCGCCGGCACACCTCTGGTGATTTTCGGTGGCGAACAATATGGCGCCGGTTCTTCGCGGGACTGGGCAGCAAAAGGCACCGCCCTTTTGGGGGTCAAAGCCGTGATTGCACAGAATTTTGAGCGCATTCACCGTTCGAACCTCGTTGGCATGGGCGTGATCCCGTTTGAATTCACCAAGGATGACACCCGCAAATCTCTTGGGCTTAAGGGCGACGAGACTGTTTCTATCTCGGGCCTCGACACCATCCAGCCGCTGCAAGAAGTGCCAGCCACCATAACAATGGGCGATGGCACAGTGAAAGAGATCACGCTCAAATGCCGGATCGATACAGCGGTCGAGATTGAATATATCGAAAATGGTGGCGTGCTGCATTACGTGCTGCGCAATCTCGCCAAATCTGCCTAAACTCAAAAGGCCCAGAGAATAGTCGGGGCCTTTCTTCTATCTTTGTTCGTCAAATATCCCCGCCGGAGGCATTAAAACTCTTTTGGAGCACCAGAAGAGTAAAAAGCCTCCGGCGGGGATATTTTCACGAAAAAGAAATCCCTAGGGCGTAGACCTATAAATCAGAATGTGATTCAAGATATGAAACAGGGAGGGTTTCATGCCTGGGACATTTTGGTTAACGGAAGAACAATTCAGCAAAATCAAGCCACTATTGCCGAACAAGCCGCGCGGCGTGGCACGATCCGATGATCGGAAAATCTTGTCGGGGATCATTTTCTGCCTTCAGCGCGGTTATCGCTGGAGCGACGTTCCCACCGAATACGGCCCGGCCAAGACCCTCTACAACCGCTACAAACGCTGGTCGGAGGCGGGCGTGTTCGAGCGGATATTCGAGGCTCTGGCACAGGAAAACGCCGATTTTCAAACGCTGATGATCCCCTCTCGGCGATTGTTCCAATCACCTGCCGGGCGGCGGACGCGACCCATGTCAAAACCCACCGGACTGCCGCGAACGGAGTAAAAAAAACACCGGCGGCGGGCGGGCGATCGGGCGCACGAAAGGCGGGCTGAATCGTTGCCCGGCAGGCGATGCCTGCATCGCCGAGAGGAGGCAAGCTGAACCTGGTCTGCGGTGGTGCTGGCCGGCCGGTTCGCATCACCGTTTCCGGCGGGAACGAGGCCGATATTTCCCATGCCAGACAATGCCTTGAACCGGTTGTCCGGAAAGGGGCAACCGTCATAGTGGATCGTGGATATGACGCAGACCACCTGCGTGACTGGTTGCGAAAATGCAAAGTCAGAGCCTGCATTCCGCCGCGTAAAAACCGCAAGAAACAGTACCGGTGTTAATTTGCACAGAGAGGTGACCCGGTAGCCCCATAAATTTTCACTGAGAATTGACCCATGTAAACACACTACCCTGGCGCTTTTGTTCAGGGAGATATGGAGTGATCGACATGGGATTTTTAAGTGTAATACGACGTTGGGCATTGCGTGAAGAGATGCCAATTCGGGAGATTGCCCGCCGGACGGGTTTGTCTCGTAACACGATCAAGAAATACCTGCGTGAGGGCGCTGTTGAGCCGAAGTTCAAGACCCCCAAACGACCAAGTAACCTTGATCCGTACGCGGATCGTTTGTCTGCATGGTCTTGTCACGGTTACGTTCCGGTCTCTTTCGAGCAATGTTTGCTATGAAGGAGATAAGAAATGGCAACGAGTTAC
>JAUZRV010000309.1 GCA_030950105.1 Rhodobacterales bacterium | reverse complement strand
GGGCGATATTCCAATACATCAACGGGTTCTACAATCCACGGCGGCGGCATTCATCGCTGGGCGGTAAAAGCCCCTTGGCTTTCGAACGAAAGGCCGCTTAAATGAGTTGAGAGACCGGAACGTAATCGCGACAAGACCAAGACCTTGCCTGATCACTTTCAATCCGTTTGAACCACGACCCCATTCAATGGTGGGGTC
This sequence comes from Rhodobacterales bacterium, assembly GCA_030950105.1. Classification (GTDB taxonomy): domain Bacteria; phylum Pseudomonadota; class Alphaproteobacteria; order Rhodobacterales; family Rhodobacteraceae; genus JAUZRV01. Next base: position 3,245 of record JAUZRV010000309.1, on the reverse strand, counting down.
GTGGAAAATTAGGGCGCGGCCTAAAGGCTTGCCTCGAGGGCGGCGATAACGGCGTCGCCCATTTGGGACGTTGTCACCGGCGTGCCACCGTCTATGCCCATAAGATCAGGGGTGCGGATACCATCGGCCAATACTTTTTCAACGGCTTGTTCAAGGCGGGTGGCCTCGTCGCCCTGATCGAACGAATAGCGCAGCGCCATGGCGAACGACAGGATACAGGCCGACGGGTTGGCCTTGCCTTGGCCGGTGATGTCAGGGGCGGAGCCGTGCACAGGTTCATACATTGCCTTGGGGCGGCCATTGGCCATCGGTGCGCCAAGCGAGGCCGAGGGCAACATGCCAAGCGAGCCGGTCAACATTGCGGCGCAATCGGACAGGATATCACCGAACAGGTTGTCGGTGACGATGACGTCGAATTGTTTGGGATTGCGCACCAGTTGCATGGCGCCATTGTCGGCATACATATGTGACAGTTCGATATCGGAATAATCGGCGGCGTGCACTTCGGTCACCACATCGCGCCACAGGATGCCGGATTCCATCACGTTGGCCTTTTCCATCGAACACAGTTTGCCACCGCGTTTGCGCGCCAGTTCAAAGGCAGACCGGGCCACGCGGGCGATTTCGGATTCTGTGTAACGCTGGGTATTGACGCCGACGCGTTCGTTATCGACGATGGAAATGCCGCGCGGTTCACCGAAATAAACCCCCGAGGTAAGTTCGCGCACGATCATGATATCAAGACCGGCGACGATGTCCTTTTTCAGGGATGAAAAATCGGCGAGGGCATCAAAACATTGCGCTGGGCGCAGGTTGGAATAGAGATCCATTTCCTTGCGCAGGCGCAACAACCCGCGTTCCGGTTTGACCGAAAAATCAAGATCGTCATAGGCAGGACCACCCACCGCGCCGAGAAGGACGGCGTCGACTTCTTGGGCCTTGGCCATGGTGTCGTCATGCAGAGGAACACCGTGTTTATCATAGGCGGCACCGCCAACGAGGTCTTCGGTGACGTCGAATGTCAGGTCGCGTTTTTCGCCATACCAGTCGATGATTTTACGCACTTCGGCCATCACTTCGGGGCCAATGCCGTCACCGGCAAGAATGAGAAGGGTCGGGTTGGTCATGGCGAGGTTCCTTACATGGTGCTATCGGGGTGTCGGTTTCCCAATCGCCTATCGGTTGACGCCGCAAGGGTCAAGAAACGAAGGCCGTTAATCCGTCATTCAGCATATCCCAGACGCGACGAATACGCGGGGTTTGGCGCATCCCTTGGTGGGTGGCGAGCCAGACCGGCATCGGGTCAATCGCTATGCCAAGATGCAGGCGTTCAACTGTGGGGTCAATATCGCCGATCAACGCAAGCGCCATGCCAATGCCACAGCCGGCGCGGATCAGTTCCCAATAGACCGCCTGCCCGTGGGTGCGGGTTTGAAACATGTCGCGGTTGGCATCAATCCCGAGGTCGCGCATCCCGCGAATGATACGTTCCACACGGTCAAAACCGATAAGGTCGTAGTCGAGCATTTCCATCGCAGTTTTGGGGCGGCCATTGTGATCAAGATAGGATTTGGCGGCAAAAACACCGATTTCGAGGTCGCCGATTTTGCGGGTGATAATATCAAGCTGTTCGCTGCGATACATGCGCACGGCGATGTCGGCCTCGCGAAACAACAGGTTTTCGGAGGTGTCAGAGGGTAGGATGTCTATCGAAATCAACGGCTCTGCCTGACGGATCCGGGCGATGATCGGTGGTAGGATATAATGGGAGACAACCTCGCTTGTGGTGATGCGCACGGTGCCCTCGACGCGGGTCTGTTTGCCCGCTGCGGTCATGGTGATTTCGGCCATCGCGTCGCGCATCCGTGTGGCAGGGCCGACGAGGGCTTGTCCGGTGTCGGTGAGGGTGAGACCGCGGGGTTGGCGGGTGAAAAGTTCGGCGGAAAGCTTGGCTTCGATCTGGCGGATTTGGCGGCCAAGGGTGGGTTGGCTTGCCCCGAGTGCGCGGGCGGCAGCGGAAAGAGAGCCGGTTTCGGCGACGGTCAAAAAGACCTGCACCAGCGACCAGTCGAGAGAGTGAAGCGGTTTATCCATTCATAAATGAATACAGCATCTACGATTTAGGGCAATTTTTAATGTCAGGTGGCCCCGGTATACATAATTGAATTCAAACAAGGAGAAATCACATGCCAAATCGTAAACAACAAACCGTTCTCGTCTTGGGCGGCTCTGGCCGTTTTGGCCGCAACGCAAGCAGGGCCTACGCCGATGCGGGGTGGCATGTTCGCCAGTTCGATCGGGCGCGGGATGATCTGATGGATGCCGCGCGCGGGGCGGATGTGATCGTGGCGGCGTGGAATCCGGAATATCACAAATGGGCGGATTTATTGCCCGATATGCATGCGAAAATTCGCGCGGCGGCATTGGCCAATGATGCAACCGTGATCGTGCCCGGGAATGTCTATGTCTTTGGTGAACAGACACCGGCCCCCTGGGGAGAAAAGACGCCACATGGCGCGAAAAACCCGTTGGGGCGGCTGCGCATTGAAATGGAAGCGGCGTATAAACGGGACGGGGTGCGCACGATTGTGCTTCGGGCGGGTGACTATATAGATACGATTCATTCGGGTAACTGGTTTGACCTGATTATGATCAAGAAACTGGGCAAAGGTGTTTTCACCTATCCCGGACGTAGCGATATTGCCCATGCGTGGGGGTATTTACCCGATCTTGCCCGTGCCGCGGTGCAATTGTCGGAAAAACGTGCGCAACTGGCGCGGTTCGAGGATATTCCCTTTCCCGGATACACGTTGACCGGTGACCAGATTGCGGAAAAAATTGCCGAAGTGACGGGCGGGCCGGTCAAGCTCAGGAAAATGGCATGGGGGCCATTGCGGCTCGTGCAACCGTTTATGCCGACCCTCAAAGGGCTTTTTGAAATGCGGTATCTGTGGAATACGCCGCATCATCTCAATGCGGACAAGTTTAATAAACTGCTGCCGGATTTTTCACAAACCCCTGTAAACAAGGCGATAAAATCGGCTTTATAGGAATTTGGCACGGTGGATTTGTGCCGCCTATCAACGGTTCATCAATATCTCTGTGGCTAGGGAATCTCTGAACAAAGCCCTGATTTCCGTGCTATAATTCTGGCAGCACTTACGGGAGAATTGGCATTGAAACAGCAGAGTTTTTCGTCACTTGAGCAGGCCTACAAGAAGAAGCGGACCAAGCGCGAGTTTTTT
>JAUZRV010000308.1 GCA_030950105.1 Rhodobacterales bacterium | reverse complement strand
ATGCAGTTTGCCACAACTCTCTGGCCCATCTGCAAGAAAATGCCCCGTTTTTGGACTATCGAATGTTACCGTCAGGCGGCAAAGCGGGATTGAATTATATAATGCAAACTGCGAAGCACGCCCCAGAACGCGCCCGCTATCCAGACAAAGACCCGACGGGGCATCGATCGCCACGAGCCGTAACTGATAATGCGCCCGATCCCCTCCAGCCCCGCCAAGGTAGCGCAAAAAATTTGCCAAGTCTCCTTCTGGCGGGCGCGATAACCCACTACCAAAAATCGCATCAACATAAATCGCAGGATTGGGACCACGTCTAAACTCTGTTTCGTCCAAAGGCTTAACATCGCCCATTGTCACCCAAATATTATGATTAACGCGTGCATCCGCCGGCAGGTTATCAACCTCGCCATACAACCATACCTGCACCTCCCATCCCAACACGCGCAACAGCCGTGCCACGACGAACCCATCACCGCCATTATTGCCGGGGCCGCAAAAAATAGCGGCACTTTGCGGCGCTGTTTTGTACTCCGGCCATTCTTCGAAAATGGCCTCAACCACTCCACGACCGGCGCGCTCCATTAGCTCAAGACCGATGACTTCGCTGCTGTCGATGGCGGCCTGTTCAATTGTTCGCATTTGCGCGGCGGTTAGCAGCTCAGTCATGAATTTAACCCATTCCGATTCAATTTCGCCCAAGATGTGAGCAAATCGCCTAATTTTTAGGCGCTTGCGGATTATCGAGGCGAATCCGCCCTGCCCGAACACCCTACACAATCATAGTCAATTGTGGGGGCGCATGAGAAGTGATCTTCACCGCGTGACGAGATAAATCCACGTGATTCCATCAGGAGGCCAACATGAAAAAAATCGAAGCAATCATTAAACCGTTCAAACTGGACGAGGTTAAAGAGGCGCTACAGGATGTTGGCGTTCAGGGGTTGAGCGTGATCGAGGTCAAGGGCTTTGGCCGGCAAAAGGGGCATACCGAATTGTATCGTGGTGCCGAATATGTGGTGGATTTTCTGCCCAAAGTGAAAATTGAAATCGTATTGGACGATGATCAGGTCGATGGCGCGATTGAAGCCATTGTCGACGCGGCCAAAACCGATAAAATCGGCGATGGAAAGATTTTTGTTTCCACCGTTGAGCAAGCCATTCGTATCCGCACCGGTGAATCCGGTTCGGACGCGCTTTAATTATATCGAAAACCCAAGAGAAGGATCAAGGGAATGAGCATCAAGGCAGTTCTCAAGCAAATCAAAGACGAAGACATTGAATATGTGGATGTGCGGTTCACCGATCCGCGCGGCAAGTTGCAGCATGTGACAGTCGTTGCCGATCTGGTGGACGAAGATTTCCTCGACGAGGGCTTCATGTTTGACGGGTCTTCCATCGCTGGTTGGAAATCTATCGAAAATTCGGACATGAAATTGATGCTGGACACCGACAGCGCCTATGTTGATCCGTTTTATGCGGAAAAAACATTGTGCATGCATTGTTCAATCGTTGAGCCGGACACCGGCGAGGCCTATGAACGCGACCCGCGTGGCACAGCGCAAAAAGCCGAAGCCTATTTGAAATCGACCGGTATCGGTGATGTCGCCTATATGGGCCCAGAAGCCGAATTTTTCCTGTTTGACGATGTGCGTTTTTCCAATTCGATCAACAAAGTATCCTATGAAGTGGATGCGATGGATGCGTCGTGGAACACCGACACCGAATATGAAATGGGCAACAGCGGCCACCGCCCCGGCCTTAAGGGTGGATATTTCCCGGTAACCCCGACCGATGACGCGCAGAATATCCGGTCCGAAATGTTGTCGACAATGAAACGTCTGGGCATGAAAGTGGACAAACATCACCACGAGGTGGCGTCCTGTCAGCACGAATTGGGTTTGATTTTCGGGTCATTGACGTTTCAGGCGGACGAGCTGCAAAAATACAAATATGTGATCCACAATGTGGCACAGGCCTATGGCAAAACCGCGACGTTTATGCCCAAGCCGATCTATGGCGACAACGGCACCGGCATGCACGTAAACATGTCGATCTGGAAAGACGGCAAGCCGGTTTTTGCAGGCGATAAATATGCCGACCTGTCACAGGAAGCGCTATATTTCATTGGCGGCATTCTCAAGCACGCCAAAGCGTTGAACGCGTTCACCAATCCGGCGACCAACAGCTATAAACGTCTGATCCCCGGCTTTGAAGCCCCGGTTTTGCGGGCCTATTCGGCGCGTAACCGTTCCGGTTGTGTGCGTATTCCATGGACAGAATCGCCCAAAGCCAAACGGGTCGAGGCGCGTTTCCCTGATCCGGCGGCAAACCCTTACCTGTGTTTTGCAGCCCTTTTGATGGCCGGTCTTGACGGTATCAAAAGCAAGATCGACCCCGGCGAAGCGATGGACAAGAACCTCTATGATCTGCCGGCCGAAGAATTGGCCGATATCCCGACGGTTTGCGGATCGTTGCGCGAAGCATTGACCGAACTTGAGGCCGACATGGATTTTCTCGTGGCGGGCGACGTGTTCACCCGTGACCAGATTGCCGGTTATATCGACCTGAAAATGGAAGAAGTTGAATTGTTCGAGCACACGCCGCATCCGGTTGAATTCGGCATGTATTACAGCTGCTAATCGCAGAAACACGGTGGTGATCTCCACCATGAAAATCAGGCGTCCCTTTGGGGGCGCCTTTTTTGTGTAGAGTTGTCTTTGCGTCTTTGGGTTGGTGGCGCTACACTGCCCCACGTCACTATTTTCGGAGAGCATTTCATGCCCAGTTTATTCAAACCCGCCCTCGTTGCCGTTTCTTTTTTGATCGCATCCCCCGGATTCGCCGCGACCTGCGGCAATACCAGCGCCGGTTTCGAGGCGTGGAAGGTCGAATTCGCCCGCGAGGCCAAACGTGCAGGCGTGAAAAAAACCGGGTTGGCGGCTTTGGCCGGAACACGCTATGCCACCCGCACCATCAAGGCGGATCGCAACCAGAAAAGTTTCCGCTATACGCTGGAAAAATTCATGAAAATCCGCGGGGCAGATACGATTGTCGCGCAAGGCAAACGCCGGTTGGCACAGAACGCGGCGTTTTATGCAAGCCTTGAGAGGCTGATCGGAAACTAATTGAGTGATTTCAATAAGCTGTGTTTCAATCGGATTGACAAGATTCGAAGGAGATCACGATGGCTTGGACTGAAATCACCCGCCGCAAATATGACCGAGATTTTGGTCGCTATGCAAGT
>JAUZRV010000307.1 GCA_030950105.1 Rhodobacterales bacterium | reverse complement strand
TTCTTCTTGTAGGCCTGCTCAAGTGACGAAAAACTCTGCTGTTTCAATGCCAATTCTCCCGTAAGTGCTGCCAGAATTATAGCACGGAAATCAGGGCTTTGTTCAGAGATTCCCTAAAGCGTGTTGCACTTGCCCGGATTCAGGAAATCCAATCGGCTTTAGGCAAAGGCGGCGATGAAACTGCTCAACGATTTCACCGGATCGTTTTGCATCCATATCTCGTCCTGGAAGGCGAAAAAATCGGTGTAGGGAGACAAGTTGCGCACCAAGTCAACGTTTAAATTGCCCTCGGCAACAACCGGAACTTCGATCATTTCAGACCACCATTGAAACAATTCAAGGTCGGCAACTGTCCCGTCATCCAATGGTGAGGGGCCGATGGGGCCGAAACTGGCGTAATCGGCTCCGGCTTCGGCGGCGCTGATGCCATCGTGGCGGGTTGGGCCACAAAATGCGCCAACAATGGCGTCCGCGCCAAGTGTTTTACGGGTTGCACGCACTGAGCGCGCCCCATCCGAAAGATGCACCCCATCAAGCCCGAGGCGATCCACCAGCAAAACATGGTTTTCGATCACCAATGCAACATCGCGCGCATGGGTGATTTCACGCAAACCATCGGCAATACGGGTAATTTGGCTTTCTTCGCGACTTGACAGGGCGAGACGGACACAGGCCACGGGATGGGTATCGAGCACAGCGGCGAGGCGCGGGGTGAATTCGGCCAAATCAATTTCGTTCGGGGTGATCAAATAGATTTGCGGTTGTTCTATTTCGGTCATAACTCGCACCTTTTTCTGAATTTCTAACTGCTCATAACGTGGAAAACCGGGTTTGACCATTGTGGAGATTGCGCGCAGGCACTAGGTCGCTTTAAGGCATGTCCAGCGTAGGGGCGGCAAGAACAGGGGTGCGATATGACAGTTCACAATCTCCAACCGGCAATGGTTTTGGTGCGGCCGCAGATGGGGGAAAATATCGGTGCAGCCGCCCGCGCAATGTGGAATTTCGGGCTGGACCGGATGCGGATTGTGGCACCGCGCGACGGGTGGCCAAACCCGAATGCGGTGGCGATGGCAAGCGGGGCGGGGCGGCTTCTTGACGAGGCGACAGTATTTGAAGATCTGGCCGGTGCGTTGGGCGATTGCACGTTCACATTTGCCACAACGGCGCGGGTGCGCGGATTGACCAAGCCGGTATTTAGCCCGGAAGCGGCGATGGCATTGGCAGCCAAGAAGGTTGCGGCAGGCGAGAAAGTTGCCATTCTCTTTGGGCCGGAACGCGCCGGATTGGAAAATGCCGATGTCGCGCGGGCCAATGCGATCATCTCGATTCCGGTTAATCCCGATTTTGCCAGCCTGAATTTGGCGCAATCGGTGTTGCTCACGGCTTATGAATGGCGGCGGCAAACTGTTGAAATCGTGGCCGAAACCATGGAAATGCACAAAACCGGATGGGCGAACGGCGTCGAGGTCGAAAAGTTGGCCGAGCATTATGAACAGCGCCTTGAAACGGCGGGATTCTTTTTTCCCGAAGGCAAGGCCCACGGGATGAAAATCAATCTGCGCAATTTCTGGAGCAGGATGTCATTGACCGGCGCAGATGTGCAGATGTTGCACGGTATTTTGCGCCAGATGGTGCGCTGGAAGGAACGCGGCGATTAGCGCATTTTCGGTGGTTGTGGGGGCGTGTTTTGCGACCTATTGTAGGGCAAGCGGAGACAGGACATGAGCAAAAAACGCAGTATTTTTGAAGAAATCACCGACGATGCACAGGATTTGGCCGAAAAGCCCAAACCCGTTGGCGGGATGATTGATCAGGGCAATCAGGGCGCACGTGGCGGTATTCGCATTTGGTTGATTCTGCTGTTTGCGATGGTGTTGGTCATGATTTTGGTTGGCGGTTTGACTCGCCTGACCGATAGCGGTCTGTCGATCACGGAATGGCGGGTGATTGGTGGTGCTATTCCTCCGATGAATGTTGCGGACTGGGCGTCGGAGTTTGCCAAATATCAGGCGATCCCCGAATTTAAAGTCCAAAATGCATGGATGGAACTCTCTGATTTTAAAGCGATTTATTGGTGGGAATGGGGACACCGGCAATTGGGTCGAGTGATTGGTCTGGTTTGGGCCATTGGTTTTTTCGGGTTTCTTGTGGCGCGTAAAATTCCCGTTGGCTGGACGGGCCGGTTGATCTGGATCGGGGCGCTTGGCGGGCTTCAGGGGGCTGTTGGCTGGTGGATGGTGTCTTCCGGGCTTGGCGCGGGGATGCTTGATGTGGCATCCTATCGGTTGGCCACGCATTTGGGTCTCGGGTTTATCATTCTTGGGTTTATTGCGTGGTATATTTTCCTGTTGGGGCGCAGTGAACGCGATCTGATGCAGGCGCGGCGTGCGCGAGAAGGAAAACTATTCGGGCTGTCTACGGGGTTGTTACATTTTACGTTTCTGCAAATCCTGATCGGGGCGCTGGTTGCGGGAATTGACGCGGGGCGTTCGTTTACCGACTGGCCGTTGATGGGCGGGCAATTTGTGCCGCCGGATGCGATGATACTCACGCCGGCGTGGCGCAATTTCTTTGAAAATCCCGGCTTGGTGCAAGTTGTGCATCGCATGGTTGGCTATGCTCTGTTGGCGTTTGCGATTGTGGTCTGGTTGCGCAGGCGAAAATCGGCGCATTACCGCACCGCGCGGGCGTTTCATTTTGCCTTTGGGGCGCTGCTATTGCAGGTGATCCTTGGCATTACAACAGTGATGATGGGGGCACCGTGGCAGGTGGCGATTCTTCATCAGATTTTGGCCGCAATTACGTGGGTGTTGATCCTGCGGGCGCGGTTTTTGACGCAATATCCGGTCGCAAGTTCGATCAGAGAGGGAAAATAATGTCTGCATATGATGATTTGATGGCCTATCAGCGCCAAACCGAGGCGTTGGGACAGGTCGCGGGGCGGCTTGGTTGGGATCAGGAAACCATGATGCCGCGCGGTGCGGTCGGGCAACGGGCCGAAGAAAGTGGCGCGATGCAGGCGGTTCTTCATGCGCGGCGCACCGATGCGCGGCTTGGGGATTGGCTTTCAGATATTGACGATGCGGGGCTTGATGCGGTCGGGCGCGCCAATATGCGCCATATCCGCCGTTCTTTTGAACGGATTTCGCGGGTGCCGGTGGAATTGGCGACGGAGTTGGCGATGGTGACCAGCCGCGCCCAAGGGCAATGGGCCGAGGCCCGCGCCAACGAAGATGTCGCCGCATTTGTGCCGGTTCTTGAACAGGTTGTGGCGTTGAAACGTGAAGAAGGCGCAGCGTTGGCCAATGGTGGTGATCTTTATGATGCGCTGCTCGATGACTATGAACCGGGCGCGGTTGCCGGTGATCTTGACGCGATGTTTGCGGCGTTGCGGCCCCGTTTGGTGGATTTGCGCAATGCGATTTTAGATGCCGATGCGCCCAAGGCGCTGAGCGGTAATTTCGACGAAAGCAAGCAAATGAAGCTCACCCGCGAGCTTGCCAAAGTGTTTGGATATGACATGTCGCGCGGGCGTGTGGACAAGGCGGTGCATCCGTTTAGTTCCGGGTCAGGCGAAGATGTGCGTATCACCACCCGCACCAGCGCCGATGACCCGTTTAACTGTCTCTATTCGACCATCCACGAAGTGGGCCATGCATGTTACGAGCAAGGCATTGATAAAGCACATTTATTGACGCCGTTGGGGCAGGGCGTGTCCATGGGCGTGCATGAAAGCCAGAGCCGGATTTATGAAAATCAACTGGGCCGGAGCCGGGCGTTTACCGGATGGCTCTATGGGCGGATGCGCGATGTTTTCGGGGATTTCGGCATTGATAGCGAAGACGCGTTTTATGGCGCGGTGAACCGTCTCCAACAGGGGTATATTCGCACTGAATCGGATGAGGTGCAGTATAATCTGCATGTGATGTTGCGGTTTGATCTTGAACGGGCGTTGATTTCCGGCGATTTGGCGGTGGCCGATCTGGAAAGCGCATGGAATGACCGGTTCAAGGCGGATTTCGGGTTTGAAGTCGACAAGCCATCAAATGGGTGTTTGCAAGATGTGCATTGGTCCGTGGGCCTGTTTGGATATTTCGCCACCTATTCGCTGGGCAATGTGTATGCGGGATGTTTGCACGGGGCGTTGCGTGATGCGGTGCCTGATCTTGACGGGCAGCTTGCCGATGGTGATTTGAAACCAGCGACCGCATGGTTACGCGAAAATGTGCAGCAATATGGTGGGCTTTATACCCCGCATGAGGTGATTTCACGGGCGATTGGCACGCAACCGACCGAAGGCCCGTTGCTTGATTATGTCGAGGATAAATTTCGCGGGATTTACAAGTTATAATCGTTTTATAACAGCGCCATACGTTCGGCGCGTTCATCGTCTGGGTAGGGGCGGAACAGACCAAAATCGGTTGCGGATATCATGTCATGAACGGCATGATAGAGTTGATCGGTTTTGTCGTCCAAACTGCCCGAAATGCGAAAGGCGCGGTCAAGTTGTGTAAGGTCGGTGACCGCGATGTTGAGTAGAAAATCACGGTGGTTGTCCGAGGCAAGGTTAAGCTTGCAACGGAACAACTGCCAAGCGTTGATCACCCCCTTTGCAAGCAGGTGATCCATCCACATTTCGACAGAATGGGCGAAAACCAACGCCTTGGCGCTGTCTTTTAGATCGATCGAACAAGTGTAAAGGTTCATGTCTGGCCCCATATGGTTTGGGGCAGTATGGCAAAGAAGGGTTGAGGCAGCATTAAGGAATCTCTGAACAAAGCCCTGA
>JAUZRV010000306.1 GCA_030950105.1 Rhodobacterales bacterium | reverse complement strand
ACCAGCGCCGCTATCACCCTGCTCAAACGCATCGCAAAATCACCAACCAGGGCGATTGAACTCGTACAGGATAACCGCGCAAAGGCAGTCGAGATCATCGCGGCAGAACGATAATCCCACTTTCTCTGAATCACCCTGTTGTTAATACATCATAATTTGCGGTTAACGACAGAAGTGCTACACTGTTGTGCAAAATGGGAGAAAGCAGATGCTCACAATCACCACTACCAAAGACTATCAAACGGTCATTACCACCTTTGAAATGACACCGGGCACCTGCGAGGATCTGCTGGATGCGCTGCGCGACGCCTACGACAGTTTTATTTCAAACCAACCCGGTTTTATTTCCGCCGCGCTGCATGTGAACGACGCGCAAACGCGGATTGCAAATTATTCACAATGGCGACGCCGTGAAGATTTTCAGGCCATGTTGCGCACCGATGAAATGCGCGTACGCAATCGCAAAATCAACGAAATGTGCAAGAGTTTCGAACCGGTGATGTATGAAGTTGTGCAAACCTGTAGCTGATTTTACCAGCCCCCCTAAAATTTATTTCGGCGTAAAATTGGTAAATCGGACTATTACCTCTTAAGTTGGTCTGGCGAACGGGAACTGGGCGACGGGAAAAAGGGCAACGCGATGAATATTCAAAATCCAAAGACGACGACACAACCCACTGCGAAAGAAACCGCAGATGCCAGAGATGCGCTTGATAAACTGCGGGCTTGGGCCGTCCGCGTATCCCCCGAAGAAATCGCCGATCTCGATCCAGCCGTTGCACGCCTTTTGCCACATGATACGCTGCTCAATACACCGCTTTTGGCCAACACTTACCCGCATGATTTCACCCCTGATGTGGCCTACAAGGCGTCGATGCCTGACCTGCAAAATGGCCCAAGTAGCCTGATCCGTGGGGCAAAGCAGCTTATTCAACACGTAGGTATCTCGAATTTTCGCCTGCCGATCCGGTTTCATACGCGCGACGGTCAAGATCTGACACTGGAAACCTCGGTGACCGGCACGGTAAGCCTTGAAGCCGGAAAAAAGGGCATCAACATGTCGCGCATCATGCGCAGTTTCTACAAACACGCCGAACGCACCTTTAGTTTCGAAGTGATCGAGGCCGCGCTTGACGATTATATGACCGATCTGGAGAGTTTCGATGCCCGTATCCAGATGCGGTTTTCCTACCCTGCCAAAATCGAATCCCTGCGCTCGGGTCTCTCGGGGTATCAATATTACGACATCGCCCTCGAATTGATCGAAACCAATGGTCAGCGTCAAAAATACATCCATTTTGACTATGTTTATTCGTCGACCTGCCCTTGTTCACTCGAATTGGCCGAACATGCGCGCAATACCCGCGGCCAACTTGCTACACCCCATTCGCAACGCTCGGTGGCCCGTATTTCGGTGCAGGTCCTGCCCGGCGATTGCCTGTGGTTCGAAGATTTGATTGATCTCGCCCGCGACGCTGTCCCCACCGAAACCCAAGTCATGGTCAAACGCGAAGACGAACAGGCCTTTGCCGAATTGAACGCCGCCAATCCGATCTTTGTCGAAGATGCCACACGCCTGTTTTGCGAACACCTACAGGCCGACCCCTGTATTGGCGATTTCCGCATCATGGCCTCGCACCAGGAAAGCCTACATTCCCATGATGCCGTGTCGGTGCTTACCGAAGGCGATACCTTCGCCAGCCAGAGCCTTGATCCAAAACTGTTTAACACCCTGTTCCACGTTGGGTAATCGCGCCCTTTTTTGGCGCGCATAACAACTCTGCTGTCGCTTCCAGCCCTTGACAGTTTCCCTCCGCGCAGCCAACCCTGCGCCCATGTTTGATCTACGCCCCGTTGGATATGTTATCGGATTTTTGGTCGCTGCCCTGGGGTTGACGATGCTGTTGCCGATGCTGGTCGATATTGCCGAAGGGCGCGACCAATGGCCGGTATTTGCCACCTCTGCCTTGTTCACTTTCCTCGTTGGGGGATTGGTGGCGCTGTCGTGTCAAAATGGCGTGAAAGAGGGGCTTAGTATTCAACAAACCTTCCTGTTGACGTCGGGTGTTTGGCTGGCTCTCCCGATTTTTGGTGCGCTTCCTTTTGTGTTGGGCGAAACCGATCTGCGGTTTGTCGATGGGTTTTTTGAGGCCATGTCAGGCCTGACCACCACCGGCTCCACCGTTATTTCCGGGCTTGACGATCTGCCCAAGGGGATATTGCTGTGGCGCGCGATCCTGCAATGGCTTGGCGGCATCGGGATCATCGTTGTCGCGATGGTTTTCCTGCCCGAACTTCGGGTCGGTGGAATGCAGATTTTCCGAAGTGAAGCCTTTGATACAATGGGAAAAATACTTCCTCGTGCCACCGCAATCGCGAGCCAGATTTCGGTGATCTATGTGGGTATCACCGTGGCCTGTAACCTGTCCTATTATGCGCTCGGGATGGGGGCATTTGATGCCACGATTCACGCGTTGACCACCGTTTCGACCGGCGGATTTTCAAGTTATGACGCGTCGTTCGGAACCTTCTCGGGGCCTTTGGAATATGTCGCCTCTATTTTCATGATCCTCGCCGCATTGCCCTTTGTGCGCTACGTTCAAATCCTCAACGGAAATACCCGTGCCTTGCATCGCGACGCACAGGTGCGCACCTTCCTGATGACAATCATCGTGCTGGTTGCGGTGACGTGGGTGATCCTTTTCCATGTATTCCCCCAACACTGGGAACAATCTTTTCGTGAAGCTCTGTTTAACATTACTTCCCTGATTTCCGGCACTGGATACGCGAGCGTTGACTATATGCTCTGGGGGAATCTGGTGGTCACCATGTTCTTTTTCATCGGTCTTATCGGCGGTTGCGCTGGTTCTACCGCCTGTTCGATCAAAATTTTCCGCTACCAGATTTTGTTTTCCTCGATCCGCGCGCAGATGCGCAAAATTCGCGCGCCCCACGGGGTTTTTGTGCCCAAATATAGCGGCGCCCGCATAAGTGAAGATGTGCTGAGTTCGGTGATGTCGTTCTTCGTGTTTTTCACGGTCACGATGGGGGTGTTTGCGGTTGGGCTTTCGTTGACCGGGCTTGATTTTGTCACCTCGATTTCGGGGGCGGCCACCGCTTTGGCAAATATCGGTCCGGGCCTTGGAGATATCATCGGCCCGTCCGGCAATTTTGCCCCCCTAAATGACACCGCCAAATGGCTTCTGATCGCGGCGATGTTTATCGGCCGGTTGGAATTGCTGGTTGTTTTCGTCCTATTTATGCCAAACTTCTGGAGAGCTTAACATGACATCCCCGCAAACCCGCCCACTCGGCGCACAAATCTCGCATATGCTCAAGGCGCGTGGCGTTGACACGATTTTTGGCATTCCCGGCGTGCATAATGTCGAGATGTATCGAGGCATCGAGGAGGCCGGAATTACCCATGTTCTGGCCCGTCACGAACAAGGTGCCGGTTTCATGGCCGATGGCTATGCGCGCGCGTCCGGCAAACCGGGGGTGGCCTATGTGATCACCGGCCCGGGTCTGTGCAATATCATGACGGCGATGGGGCAGGCCTATTCTGATTCGGTTTCCATGTTGGTTCTGTCCTCGTGCCTTGACGAAGTCGCCGCCAAAAAGGGCCAGCTTCATCAAATGCTTGATCAGGAAGCGGCGGCTGCGACCGTTTGCGATTGGTCGCACACGGCCCTGACCGCAAACGCTGCCTACACGTTGATCGACCGTGCCCTGACCGAATTTGAAACCGCCCGCCCACGCCCCAAACATATACAGGTGCCAATCGCCGTATTGGGGGCCGAGGCCGAACCCGCCCCAGATGCGCGCCCGACCTTGACCGGTAACGCACCCGCCCCCGATCTCTCGGCCATTGCGGCCGCTCTCAAATCCGCCCGCTTGCCGGTGTTCGTTTTTGGCGGCGGTGCGGCGCAATCCGCGCAGGTTTCGGAGGTCAATCAACTGCTGGCCAACACCGGTGCCGCCGCCTTTACCACCTATGCCGCGCGCGGCCTCGTTGCCCCTGATTATGCGCTCAATTTCGGGGCCTATCTTGCCAAACCGGGCAGCGCCGATATTTTTGCCAAATCCGATCTGGTGATTGCCATCGGCACCGAACTCGCCGAAGTCGACCTCTGGCGCGATGCCCTTGGCCACGATTGCCCGATGATCCGGGTCGACATCGCCCCACAATCCCTAAGCGATATGCAGACCATTACCGAGGTCATTCAGTGCGATGCGGGCGCTTTTGTCACGTCGCTTCTGGCGCTTTTTGACACGCCCGAAACCACTGATTGGCGGGCTGGCGAAATCACCGATGCCCGCACCCGTTGGCGTGCGGAAACCGATGCCGCGCGCCCCGGTATTGTGCCGATCATCGACACTTTGCGTGCGGCCCTACCTGAGGATACCATGATTTTCTCAGACATGACGCAGATCGCCTATGTTGGTAAAGAAGTCTGGGACATGACCCGCCCCAACCACTGGCATCACCCGTTTGGATTTGGCACGCTTGGTTATGCTTTGCCGGCGGCTATTGGTGGGGCTATCGCCCGCAAAGGCGCGCCGACGATAGCGCTCGTTGGTGATTACGGTTTTCATTACACCATGCAGGAATTGGGCGTCGCGGTGGAACTTGGCCTGCCGCTGCCGATCATCCTTTGGGATAATGGCAAGCTCAAGGAAATAGAGGATTCGATGGTGCGTTCGCAAATTGCGCCCAATGCGGTGATCGCGCAAAATCCCGATTTCCTGAAACTCGCAGAGGCCTTCGGCGCGCAATCTGTTGAACCATCTGACATGGCCCAACTTTCAAAAGCGGTCCAGCACGCATTGCGCGCCGAAGGTCCGACAATGATCCGTGTAACCCCACAGATCAAACCCTAACATATTGATACAACTGGTCTTATCCGGCGTTAATACGCCTCTAGGTGCCCGGCTTGCGCGATGATGGATGCACAATTCAAATAATCCACACCGCGTTTCAATACCCAAATCTCGCGGTCGCGCCGCCCATTGCGGGCATAGGCGCAACCGTTGGGATGGGTCCAGTTTTCGCCGACATACCCCACCGGAGGCAGGTATTTCACCCAGCTCGCGCCCAGTGGTGTGCTTTGTTCCTCGACTGGAAACAACGTGGCGAAAACCCGTGCCGTCGCGACCGAAGGGGCGACGTTTGCCGCCAGAAAAACCACCAGCGCCCCGATCGGGCCGAGATGCAATTTAGACATGAATTAACTCCACTCACCTATGGCTTTCGCCAAATCACGCCCCACACCTGATAAGGTAACATTGCGTTAGGAAGTGTTTCGATTTCCTTAACAATAGCGGTTTGAGCCGGGTGAAATTCATCAAATTTTAAACATCGTAAACAAAACGGCCCCCGTTGTTAAACAGGGGCCGCGCCGCAAATTCATACGTCAATAGAAAGGCTTGCAGGCCTAAATAGGCCTTACCAGCAACTCACCAGAACCGTCATGCCCGACGCCGATATGGCCAAATCTTCCGGCGCTATCTGGCTTAGAATATCGGTGGTTTGACTGCCGAGGCTGGCGGTGTTCAGAACCGCTTGAATCGCATCGGAGTTGGCTGAAAAACTTACTCCGTCGGGCAGGGTGCGCCCATTGGTATCCGCCGGAAGCAACATCCCGAGAACCGCACCGCCGGCATCAAAGACCGGCCCGCCGGTATCCCCCGGAAGGGCGGCAAGCGCTAACCGCTTAAGGGTGGCTTCGCCGCGCAAACCCTTTAGATCCGCCAAGACCCCAAAGGTCATTGTCGGTGCGCCCAATACGCCCTCATACGAATATCCCGCCACCGAAATTTGGCTCTGGAGGCGGGGCACCGATTGCTGGAATACTGCCACAGACACCGGCACCAAGGCGTTCAAAGGCCGCAGCACCGCGATTCCCAATGTGTTATCCGAGGCAACAACTTCGGCCTCGATATCGTCTTCAATGGTGATCTTGCTGCAACTGCCCACGGTCGCCAACGCCGTGACCACGGTGCCGTTTTGATCGACATAAAACCCCGAACGCGACATTTTTGGCCGCCGGATTTCAAGTCCCGACACCAGATCAATGCTTTGGGCCTCGTCCGACCCTGCCGCCGGATCAAGAACGCCGTCGATGCGTCCGAAACTGGCTTTCATTTCCGCAAGAAGACGCGTGCGCCGTTCTTCATCCCCCGCAGGCCAGATCAGGGTAAATCCCTTTACCGTGCCATCGCGCAACGACACTTCGGTATGCGAAATCATCTGTGCGTTTTCCCCGACGAGGGTAAAGGCCGTGTCCCCGCGATTGCGTTCGCCATCTTTTGGCACAATTTCAAGGGTTTGCATGATGTCGTATAGGCCAAACAATGTGTTTTGGTCACCGGTTTGCGAGATCAACAATACTTTGGCCGCCAAATCACCGCTGGCGCTGTAATGGGCAAAAGGTGATTCATATTTGTCGAACTTCACCACGCCGGTGGGCATCATCATCTCGATACCTGCAGCGGTATCAACCACCATATCCATCCCGAGGCCATCAAGAATCGCATTATATTGATCCAGCAGAATACTACGTTGGCGGGTGGTCAAAATGCCGGTGCTTTCGTAATTGTTGGCTTCTTGCCATGCCGCCATTGACCCACGCGTGCCACGTCCGAATGCACCATCAATTGCCGAGGTGTAAAATCCGGCCCACTGAAGCAATCTTTGCAGGTCCTTGCGTTCGTCCCGATTAAGAAGGGCCTCGCTTTGTCGCGCCTGACGTTTGGTTTCGTCCGGTGCGTCACGGTCTTGCACCGCAACGGAGGTTTCAGGTTCGGCCTGATTTTCCGGGTCTGCCGGTTCTGGCTGTGCCGCCAGTTCCAAATTCAGCAAATTTGCCCCGATTGGCCAAAATTGCTGCTTATAATTCACCGAAAATGCAATAAATGCGTCGCGCGGGATGGATCCTTCTGAACGATAGACCCGCAAAACCTCTGCCGCGTCCTCGCTGGTATAGGGGCCAAGTGCGATGCCATACCATCCCCCGCCCAGAGAGAAGCCGTTCACGTCGGCCAATTTGGCGCTATAGCTGCGAATACTGGCTTGGGCGCTGGCAAGCGATGGTTGGGATTCGATTTGAACCCATGCGATGTCCTGATCTTGCGCCAATGCGCCGCCCGAACCCGAGACCAACCCCGAAAAAGAAATGAAAGCTGTTAGAAAAAATGCCGTAAAAATGCGCGTCATGAATCTTGTTACCCTTACCCTATTGCCCCGCACACTGTTGTGTTTCCGGGTTTTCCTTCAGGTTCTTTTATCAAATCCTCGCGCGGGTGCATTAAAATAAATGTAACAGCCGGAAATTTACGATTAATGTCGATACTGAGGTCACGCTGCACGCCCGTTTGACCGCAACCCATCATTTGCAATGGCTTCTGGTGAAATGACGTGTGCGCAATTGACCCCGCCAAAGTCCCGCCGTAAATAAGGCGCGCGCAGCCCCCGATATTCCTATCGGTCCAGGTTCCGCAAAGACACAGGTGACACATATGTCCGAGACCCCGATATCAAGCATCGCACAGCCCGCCACCGGGCCGGCCAAACCGCGTTGTTTCCAAGAGATTATTCTTGCGTTGCAATCCTATTGGGCCGTTAATGGCTGTGCGATTTTGCAACCCTATGATATCGAAGTCGGCGCCGGCACATTTCACCCGGCCACCACTCTGCGCTCTTTGGGGCCAACGCCTTGGGCCGCCGCCTATGTGCAGCCCTCGCGCCGTCCCACCGACGGGCGTTACGGGGAAAACCCCAACCGCCTGCAACATTATTACCAATATCAGGTGCTGATCAAACCCAGCCCGCCCAATCTTCAGGATCTCTATCTTGGCTCGCTTGCGGCCATTGGCATTGATATGGATCTCCATGATATCCGGTTTGTCGAAGACGATTGGGAATCACCCACTCTTGGCGCTTGGGGATTAGGATGGGAGGTCTGGTGCGACGGCATGGAAGTCTCGCAATTCACCTATTTCCAACAGGTCGGCGGTCAAGACTGCGCGCCGGTGTCGGGTGAACTTACCTACGGGCTTGAACGTCTCGCGATGTATGTTCTTGGCGTTGATCACGTGATGGATATGCCGTTCAATGCCCCGGACGCGCCGATCCCGCTCACCTATGGCGATATCTTCCGTCAGACCGAACAGGAATACAGCCGCTGGAATTTCGATGTTGCCAACACCGATATTCTGCTCAAACATTTTGAAGATGCCGAATCCGAATGTGAAACCATTCTGGCACAGGATTATATCGACCCCAAAACCGGCCGTCGCATCGTCATGGCGCATCCCGCCTATGATCAGGCGATCAAGGCCAGCCATCTGTTCAACCTTCTGGATGCGCGCGGGGTGATTTCGGTCACCGAACGACAGGCCTATATTGGCCGTGTGCGCAATCTAACCCGCAAATGCGCCGAGGCCTTTGTGTTAACCCAGGCAGGGGGCTATACATCATGATGGGTAAAATAATGGCGGGGGCAATTGTGATCATAGCAGCCATCGCAGGGGTGTCGATTTACTACCTGCAAATATATGCGTTTTATGAACCGGTCGTGGCCAATGGCACCGACGATGTGCAACTGACCAATCTGGTGTCTGAACTGCCCGAAACCGTCCCCTATGACAATTTCGAAGCCATCGACGCAGATTCCTCGCCGATCCGTTATCGCGCCTGTTTTACCACCACGCTTTCCCCGGGTCTGCTGACAGAAACCTACGAGGGCGTGGAATATCCCGTGCCTCTGGTCGCGCCTGATTGGTTCTCTTGCTTTGACGCAAAAACCATCGGCAAAGATCTCGAAGACGCCAATGCGTTGGCATTCATGGGCACCAAAAACATCACCTATGGCGTGGATCGTATCGTCGCCATTTACCCCGACGGGCGCGGCTATGCGTGGAACGAAATCAACGCGTGCGGCGAAAAGGTCTTTGACGGCCTGTCCGCCCCCGAAGGTTGCCCGATTCCGCCCGAAGATATCTCCAATTCACGAACCGGGGGATAACCCATGCCCGACCTTCTTATTGAACTGTTTAGCGAAGAAATACCCGCGCGTATGCAAACCCGCGCCGCCGATGATTTGAAAAAACGCATCACCGACGGGTTGGTTGATGCGGGCCTCACGTATGAAAGTGCCGCCGGCTTCGCCACGCCGCGCCGTCTTGCCCTTACCATCGAGGGTCTGTTGGCCGCTTCCCCCGCCACTCGCGAAGAACGCAAAGGGCCGCGCGTCGACGCCCCCGATAAAGCCATCGAAGGCTTCTTGCGCGGTGCCGGTGTTGCCCGTGACCAACTCATCGAACGGGACGAAAAAAAGGGCACCGTTTTTTACGCGGTGATCGAAAAACCGGGCCGGCCCGCCGCTGACATCATTGCCGAGGTTCTCGAAACCACCATCCGCAATTTTCCGTGGCCGAAATCCATGCGTTGGGGCGCAGGATCGCTGAAATGGGTGCGCCCGTTGCACTCTATCCTCTGCATCCTGACCGACGAGGGCGGTACCGATATCGTGCCCCTCGACGTCGATGGCATCCAATCCGCCGACACCACATTTGGCCACCGTTTCATGGCCCCCGCACCGATCACGGTCGCCGGTTTTGACGACTACACCGCCAAGCTCAAACGCGCCAACGTCATTATTGATTCCGTTGAACGCGCCGATCACATCTGGGCCGACGCCACCAATCAGGCCTTCGCTTGTGGTCTCGAAGTCGTCGAAGATCGCGCCCTGTTGTCCGAGGTCGCGGGCCTTGTCGAATGGCCCGTGGTCCTGATGGGCGATATCGCCGATGATTTCGCCGGTCTGCCCGCCGAAGTGTTGCAAACGTCGATGCGCGAACACCAGAAATTCTTTTCGGTGCGCAATCCGAAAACCGACAGGATCGAAAAATTCATCACCGTCGCCAATCGTACCACGGCTGACGATGGCGCAACCATTCTTGCCGGCAACCAAAAGGTGCTGTTCGCACGCCTGTCGGATGCCAAATTCTTCTGGGAAAATGACCTGCGCGTTTCCCTTGATGACATGGTCGCCAAACTTGAAAACGTGACCTTTCACAACAAACTCGGCACACAGGCCGCGCGCATTGACCGCATCGCCGCCTTGGCCGGTGAAATCGCCCCGATTGTCGGCGCCGACGCCGATCTTGCGCAGCAGGCCGCCCGTATTGCCAAGGCCGATCTTTCCTCGGAAATGGTCTATGAATTTCCCGAACTTCAGGGCCTCATGGGCCGCTACTACGCCCAGGCCGCCGGTCTTCCGCAAGAGGTCGCCAACGCCTGCGAGGCCCACTATTCCCCGCTTGGCCCCTCGGACGATGTGCCCTCCGAACCGGTTTCCGTCGTTGTTGCCCTGGCCGATAAAATCGACACATTGGCCGGTTTCTGGGTGATCGACGAAAAACCCACCGGCTCTAAAGACCCGTTTGCTTTGCGCCGTGCCGCGCTGGGCGTGATCCGCCTTTTGCTCGACAATAACGCACGTTTGCCGCTTGACCGTTTTCTGGATGCGCAACTGCTGCGTCATAAAATCGCGCTCAACCGGCCCAATGCCAAAACCGGCGAAATTGACGCTTTGAAAGCGACGCTTGATGAAATCGCCGACCACGGTGTTTTTGGCGCTGCGCTGCGTTCGGTTATCGAAAAATTTGATGGTGTAGATGATCCCGCAACTTCCGAAGGCTCGCTTTTGCGCACCGTTGGCGATGCGCTCCCTGATCTGTCCACCGATTTGCTGGCGTTTTTCCATGATCGCCTCAAGGTGCACCTGAAATCCGCCGGTATCCGGCAGGACATCATCGATGCCTGTTTGGCGATGGACGGCAGCGACGACCTCACGCTCTTGGTCAAACGCGCCGAGGCCTTGCAATCCTTCATGCAAACCGATGACGGCGAAAACCTTCTCCAAGGCTTCAAGCGCGCCAACAACATCCTGACACAAGCCGAAGAAAAAGACGGCGTTGAATATTCCTATGGCGCCGATATCAAATACGCTGAAGACGATGCCGAAAAATCCCTGTTCGCCGCATTGGACGCCGCCGATCCGCAAATCGAAACCGCGATGGACTCCGAAGATTTCACCGCCGCGATGACCGCGATGGCGTCGTTGCGCGCCCCGATTGATGCGTTTTTTGAAAACGTGCAGGTCAATGCCGATTCCCCGATGATCCGGCGCAATCGGCTCAACCTGTTGTCACGCATCCGCACGACCTGTCTTTCGGTGGCTGATCTCACCCGTGTCGAGGGCTAGCGAAGGCGTGGTTAACCCACTGGATTCCACATAACGTATGCACGTGATACATACGTTTACCATACGTGAACCATAGGTTGAAAAATGGCAAAAACCCCTATTAACCTTGGGTTTTGCCGCCAATTCGCCAAACCAACCTCTATACCGCGCCAAAATCCCCCAACGCCCCACTTGCCAAGTCACGGCACATGCCTATGCTGCACCGTAGAAACGGAGACCGCCGCAGTGCAGCAAAATGACCTTCATATGACCCTGATCACTCCGAGCGCGCCAATGTCGGCTGCGTCGCATGGGGGGCGTGCCAAATGCTTGCAACGTCTTGTGCGTCTTGATCTGCCGGTGCCCCAAACCGTCGCGCTTAGTTTCGAAGCGGTCAAGGGGATTGTTGCTGGTGATCTGCCGGATATGGCGGCGCTTCTTGCCTCTTTTGACAAGGCACCGCTGCTCTGCGTGCGCCCGTCGTCGCAAGACCCCGATTGGGGCGGTCCTGGTGCAATTCTCAATATCGGGATGAATGATGCGCTCTATGTCGACCTGTGCGATTCAATGGGGGCGGATGCCGCAAGTGCCTTGTATAAAAGGTTTGTTTCCTCTTATGCGATCCATGTTGCGCGCCTTGATCCGGATGTTTTTGACGACATAACCGCCGACGGCCAAGAAGGCCTAAGTCAGGTTTTGCGCGCCTATGAGGACGAAAACGAAGAACCGTTCCCACAGGATATCGCCGCGCAACTTACCGCCGTTTTGCGTTCTATGGCGCGCGCGTGGGAAGGCACCACAGCGCGGCTTTTGCGACAGGCCAAGGGCGCGCCGATTGATGCCGGCCTCGGTCTGGTGGTGCAGGAAATGGTGCTTGGTCTCGGGGCCGCAGGGCAGGGGGAATGTGGTTCCGGTGTGATCCAGTTGGTGGATAGCCAAACCGGCCTTCCGCAGATCACGGGCCGCTATTTGTCCCAATCCCAAGGCCGCGATGCATTGGGCAAAGACAGTGCTGCGTTGTTTTTGGTAAACGATTCGCGTGGCCCTTCTCTCGAAGAACTCGCGCCCGAAACCTTCGCCCACCTCAAGGCGCATACCGCGCTTATGCGGGTGCGCCTGCGCGAGGAAATGCAAGCCGAATTTGTCATTAAAAACAACATGGTATATCTTCTGGACGGGGTGCGTATCCAACGCAGTGCCCGCGCCGCCGTGCGCATTGTGGTGTCGCTCGCGCAAGATGAAATTATCACCCACGAAGATGCAATAATGCGGATTGAACCGCGCACCCTCAACGAATTGCTGCACCGTCAAATCAACCCCGATGCCCCCCGCGATCTCATCGCTACCGGCATTGCGGCAAGCCCGGGCGCTGCCACTGGTAAAATCGTTTTTTCCGGCGCTGAAGCACAGGCAAGTGCGGCACGCGGCGAGGCCTGTATTTTGGTGCGCCGTGAAACCAGCCCCGAAGATATCCGTGGCATGCACGCCGCCGTTGCTGTGCTCACGGAACGTGGCGGAATGACAAGTCACGCGGCAGTTATCGGGCGCGGCCTTGGCCTTCCGTGCGTCGTTGGGGCCACCAAGCTGCGCTTTCAAATCAGCAAGAAATTGTTGCATGCCCCCGATGGTCGGTTGTTCAAAGAAGGCGACGTGATCACCATCGACGGCAGCAGCGGTGATGTTCTGGCTGGGGTCACCGAGATGGTGGAATCCACGCAAGACGATGCTTTTGAGACGCTCATGACATGGGCCGATGCGGCCCGCGATATCGGTATCCGTGCCAATGCCGACACGCCTGCAGATGCCAAAACCGCCCGCCATTTCAAGGCGCAGGGCATTGGTCTTTGCCGCACCGAACATATGTTTTTCGAGGCCAACCGCCTTACTGTGATGCGCGAAATGATCTTTGCTGACGCGTCCGAGGATCGTCGGGCCGCGCTTGATCGCCTGCTTCCTATGCAGCGTGACGATTTTACCGAACTATTTCGTATCATGCACGGGCAACCCGTCTGCATCCGCCTGTTCGATCCGCCCCTGCATGAATTCCTGCCCCACGACCGCGCCGGTCACCGCGCTCTTGCCGAGGCTCTTGATCTGCCGCTTTCCGATGTCACGCGGCGCGTTGATGCTCTTAGTGAATACAACCCGATGTTGGGGATGCGCGGGGTGCGTTTGGGAATTACTGTGCCCGAAATCTACGACATGCAGGCCCGCGCCATTTTCGAGGCAACCATTGCCGCCAATCACGACGACGATCCTGTGGTTCCTGAAATCATGATTCCGCTGGTAAGCGCCAAGCGTGAGGTCGAGTTGGTCAAAACCCGCATTGATGCGGTTGCCGCTGCTGTGCAGATCGAAACCGGCGTTGAGATCACCTATCGTTTGGGGGTCATGGTTGAAACACC
Source organism: Rhodobacterales bacterium (assembly GCA_030950105.1). Classification (GTDB taxonomy): domain Bacteria; phylum Pseudomonadota; class Alphaproteobacteria; order Rhodobacterales; family Rhodobacteraceae; genus JAUZRV01. The sequence continues at coordinate 615 of JAUZRV010000306.1, read as the reverse complement.
GCGCGCGGCCCTTATCGCGGGTGATATCGCGCCGCATACCGCGTTTCTCAGTTTTGGCACCAACGATCTAACCCAGATGACATATGGCCTGTCTCGTGACGATGCGGGCCGGTTTATGTCGACCTATGTGCAGCAGGGCGTCTATCCCGAAGATCCGTTTCACACGCTCGATATCGAAGGTGTCGGAGAGCTGCTCACGATTGGGGCAGAACGTGCCAGAGCCGCGCAACCGGATTTGGTTTTGTCGATTTGTGGCGAACATGGCGGTAATCCCGAATCAATCGCATTTTGCCGAAACGCCGGATTTGATTATGTTTCCTGTTCCCCGTTTCGGGTGCCGGTTGCGCGTCTTGCCGCCGCTCAACTTGCTGTCGAACACAAGATAAAGTAGATTTTCGCCCGCTCTATCCTAGATAATGTATTACATCCAATGATTACCGCTTGCCTTTGATTTGTATGGTTTTTTACTAAAATCCAGGGCGATTTACTGAAGGTTAGAAAGTTGTTGCAAATCATACGGGTATATGAATCTTTGTTCTGAACGTCAGGCCCGGAGGTTATTATCTTGATTTCAGTTCGATCAGTTTTACGTCAGGTTCCTGATCCGCGCGGCAG
>JAUZRV010000305.1 GCA_030950105.1 Rhodobacterales bacterium | reverse complement strand
TTCCAACACGCCGGTTTGGTTGAGCTGTGAAATCTGGCTGTCGGAACGATAGAGGCTAAAAATACTTTCAAGCCGGTGGATCTCGGTGACAGCACTGGCAACAAGACGGTCGCCGTCGGGATGGTCAAGGATAATCCGCGCCTCGGCACCCAGCGCTATTCCGCTCCACTGTGACACAGATGCGCGTGCCGAAGTTCCAAAAACCGGCAACGCAATTGCGCCTGCAAGGATGCCAATCACACGTCTTCGAGTAATCATTCAGTCGTCTCCGTTTCATTATTGGCAAATTCTACCGGTGATAGAACAGTTTCCGCCGAGATATCATCCAGTTTCAAGACTTTTCCGCCGTGATCGCTGGCAAATTCGTTCGCTTTCACAGGGTCGGAAAACGGGGCAATTTCGGGCGCGCCCATGCCGCCGATCGCGTCTGATCCGACCACGAAATAGGCCGTTTTTGCGTCGATCCAGTTCTCGGGGCCGGGTTCGGACCAACTGATGGCTGCACCCATGTCATTGACATAGAGAACACGGATTTCGGCGCTTTGTTCGGGTGATTTCAGATAGGCAACCCCGTCGCGCACCTGACTAAACCACAACGGGGCATCCATGCCGTCAAGAAAGACCTGCGCCTTTGGGCCTTGGTGTTCAAGGATCACCATTTGGCAATAATGCCCGGCGGCGTCTTCGGTTAAAATTTGCGCGGCGGGCAGATCGCCCTGTGCAAGGTCATCATCTTTGCAGCCCGCAACAAATGCCAGCGGCAGCAAGAGCGCCAATAGCGGTGATACCTTCATGGTTCGACCCTCCGAAACGCCATCCACGCCAGAAAAATCGCCATCAACGGCCATACCAGCAACGAGGTTACCTGCCCTGCCAAACCCGACACGCTACCAGCAGCCCCAAGTCCCGAAGCCAGTTCGGAAACCGATACGGTGGGCATGTTGATCATACGAAACGCGTCTGCCGGGTTGGCGATCAATAGCCATGGAAAAACCGTTTTGGTAAAGGTGCCGCCATCGTCGGCCACCAAAGCCCCCAAAAGGCCCAGATCATAGAGAACCACGCAAACCAGCCAGATGATGATGACGATGCCCGAGGCAACGCCGGTTTGCTTTGCCAGACTCGACACCAGATACCCGATCCCGAGAAATGCCGAGTTAACCGCAAAAGTTGGTGACGGAG
>JAUZRV010000304.1 GCA_030950105.1 Rhodobacterales bacterium | reverse complement strand
TATCGTCGTTCATGGCGGGCTGGATTTTCTGCTGGAGGTGAATGATCTTGTTCAACACCAAAATCATACGACATTTCAACAGCTTGATCTACGCCCGCCAAACGATTTACGCCGCTTCATGAATAATTCGGGCTAGGTTTTTCTGCATATGTCATTCTCCCGTTTGTAAAACACCATTCAACCAAGCCGCGATTTCAACCACCGCCACCCCAGTCGCATTGGGCGACCTGATATCACCAATCACCACATGTCCATTGGGATCAATACCGTCCCCCAAAACCGGAATCACGCGCTGCGTCGCCCCGCCCCACTGGGCAAAAACGGCGTCACTTGCCTGTGCTTTTACCACTTTGTCAGCGTCCGAATAATAAAACAATGCCGGCACCATAACGGCACTATAATCCTGTGCGCGCGCATATTTCACCAACGCGCCAAGCGCCATCGCCGCCGTTGTCGGGTATTTCAACGTCCAGTATTTCCCATGCGCCGCACTTATCGGTGAAAATTCCTGCTGCGCCCCTGCCACTAACGGCAACCAATACCGCGCCGCTGGCCAAGTGAGCATAAACGCCAGCGGATTATTGATCTCGAAATTGGGCGATACAAACACTACCGCCGCCACATCACGCGCCAAATCCGGCTGCAACAACGCCTGCGCCGCAATCGTCCCGCCGGTCGACGTTGACAGTATAATCACCCGCTCACCGACCGCACGCGCCACGGCCAGCGCCTCAGCCGCATCAAACATCCAATCCCCCACTGTCGCGCGCCCCAATGCGGCACCGCCGTTTTTGATCCCGTGCCCGTTAAACCGCGTATAAATCAGATTGGCCCCGAACCGTGCCGCCACCTCATCGGTGACCGGCCTGATTTCTTCTGAGCTTGCGGAAAACCCGTGAAAATACACGATAGAAAATTCGGTTTTCGCCCCGACCTCACCGGCCCAAACAACCCGTTTTTGCGCACCTTCCTGAATATCCGCGACTTGCCCCTCGCCCCGCGCGAAATAGGCATCCACATCATCGCCAAGCGCGGCATCATCAAAAGCCACCTCGATTTCAACCGGCTCATACGGCCCGAACATCCATAACCCCGCGCCAAAAACCGCGATAACCGCGATAAATCGCCCTAAAACCTTGCCAAACGCCCTCATGCCGCGCCCCCTATGCGTGCCAATACATCCTCAACCGACACCACAATCAATGCTAGATTATCCGGTTCTGAAAACCGGTGATCCGCGCCCTTGACCAAAGCAAGCCGGATATCGCCGCCCTCGGCCTTCGCCAAGAGCCGCAAAGCCACCGCCATATCCACATCCACATCCGCCGTTCCTTGCAAAAACCGCACCGGAAACGGCAATTTCAATTCCCCGCGCAACACCAGCTGGTCCCGCCCGTCCTCGATCAACCGCAGTGAAATCACATAAGGATCGTCATATTCCGACGGCAACATTATCTGCCCGTCGCGCAGCAACGCCGCCCTTTGATCCGCATCAAACGACGCCCACATGCTGTCTTCGGTAAAATCGGGTGCTGCTGCAATGGTCACCAATCCGGCCACCCGTTCCTTCATCGCCCGACACACCAACAACGATATCCACCCGCCCATGCTCGAGCCGACCAACACCTGCGGCCCCTCGGTCAATGCCTCTATTGCGGCCATCGCATCCGCCGCCCAATCCCCGATACACCCGCGCGCAAATTCCCCCGAAGATTGCCCGTGCCCGCTATAATCAAACCGCAAAAACGCCCGCCCTTCGCGCCGCGCCCAATCCTCGAGAAACACCGCCTTGGTGCCCTCCATATCCGACATGAACCCGCCGAGAAACACCACACCCGGCCCGCGCCCTGCCACCTTGTGATAGGCAATTTCGCGGCCCGTGTCGGTTATCAAACACTCCATGTTGCCCATTTCACAATCTCCAATCTCTATCATAAATCCGCTTACAACGCCCCTTGACTTGACCCGTTTTTGCGCCCAATTACAACGCCGAAACCATATACCCGCAACCGGGCGTTCCGTAGGCGCCAAAACGACGAGGAGCCTAGAACAATGGCCCAGATTTCCCTTACCCTTCCCGATGGCAATGTGCGCGTTTACGACGCTGGCGTGACCCCGCTTGACGTTGCCGAAAGCATCTCCAATTCGCTGAAGAAAAAGGCGATTTCCGCCACTGTTGATGGCGCCCATTGGGATATGCAATGGCCGATCACATCGGATGCCGCCATTGCTTTGCATACTATGAAGGACGAAGATCAGGCCAACGAACTGGTGCGCCACGACCTTGCCCATGTCATGGCCCGCGCCGTCCAGGACCTGTGGCCCGACGTCAAAGTGACCATTGGTCCGGTGATCAAAGACGGCTGGTATTACGATTTTGACCGCGCAGATCCCTTCACCCCCGAAGACCTCGCCGTCATAGAAAAGAAAATGCGCGAGATCATCAACCTGCGTGATCCGGTGCGCACCGAAATCTGGGACCGCCCGCGCGCCATCCAACACTATATCGACAACAACGAACCCTATAAGGTCGAACTGATCGAAGCCATCCCCGGCGACGAGCCGCTGCGCATGTATTGGCATGGCGATTGGCAGGACCTGTGCCGTGGGCCGCATTTGCAACACACCGGCCAACTGCCAGCAGACGCGTTCAAACTGATGTCCATCGCCGGTGCCTATTGGCGCGGCGACAGTGACCGCGCCATGTTGCAACGCATCTACGGCGTCGGCTTCACCAGCAAGGAAAAACTGAAAAAACACCTGTTGATGCTCGAAGAAGCCGCCAAACGCGACCACCGCAAACTTGGCCGCGAAATGGATCTGTTCCACATGCAGGAAGAGGCACCCGGCCAAATCTTCTGGCACCCCAACGGCTGGCGCATCTACACCACCCTACAGGACTACATGCGTCGCAAACAAAACGTTGATGGTTATGTCGAGGTCAACACACCCCAAGTGGTCGACCGCAAACTGTGGGAGGCCTCGGGCCACTGGGAAAAATATCAGGACCACATGTTTATCGTCGAAGTCGACGAAGAACACGCCCGCGAAAAATCGGTCAACGCGTTAAAACCGATGAATTGCCCGTGCCACGTGCAAATCTTTAACCAGGGCCTCAAATCCTACCGCGACCTGCCGTTGCGCATGGCCGAATTCGGGTCATGCAACCGCTACGAACCCTCGGGCGCGTTGCACGGCATCATGCGGGTGCGCGGCTTTACCCAGGACGACGCCCATATTTTCTGCCGCGAAGACCAGATCGAAGACGAGACCAAACAATTCATCGCCTTCCTGACCTCGGTCTACAAAGACCTCGGTTTCGAGAGCTTCCAGATCAAATTCTCTGACCGCCCCGAATTGCGCGCCGGTTCCGACGACGTCTGGGACAAAGCCGAAGACGCCCTGAAATCCGCGACCATCGCGGCGGGTTGCGACTTTGAACTCAACCCCGGCGAAGGCGCGTTTTACGGGCCGAAACTTGAATTCGTGCTCACCGATGCGATTGGCCGTGATTGGCAATGTGGCACCCTTCAGGTTGATTTCGTGCTGCCCGAACGGCTTGATGCCAATTACATCGGCGAAGACAACGCCAAACATCGCCCGGTCATGTTGCACCGTGCCACTCTTGGTTCGTTCGAACGCTTCATCGGTATCCTGATCGAAAACCACGCCGGTAAATTCCCGCTGTGGCTCGCCCCGCGTCAGGTGGTCGTCGCCTCGATTATATCGGACGCCGATGATTACGTGCACGACGTGGTTGCCAAATTGCGCGCCGCCGGTCTCCACGCCGAACCCGATACCCGCAATGAAAAAATCAACTACAAAGTCCGCGAACATTCCTTGGGCAAAGTGCCGGTGATTCTCGCTTGCGGCATGAAGGAAGTTGCCGACAATACCGTGACCGTGCGCCGCCTTGGACAAAAGCAAACCTCGGTTCAACCCCTTGATGAGATCGTGAATGCACTAAAAATCGAGGCGACTCCTCCCGATCTTTTGTAACAATATGTATCAATAACCGACGTTGCGCCGTAACATTTTTCGGCGCAACGTCGCTCACTATACACCACACCATTGATTTCAAACACATTTACCATCACAAAAATAGTGCCGCAGATAACGCGTCCGTGTCACACGCTCTCGTGAGTGGTCTGTCAACACCGCCTTTTGCTACAAATTACATACCGTCACTCGGCGGTTAGATTTTGTAACCTATAAGGAAGTTCTCATGTCCATGACCCTCAAAACTGTTGCCGTTGCCGGTGCTGTCGCTGCCGCTCTTATTGCTCACACAACTCCGGCCTCTGCTGCGGGCAAAGAAAAATGCTACGGCGTTGCTCTCGCGGGCCAAAATGACTGCGCCGCCGGTCCAGGCACCACATGCGCCGGCACATCCAAAGTAGATTACCAAGGCAATGCATTCTCGCTGGTTGAAGCCGGCACATGCGCAACCATCGAATTGCCTGCCATGATGGATGGCACCGAACGCATGGGCGGATCAGAAGCGCTTATGCGTGACATGCCGGCCTAAGCCGCACATTAAAATTTCCAAAGGGCGCGCGACCGGATCGTGCGCCCTTCCCAATTCTCAAAAGAATCTTGAATTCCCATGACGGATACCCCCCCTCAGTTTATGGCCCTTCCCGCTCAACCCGGTGTCGGCTATAAACCCCAACATTTCGCAGACATTATGGCCGGCGCTGATCCGGTTAAGTGGCTGGAAATACACGCCGAAAACTATATGGGGGACGGTGGCCGCCCGCTTGCGCAATTGCGCGCCCTTGCCGAAAAATTCGCCATTTCCGTGCATGGTGTCGGCCTGTCAATCGGGGGCGAAGACCCGCTTGATACCGCGCATCTCGCCCGCCTCAAACATCTCTGCGACTGGTTGAACCCGGCAAGCTTTTCCGAACATCTGGCATGGTCCACCCACGATAGCCATTACCTTAATGACCTCATCGCGCTGCCCTATACCGATGCCACTTTGACCCGCGTCGCCGATCACGTTGATCAGGTGCAACAGGTGCTTGGCCGCCAGATGTTGCTTGAAAACCCGTCAAGCTACCTCGCGTTCACCGAAAGCACGATGGACGAGCCGTCCTATCTAGCCGCAATCGCCCATCGCACCGATTGCGGATTGCTGCTTGATGTGAACAACATCTTCGTGTCCGCCACCAATATGGGGTTTTCCGCGCAGGGCTATGTTGACGCCTTTCCCCTTGAAAGGGTTGGCGAAATTCACCTCGCGGGCCATGATATCGACACCGATGATCACGGCGCGCCCCTGCTAATCGACGCTCATGGATCGCCCGTCGTTGATCCGGTTTGGGCACTGCTTGATTATACGCTGGCAAAATCCGGCCCGCGCCCGTTACTGGTTGAATGGGACAATGACGTGCCCGATTGGCCGATCCTCGCCGCCGAGGCCACCCGCGCCGCCGCCGCATTGGCCAAACTCGAAACCGGGGCCGCCGCATGACCGTCACCCAAAAACACTTCCGCGACGCCATCCTTGACGCCGCCCATCCGGTGCCCGACGGCCTCGTTGATGGCGCTGGCCGCCCCGCTGGCCGTCGGTTTTCTGTCTATCGCAACAATGTTGCTGTCGGTCTCACCGATGCCCTCGCGGCAAGCTTTCCCGTTATCGAAAAATTGCTTGGCGCGCAAAATTTCAAGGGTGTCATTGGCATTTACCTGCGTCAAAGCCTGCCCCCGACTCCCCTGATCCCTGATTATGGCCTTGATTTAGCTGAATTTTTGGCTGATTTCCCGCAACTCTCCCACATCGGTTACCTTGCCGATATCGCCCGCCTTGAATACGCATTGCGCCAATCCTACAATGCCGCCGACAGCACCGCGATTGATCCCGACGCCCTGCAATCCCTCGATCCAGAGGCCCTGATGGCCGCGCATTTCACCCTCGCCCCGTCTTTGCGCCTGATCCGGTCCCCATGGCCGATTCACGCGATCTGGCAAATGAACATGCAGGAAAACGCCCCCGCCCCGCCCGCCGTGGCGCAGGATGTGTTGATCACCCGCCCCGAGTTTGATCCCGCACCGCATCTTCTGGGCACCGGCGCCGCCACCTTTATCACCGCCCTGAAACAAGGGCAGACGCTAGGCGAAGCCCATGCAACCACCGCCCTTTCCGCACCGGAATTTGATCTTTCCGCCGCCCTTGGCCTGCTTCTTGCCGGCAACTGCATCACCGACATCCGATAAACCGTAACCAACGAAACGAGCGCTAAAATGAAGACAATAACAAACCTGCACCACGCCGTTTTTTCCCGCCTAGAGCGCGCCGATTGGCTGCTCCCGACGCTTGCGCGCTTCTTGTTCGCTGCGATCCTGCTGCTTTATTTCTGGGTGTCGGGCATGACCAAACTTGGCGATGGCCTATTTGGCGTCTTCTCCCCCTCTACCGGCGCCTTTATCCAGATTTTCCCCAAAGCGCTGGAAGCCGTATCTTATGATTCCGATGCGCTCTCGCTCTTCCACCACATCGTAGTGATCGCCGGAACCATTGCCGAATTTGTGCTTCCGGCCTTGATCATCATCGGCCTGATGACCCGGCTTGCCGCCCTCGGCATGATCGGTTTTATTGTGGTGCAGAGTTTGACCGACCTCTACGCCCACGGCGGCATCGAAGATCCAACCGTCGTTGGCGCGTGGTTTGACCGCGTCCCCGACAGTGTGATTCTCGATCAACGCGCGTTCTGGGTGTTCCTGTTGCTGGTTTTGGTGGTCAAAGGCGCGGGCAAGCTCTCCCTAGACGGCCTGTTCGCCCGAAAACCAACCTAAAAATGTGCTTTTGGCTCGTCCGGCTGACCTGCCGCAAGCGCCAAAATGCCCCCTAGGGCGCAGAACCCGATCGGGAACATGGTGAACACATTGAACCCGAAAACATAATACATCGCGGCGGCCGACACCAACATAAGGCCGCCGCCCCACAGCGCCCGGATTTTCGCCATCGCCCCGCCCGCAATCGCCAATAACGGCGCAAGAAACGCCCCGATGCGCACCAGATCAACATTGCCAACCTGTTCGGCCAACCCGTCAATTTCGCCAAACCGCTCGATTGCTTCGGTATAGCCAAAGCTGAAAAACCCGACCAGCATCGCGATCAACCCGCCGATAATTCCCAAAACCATTGCTGCACTGCGCATCACGACCTCCGTTTTTTCCGCTCTTTATTCCAGATAGGGCCTCGCGCAGCATTATCCAAGCAACATTGCCCGCACGTCGTCATTCCACCCCAGCGTGAGCCGCCCGTTATCCTCGATCAATGGCCGCTTCATCAATGTCGGATGGGCTTTCAAAAGCGTCAGCGCTGGCTCCAAACGCGCCTCATCACTCAAGTTCCTCCATGTCGTCGACCTCCGGTTCAGCAGGTTTTCGCCAAATTCCGCGTGTGCCCGCTCCAAAATGGCCGCCGGAACGCCCTCGGCCCGTACATCCACAAACGCAACATTATTCAACCCTTTCAATGCTTTACGGCAGGTATCACATTGCTTCAGCCCATATAAGATCATCAATTTCCCTCCAATTCTTACAATTTATTACGGAATCTTTACCCGAGTTTTTCTTGATTTTTTCGCACACCGTGCAATCATCCCCATATGCGATCGGATTTTCACCCTGCACTTGGCACCAATTGCCGACACCCGGAGGGGATTATAACGCATCGCTGGCCTCGCATTTCGGGGTCAAACGATGACAAAAGGGAGAAGCGGAATGCCCAATGGCACCGTAAAATGGTTTAATACTACAAAAGGTTTTGGCTTTATCGAACCGGAAGGTGGCGGTAAGGACGTATTCGTTCATATTTCTGCGGTTGAACGCTCCGGCCTAACCGGATTGGCCGACAACCAAAAAGTCGAATTTGACCTCGAAGAAGGGCGCGACGGCCGGCAAATGGCGGGCAATATCAAGCCAATGTAATCTCTGCCGCAGGGCCTATTTGACCCTGCGCAGTTTTATACACTCGACAGACCACCAACACACCAAATTCCAGCGGGGATTTCCCGCTGGGAACACTTAACGCGTCACACAGCCCTTTTCGCCCACCGGACACACCGTGCGCCGTGTTGACGCCGTCCGCACCCATGCTTGGCGCGTGGATTGGCCAATCATCTGTTGATAACTCGTGTTTGTGTTTGGCTTGCCACAACAAATAACACCGCTGATGGTGATCGGCTGAAGTCCGGTAGGACAGAAATTTTCTGCTGTCGCATACGGGAAAATCGTAACCTCCGACGCTCCGGCCAAGGCTGGCGTTGCACCCGCCACAACAAAACCGGCGACCGCCAAAACACCCGCTGAAATGAATAACTTGATACGCATCTGATCCCCCATTCGCAATTTTGCGACACAAAAACTATTCTCTCTATGGTAGCGCCATTCTTAAGCGTGTCAATTTCAATCACAGGGTGATTCAGAGAAAGTGGGATTATCGTTCTGCCGCGATGATCTCGACTGCCTTTGCGCG
>JAUZRV010000303.1 GCA_030950105.1 Rhodobacterales bacterium | reverse complement strand
GTTGATTTTGAGCGGGCACAGAAGTTAGAGGCGCTTAAGAACGGGGATATTCAGATACTTGTCGGCACTCATGCGGTGTTTCAAAAAGACGTTGATTTCCATGATTTGCGTCTTGCGGTTGTAGATGAGCAGCATCGTTTCGGGGTGCGACAGCGCCTTGAGTTGGGGAAAAAGGGGGCGCATGCCGATGTTTTGGTGATGACTGCCACGCCAATTCCACGATCTCTTGCCCTATCGCAATATGGCGATATGGATGTGTCGATTCTTGATGAAAAACCGCCCGGACGCAAACCGATCAAAACCGCATTGGTGAGCACTGACCGCATGAACGAGGTGATTGCGCATTTGCGAGGGGCAATTGATCAGGGGCGGCAGGCCTATTGGGTTTGCCCGTTGGTCGAGGAAAGCGAGGTCGTTGACCTTATCGCAGCCGAGGAGCGGTTCAAATTATTGCGCGCAGCATTGGGCGAAGATATTGTCGGGCTGGTGCACGGGCAAATGAATGGCGCGGAAAAAGACCTTGCTATGGCGCAGTTTCAAGCCGGGAAAATATCGGTTTTGGTCGCAACGACCGTGATAGAAGTGGGGGTCGATGTCCCCAATGCCACTATTATGGTTGTGGAGCGCGCCGAAATTTTTGGTCTGGCGCAATTGCATCAGTTGCGCGGACGTGTCGGGCGGGGAACGCAAGACTCGACCTGCTTACTAATGTATCGTGCGCCGCTTTCGAAATCGGGTGAAAAGCGTCTTAGCACGCTACGCGAAACCGAAGACGGGTTTTCAATTGCCGAAACCGATCTTGAAATGCGCGGGGCCGGAGATTTGATCGGAACCGCGCAATCGGGACTACCGAGGTTTCGTATTGCAGATCTGGAAAGTCAATCGGCGCTCATGGCGATTGCCCAAAGTGACGCCCGCAAGCTTCTAAATGATGATCCGACTTTAACCACGGAACGCGGAAAGGCTGCGCGCATGCTGCTTTGGCTCATGGAGCAGGATCAGGCAATTCGTTATATTTCAGTAGGTTAGAGAGGCTTTGCCAATTTTGATCTCAAATGTTCTCAAATAGTTCTTTACAGGTTTAGTTAAGTATGAGAACAAAGGGTCAACATAACGTTAAATGAGAACCGGAGGCCCAGTAATGTATAGTCAGATAAAAGCGGTTGTTAGACGCTCGCAGGATACGCTCGTAGCGGATGCGATGGGGGCGTTGGCTTTGATGGTTATATTGTTGGTTGGGCTGCATTTTCCCGATTTTGTTTGATGGCGTGTTTACCTTTTTCTGCCCGCGTTCTTGTGCCCGAGCCTTTGCATCACTGTCCCAATTGATGCGCTGCGACTGACACTGCCTGTCCTTATCGTCTTTGGGGTTTGCCTCTTTTCGCCCCGATTATTGCCTAGGGAATGTCGCAAGAATGTGTAACTTCCGCCGCCTTCCATTTGGAAGTGCGGCGGTTTTTTTTTGGCTCTGGCTTCAAGGCAAACCAGTCAGGTTTTGGCTAGAATGTGTAGGCGAGGCGCAAGCCGCCCCAATGTTTGTTCTGGATAAATATTGGGGCTGACAAATCTTTCATCATCGCAAATTCTCCGTTCCCCATGTCGCGGCGATAGACCTGTAATAGAAAAGGGTCTTGGTTGCGGCCCGCCTTGAGGCCGACCCGATCATCAAATATGCGTCTATTGCGGCAATTCCCCGTGTTCCATTCGGGATCATTGCCTTGCGGTTTTGAAAATATCTTGTTGTGGGTCGGCAGGTAGCCGTTCCTGTCAACTGCGGCACAGAACACCACATGTGGATCAAGGTCAAAAGCGGATTCAAGAATCACGGGCAACATTCTGTCGGTAAAGCCGGAAAACCGGGTTTCAAATTGTTTCGGATTTGAGCGGCGAACCGGCACATACGACTCATCCATGAAATCAGAAAGCTTCATTTGGCGGGTGGCCAGCGCTGTTTCAAAAATATTGGAAATTTCAGAGGCGGCGGATTGAACAAATTTGATGAACGGGGCGTCGACCGAATTGCCGCCTCCGGAAACACCCTGCTGAACAATGGTTTCGGAGAGATTAATCAATTTATCAGTGCGCCGATGGGCCTGCATAAGATCATGCGCAGATTTTCGGACAGATTTATCAATTTTTGTCAGACTCGGCATAAACGTTTCCATGACTTCGTGCGCTTTTCCTGCGTTCTGCGTAATTTGTGCGGTCTCTTTGTAAGCGAGTTCCACTTGTTTTTCTATTTCGACCAACGAGGAATCAGCCTGCTCGGATTGATCAAGGATCGTGCTGGCCTGTTTTCCAGTGGCGTTTGCTTCTTTTCGCAATTCCGAAATCCAGACCGCCAACTGGGCAACATTTTCGGTGATGTCTTCTGCGGCGGCTCTGGTTTTATGGGAAAGACTATTGATCGCCTCGGCCACGACGGCAAATCCTTTGCCGGCTTCCCCCGCGCGCGCTGCTTCGATTTTGGCATTGATGGCCAGCATATTTACCTGTGCAGCAATGCTTGCAATCTGGGTGTTGTTGGTGTGAACCGCGTCGACAATCAATTCCGCAGCCTTGGTTCGGTTGTCAAGTCCTTGAACCCAAACGGCAGGGTGATTCAGAGAAAGTGGGATTATCGTTCTGCCGCGATGATCTCGACTGCCTTTGCGCGGTTATCCTGTACGAGTTCAATCGCCCTGGTTGGTGATTTTGCGATGCGTTTGAGCAGGGTGATAGCGGCGCTGGTGAGGGAGAAAATGTTTCTCGGAGCATGGTCTGAGCGGTTC
>JAUZRV010000302.1 GCA_030950105.1 Rhodobacterales bacterium | reverse complement strand
GAAAAAACTCGCGCTTGGTCCGCTTCTTCTTGTAGGCCTGCTCAAGTGACGAAAAACTCTGCTGTTTCAATGCCAATTCTCCCGTAAGTGCTGCCAGAATTATAGCACGGAAATCAGGGCTTTGTTCAGAGATTCCTTAGCAATTGCCGCAATAGCGAATGCGTTTTGCAAATGAACCGCGCAATAAGCGGAATGTAGAACGTTCAAAACACTGTTCAGGCGTGGGTCGGTTCCATTTTGCCTTTTTCAGGAAAGTAAGAGGCTTGGGGTGGAATATGATCCAGAACGATTTAGTAGTTCAGTCAGCGGCGCTCCTTGAGCGATTGAACGGGTTGGGGTTTGATATTTTGGCCGAGGATGATTTCGAGGTCATTCAAGCCAAAGTCACCCACACGGGAAAAGAATGGCAAAGCCCGATGTTTTCATTGATGCGCAATGATTTCACCCGTGGATCCGCGTTTTGGGCGTTTTTGATGAAAGATGACGTTGAAGTTGGCGGGGTGGCGGCACGGTATTACGATCTGCGCAGCGAGAGCCTCGAATCGTATTTGCATCGCACGTCAAGCGCGCAATATGGCGGCGGTGATCCCGCTATCGAGAGCATCGCAAAACCGGTGTCGGAAAATATTGGCGGGCGACTTGTGTATTTTGGCGAACTTTATTTCACGAAAGCCGCGCGTGGTAACATCAAGGTATTAAGCACATTCGCACGGTTGAGCGTGATTTTGGCCGCGATGAGTTGGCCGGATTTTGATTGGCTCTATGCCTTTATTCCCAAAGAACAAATCCGCTTTGCGGATGCCTATGGGTTTACCTATCGCCTGCCAAAAGCGATTACATGGAAAGATCCAGAGCCACTGGGCCGGCGAAACAGTCATGTTCTAATTGCCCTAAGCAAGTCAGATTTCTGGCATTTGCTCTCGTCGGGCGAGCTGAGTGAGCTTTGAAAAAACCAGCGTGAATTTCTGATTTTCGGTGTCGGTGACCGGGGCGATAATACGGCGATAGGTGCCTGAAATGCGGGTTCCCCAAATAGTCTGGTCAATTTTCTCCTCGGTGATCATGTATTTCATGGTCACCGCGTTAATATGGGACTGAATGATATCTTGCACCACGGGTTGTTGATAGCCCGCCATAACGCTGTTGTAGTCCTCAACATTCGAGAGCTGAAAAAATTTGGTTGCGAGGCTTTGTTTGCCAATTCGGTACGGGCGCAATTTCGTGTCACCCGGTTTGTGAAGGTGAAACAGATCTATCCGCTCAATTAGCCACCCGTGATTGACCAAATGATTGTCATGGGCTTGCAACCAGTCGAGAACGGCATCGGTGCCGATTTCAATATTTAAACCGGCAATTTCAGACAATTGGGCCGCGGTAAGTTCCGGAAGATCAGACGAAGGGTCGGTTTGCTCAAGGGTGATGGACAGGTTTGGTTGCGAAAATATGTGGATCGGCAAATTGAGCGCACGACAAAACTGATCAACTGTTTTGAAAGGGATTGGCCGGTGGTTGCTAATTTGGAAATGGAGCGTGGAATATTTGATATTGGCCAATTCGCAGGCTTTGGCCAATGACACGCCACGCATTTTGCAGGCTTTTAAAAGTAGCGATCCAAGCATAATTCCCCCAAACAAAGCCCGATATTCCACATATGTGGATTTTTGCGAGGTTTGTTTGACATGCAATCCTGCTCTGGTCAACAAAGGTTGCAGGATTTCAGGGCGATTTACTGAAGGTTAGAAAGTTGTTGCAAATCATAGGGGTATATGAATCTTTGTTCTGAACGTCAGGCCCGGAGGTTATTATCTTGATTTCAGTTCGATCAGTTTTACGTCAGGTTCCTGATCCGCGCGGCA
>JAUZRV010000301.1 GCA_030950105.1 Rhodobacterales bacterium | reverse complement strand
CACCAGCGCCGCTATCACCCTGCTCAAACGCATCGCAAAATCACCAACCAGGGCGATTGAACTCGTACAGGATAACCGCGCAAAGGCAGTCGAGATCATCGCGGCAGAACGATAATCCCACTTTCTCTGAATCACCCTGCGTCCAGATAATCGTTCTTGAACGCATCAAAATAAACCGTCTTGGCCGTGCCTTCAAATTCCTTGGTATGCGCCCCAACCCACATTTTCAGAAAATGAGATTTCCCGCTGCCCCACGCCCCGTCAAGCGCGACAACCATCGGATCGTCAATCTTCTCGACCAACTGCGACAACCGCTTTCCGGTCTCGGCGCGTCCCAGCAAATCCTTCCCGTCAAACCCATCCTTATAGAGGTCAATTTCAACCTCCGGCACAATCAATTTCAGCCCCATAAACCATTCTCTCCCTCAAAATTTCAAAACCAACCTGCCTTATCAACGTATGCACGCAATACATACGTTATACATACGCGAACCATACGTTGGTTTTGCGCCCCGCTATAGCGGCAACATGGTCGTCGATTTGATTTCTTCCATCGACAAAAGTGCGGTCACATTATGCACCCGCACTTCGGCAATCAAGGACTGGTAAAACACATCATAGGCCCGCGCATTTTGCACCCGCACCTTGAGGATATAATCAATATCCCCCGCCAGACGGTGCGCCTCTTGCACCTCTGGGCGGTCTTGTAATGCCTTGAGAAACGCCGCCTGCCACTTGGCCCCGTGTTCCGACGTGCGGATCAAAACGAAGAAGCACGCCTCGAACCCCAACGCTTCGGCATCAAGAACAACCGTCTGCTGCCCGATCACCCCCGCCTCGCGCAATTTGCGAATCCGGTTCCACACCGGGGTCTTGGAGCTGCCGACTTTGCGGGCAATTTCATCCAGTGATTGTGCCGCGTCCCGTTGCAGCTCCGAAAGGATATTCCGATCCGTCTTGTCCAAGCGAACAGTCATTTTCCGCCACCTCTCTATATAGAATATGATCGCCCGATTGTGGATATTTGCGAATATAATTCTTATCTATCCGCCATACTAGCCATCATACAGAACTATTTCCTATATTGAGCCACGGAGAATTTCAACAAGGATCTGCAAAATGCCCCCTCCATATCCGCCAAATGTCATCACCGCCAATGCTTTGATCAACGGCGATGTCGTCTATCAAACCCGTGACGATCAATGGAGCGAAACCCTTGCCCATGCCGAGATTATCACCGACGAAGCCCACGCCCAGATCCGTCTTTTGGATGCCCAAAGCCAGCCGGAGAAAGTCATCGGGGCCTATCTCGCGCCGATCAAAACCACGCCAGATGGTCCCGTTACCACACTTTTTCGCGAATATTTCCGCGCCACCGGCCCCTCGAATTACCCACACGGAAAACAGGAATCCCGACATGTATAAGTACACCGATTTCGATGCCGCCTTTGTGGCCAATCGCAACGCGCAATTTCGCGCCCAGATCGCGCGCCGGATTGATGGATCTTTGACCGAGGACGAATTCAAACCCCTGCGCCTGATGAACGGGCTATATCTGCAACTTCACGCCTATATGCTGCGTGTCGCCATCCCCTATGGCACTCTAAACGCTGCACAAATGCGCGCTCTTGCCGATATTGCCGACAAGTATGACAAGGGCTACGGGCATTTCACCACCCGCCAGAATATCCAGTTTAACTGGCCAAAACTGTCGGATGTGGCCGATATTCTTGACGCTCTGGCGCGGGTTGAAATGCACGCGATCCAGACCTCGGGAAACACCATCCGCAACGTCACCGCCGACCCGTTCGCCGGGGCCGCCGCCGACGAAATCGCCGATCCGCGCCCGATCGCCGAATTAATCCGCCAATGGTCCACCGACCACCCGGAATTTCAGTTCCTGCCGCGTAAATTCAAATTCGCCGTGACCGGATCACCCAATGATCGCGCGGTCACCCGCGCCCATGATATCGGGTTGCGCATGATCACCAAAAACGGCCAAGCCGGATTTGAGGTGATCGTTGGCGGGGGGCTTGGTCGCACGCCGGTCATCGGCAAAACCCTGCGGGATTTTCTGCCCGAAGCGGATCTCCTCCCCTATATAGAAGCCATTATCAGCACCTATAACCTGTTGGGAAGACGTGATAATAAATACAAGGCACGGATCAAGATCACCCTGCAAGAAAACGGAATTGACGATTTTCGTGCCCGCGTCGAGGCCCGCTTTATCGACCTGCACCCGACCTTTGAAGATGTAGACCAACAAATATTGACCACTATCAAAACCGCCTTTGCACCGCCCGATTTCGTGCAAGCCCCTGTCACTCTTTATACCGAGGCGCGCACCCATGATCCGGTGTTTCGCGCGTGGAGCGACACCAATCTATCCGCACACCGTGCCGACGGCTATGCCATTGTCACCATTTCCCTAAAGGCCCACGGCGCCACCCCCGGGGATGCCAGCAGCGCCAAAATGCGGCTGATTGCCGACCTCGCCGAGGCCTATAGCGATGGCGAAATCCGCATCAGTCCGGCCCAGAATATCATCCTGCCGCATGTGCATAAATCTACCCTGCCCGCGCTGCACGCCGCGCTTTTGCGCGCCGGCCTTGCCACCGCCAATATCGGGCTGGTCAGCGATATTATCGCCTGCCCCGGTATGGATTATTGCGCCCTTGCCACCGCCCGTTCGATCCCTGTCGCACAGGCGATCGCAACCCGATTTGACACCCTCGAAATCGAACATGATATCGGCCCGCTACCGCTTAAAATATCCGGCTGCATCAATGCCTGCGGTCATCACCATCTCGGGGCAATCGGTATTCTCGGATTGGAGCGCGCGGGCGTGGAAAGCTACCAGATCACCCTTGGCGGCGACGCCACGGAAACCGCCACAATCGGCACCCGTGCGGGGCGCGGCTTTTCCGCCGATGACATTCTGCCAGCGATTGAGCGCCTGATTTTTGCCTATCTGGCGCTGCGCGTTGAAAGGGAAGAAACCTTCCTTGAAACCTACCGCCGCCTTGACATTGCACCGTTCAAAACCGCACTTTATGCGCAAGAGGAGCAAACAAATGCCGCATAATGATTTGAATTTAATGGCTAAAACATTGAACGCGCAATATCGCGGCAACGCTGCCATTGCGATTCTCGAAGGGATATTGCGCGACACCGCCCCAAATAAAACCGCGCTGGTATCAAGCTTTGGCGCGCAATCTGTGGTGCTGCTTCATATGGTGTCGATGGTTGATCGCACCCTGCCGATCCTGTTCATTGACACCCAAATGCTGTTCCGCGAAACGCGCAATTACCAAACGGCACTCTGCGCGTCCCTCGGCCTTGAAAACATCCGGATTGTGACACCGCGCAACGCCATGATCGCTATGCACGACCCGTTGAACGACCTGCATCAATTCGACCCTGACAAATACTGTGATTTACGCAAATCCGCGCCACTCGAACATGCCCTTCAAGGTTTCGGAAACTGGATCAGTGGCCGCAAACGGTTTCAGGGCGGCCACCGAACCTTGATCGAACATTTCGAGGTTGATAACCTGCGGTTGAAAATCAACCCGCTGGCCCATTGGGGGCAACAGGAAATCGCCACGTATATAGAGGAAAACCGCCTGCCCAAACACCCGCTGATCGCCAAAGGATATGCCTCGATTGGCTGCGCGCCGTGCACCTCGCCCATATCAGCAGGCGAAGATCCCCGTGCGGGACGTTGGCGCAATCACGCCAAAACCGAATGTGGGATTCACCTGCCATCCCCTGCCCCCTTTGCCCCCTCCCAAACCCCGCAAAACCGCGAAAAGGCCAGCGCATGAGCATCATCGTCACCGACACCGGATTCCGGTTTGCCCAAATTCAACCGGATCATGAAACCCTCGATCTCAAGACCGAGAGCCAAGAATTGATGGAGCGCGATATTCTCGCTGCGATAATTGCACGCGTGGACACCCCTCAAAGGATCCGCATCACATTCTCCTCTTTTACCGACGGGCGCGGTTTTACCATTGCGCGTCAATTGCGGCTTCTCGGTTTTGCCGGACATCTGCGCGCCGTCGGCCCGATCCTTGCCGATCAATATGCCATGGCCCGGCGCGCCGGATTTGACGACGTTGAAATAAGCGACGCCCGCGCCGTCCGCCAACCTTGGCCGCAATGGCAATTTCGCGCCAATTGGCAGGCCTACGACTATCAGTCGCGCCTGCGTTGCGCGTCATAGTCTTTAAGTCACCCGAAATAACCGATAGAGGACGTATCAAATGCCCTTTGATAAAGTGATGACACAGACAATGACCGATACGCCTGATACACCGGTGGCCCCGACACCCAAAGTAAAAACCCTGCCCAATTCCCAAACCGTCACCGAAGTGACCCATTGGACCGACCGTTTGTTTTCGTTCCGCGTCACCCGACCGGCGTCGTTCCGGTTCCGGTCCGGTGAATTTGTGATGATCGGGTTGATGGGCGACAATGGCAAACCGTTGTTGCGCGCCTATTCCATCGCCTCGCCAAGTTGGGACGACGAGCTTGAGTTTTATTCGATCAAAGTGCCCGATGGCCCGCTGACCAGCAAACTTCAGCACATGAAAGTCGGCGACGAGATCATATTGCGCCCCAAACCCGTCGGCACCTTGGTGCATGACGCGCTTTTGCCCGGTAAACGTCTGTGGTTTTTTGCCACCGGCACCGGAATCGCGCCGTTTGCGTCACTGATCCGCGAACCGCAAACTTATGATGACTATGAAACCATAATCCTCACCCACACCTGCCGCCATGTTGAAGACCTTGAATACGGGCGTAAATTGGTCGAGAGCCTGCGCGACGATCCGTTGATCGGCGAAATGGTCGGTGACAAACTGGTTTACTATCCAACCACCACGCAGGAAGACAGCCCAAAGATGGGTCGGGTGACCGATCTGTTGCGCGATGGCACATTGTTCAAAGACCTCGGGATTGACGGAATAACCCGCGAAACCGATCGCGCAATGGTTTGCGGGTCGATCGGACTGAACAAGGATTTGATGGAAATTCTGGAGGGGTTTGGCCTGCGCGAAGGCGCCAATTCCGAGCCAATGGAATATGTTGTTGAAAAGGCGTTTGTTGACTAAGGCGCCTCGCCAGAAAGCTGTGAGTCAAGTTTCTGGCGAGACTTTTTTCATTCGGGATTAAAGACCCATCGCAGCTTTGATTTGTTGCAACGCACCCGAGAGCAACTCTGGATTGTCTTTGGCTTTTTCAAGCGCGGCTTTCAGCAGGGTCTTTTTGACCGCGCCAATTTCGGATCCGTCGATCATTTCGACAACTTTATCCATGCTAAAACCATCTGCTGTCAAAAAATCGGTCACGCTGGTGTCTGCGGCTGCGGCTGCGGCGGCTTCTTCAGCGGCTTTAGCGGCGGCTTCGGCGGCCATTGTGGCGGCATCTTCCGCTACTTTCGCGGCGGCTTCGGCGGCCATTGTTGCCGCATCTTCCGCTGCTTTCGCAGCTGCTTCGGCGGCCATTGTTGCCGCATCTTCCGCTGCTTTGGCGGCGGCAGCCGTTTC
The DNA here is from genome assembly GCA_030950105.1 of Rhodobacterales bacterium. GTDB lineage: Bacteria > Pseudomonadota > Alphaproteobacteria > Rhodobacterales > Rhodobacteraceae > JAUZRV01. The sequence continues at coordinate 2,279 of JAUZRV010000301.1, read as the reverse complement.
TTGCGCTGCGACCATAGCAGCTTCTTGTGCGGGCTTCACCGAGAGGAAATAATAACCCCCGCCAAGCACAACCGCAGCAACAACAACCCAAACTAGGTTTTTCATGATATTCTTCCCTTACAAGTTCCCACCCGCCCAAAAAACCGGCGAGCCACAGATTACCAAGACGGGATGCAAGCCCTTTCCAATAGACGCAAGGGGAAAAGTAAGGAAATCGGCGCCAAATTGGCGCATTTGGTGAAATATTGGCGCTTGTAACGCCCCGCAAGCGACGTTACCTTGGCTTTGCAAACTTTGCGCAGGCTTTGCGCATACTTATTGAACAATTCAAGGATCAAAACCATAGCCCGCAGACCTCATAACGCGCCTCCGCAGCGCGACACTGGCCCCCGCGTTAACGAACGCATTACTTCTGATGAAATTCGCCTGATTGGCGCTGATGGTGATAACGTTGGCGTTGTTACCCCGGCGCGTGGCATGCAACTTGCCGATGAGGCGGGTTTGGATCTGGTTGAAATCTCGCCCAACGCCAAGCCGCCAGTTGTCAAAATCATGGATTTTGGCAAATATAAATACGAGACGCAGAAACGCGAATCCGAGGCACGCAAGAAGCAGAAAATCATCGAGGTGAAAGAGGTTAAATTCCGGCCCAACACCGATGTGCATGATTATCAGGTCAAAATGCGCAATGTTTTCAAATTTCTGGAAAATGGCGACAAAGTCAAAGTGACGCTGCGGTTTCGGGGACGTGAAATGGCGCACCTTAATCTGGGACGTGAACTTCTTGAACGTGTGGCCGTTGATATCAAGGATAGCGGCAAAATCGAAAGCATGCCGAAGATGGAAGGTCGTCAGATGATCATGATGATCGGACCACTGCCCAAATAATCGGTGATCGGGGGCATTGTCCCCCGTCCACGCCAACTCCACGCCATAGTTCCAAAACCGAAAGGTCGCGCCCATGTGGGAGAAACGATTTTCCACGCCGGATTATCTATTTGGCAAGGAACCGGCCACATTTCTGCGCACCCATGCCAAGTATCTTCAAAAAGGGCAAAATGCGCTTTCGGTTGCCGATGGCGAGGGGCGCAATTCGGTTTTTATGGCCACGCAAGGTGTTGATGTAACCGCCCTTGAATTTGCGCCTTCTGCCATTGCAAAGGCCCGCAAACTCGCGATGGAACACGCCGTCACGGTGAATTTCACCAAGGCCGATGTGCTGACCTATGATTGGCCGGACGGCGAATATGATCTTGGCGTCGCCATTTTCATCCAATTCGTTGGCCCAGAGGGGCGCAAGCAGATATTTGACGGTGTGGCACGCGCCACCAAACCGGGTGGTTTGGTCATGTTGCACGGCTATACCCCGCAACAAATCGAATTTGGCACCGGTGGTCCGGGCAAAGTTGAAAACCTGTATACCGATGCCATGCTGCGCGAAGATTTCGCCGGTTGGGAGATTCTGGAATGTCGCGAATATATCCGCGATATTCAAGAAGGCGCGGGTCATTCCGGCCAATCCGCGTTGATTGATTTCATCGCCCGTAAACCGGCCTAATCCCCTGCTCAACTCCCCTGCCGCAATACCTGTGTCATTTCTGCGATAATTGACGCCGCAATTTCCGCCGGTCCCGATGCCCCGATATCAAGGCCGATCGGCCCGTGGATGCGTTCGGTTTCTGCCGTGGAAAACCCGGCGTCCTGCAATCGTTTAACCCGCCCTGCGTGGGTGCGTTTTGATCCAAGCGCCCCGATATAAAACACCGGGCTGCGCAACGCGATATGCAATGCCGGATCATCAAGTTTGGGGTCGTGGCTCAACAAAACCAGCGCGGTGCGCGCATCTGGTTCAAGTGCTTCAAGCGCCTCATCGGGCCAATCCTCGATGATTTTTTCGCCGGGAAACCGCGCCTTTGACCCAAAGGCCGCACGCGGATCAATCACCACCGGATCATACCCGACAATGCGCGCTATCGCCCTCAAAACCGGAGCGGTCCATACGAAACCTGTCGTCAAATCCATGCGCGGTCAAGGTGCGAGTTTGTTCTTCTAGATCAACCACATAGGCCACAGGTTTACGGTCTACACGCGCGTCAACCAAGGCCTCTAATACGCCAACCGGCATCGCCCCGCCCACCGGTTCAACCAGTATTTTGATCACCCCGCTACAGGCAAGACCCACGGCAAACGCATCGCCGTCACTCACCCCGTATTCAAGCAATCGCAATGTCCCGTCTTCGATCGCCTCCAGTGCCTCGATCACCACGGCGCCCTCGACA
>JAUZRV010000300.1 GCA_030950105.1 Rhodobacterales bacterium | reverse complement strand
CCTTCAGTAAATCGCCCTGAATCTGTAGCGCATGTTTTTGCGGAAATTGCGTTACTTGGTGATAGGCCTGCCCAAGTTGCAGCACGTATTGATCATCGCCGCGCCGCCCGAACAATTGCACGCCCCCCGGCAATCCATCTTGCCCGAACCCGGCCGGAATATTCAAACAGGGCAGCCCCAGAATACTCACCGGAATCACCACTTCCATCCAGCGATGATAGGTGTCCATCGCCACCCCGTTAATCGTTTCGGGATACCGCCATGCCACCGGAAACGGCCAAACCTGCGCCGATGGTAACGCCAATGCATCATAATCCTCAAACATCTCCGCCGCCCGCGCGAACCACCGCGACCGAATCACGCTGGCCTTGTGCACGTCCATCGCCGAGAGTTTAAGACCCTGTTCAATTTCCCAAATCGCCTCTGGTTTCAACAGTTTGGCGGTCTCGGGGTTGGCCAGAAGCGGCGCCGATGATCCCGCAATCGCCCAATGGCGCAATGTCACCCATGCCTGCCAAATCTCTGTCGCGTCAAACGGGGCCGGCACATTTTCAACCACGCACCCCAGCGCCTCGAACCGCGCCATCGCCGCCTGCCCAAGCTGCAAAATCCCGTCTTCCATCGGATAGGCCCCGCCCCAATCACCAAGCCAGCCAATACGCCGCCCCGCGATATCCGCGTCCAAATCCCCCACAAGTTCCTGTTTTTTCAACGAATTTGGTTGCCTTGGGTCCGGTCCCGACATGGTTTCCAACAAGGCGGCGATATCGCGCGGGCTGCGTGCCATCGGCCCCGCCGTCGCCATTTGGTGCAAAAAAGTATCCCCTGCCGGCTCGGACGGTACCATGCCCCACGACGGGCGAAACCCGAATACATTGTTCCACGCCGCCGGATTGCGCAACGACCCCATCATGTCCGATCCATCGGCCACCGCGATCATCCCCGTCGCCAGCGCCACCGCCGCGCCCCCCGACGATCCCCCGGCAGACCGCGTGGTATCATAGGGGTTCAACGTCGCGCCATGCACCGGATTAAACGTGTGTGATCCAAGGCCGAATTCCGGCGTGTTGGTCTTGCCAATAATAATCGCCCCCGCACCGCGAAGACGTGCCACCATAATATCGTCTTTTTCCGCTATCTGCCCCGCAAATATCGGTGATCCCATGCTGGCTTCAAGGCCTGCAACATTGGCCAAATCCTTGATAGCAATCGGAATACCATGCAACCAGCCCGCCACATTGCCCGCCTTGCGCGCCGCATCCGATGCCCGCGCCTCTGCCATCAAATCATCCGCATCACGCAGCGCCACAATCGCGTTCACCACCGGATTCACCGCCGCAATGCACGCCAGTGTGGCCCGCATCAATGCCTCGGCTGTGATCTCTCCGGCGGCAAGACCCGCCGAAATTTCCATCGCATCGGTTTTGGTGAAATCCATCGCAAGCCCCTTTTTACCGGAGCCTAGCAAACGCCCGTGAAAGGTAAAGCCGCGTTATTCGTCGCCCTGCGCCTCGGCACGCGATTTTCCGGCCACATCCATCGCCAAAGTCGCCGCCATAAACCCGTCAAGATCGCCATCCAGAACCCCCTTGGTATCAGAGGTCTCGTGGTTGGTGCGCAGGTCCTTAACCATTTGATAGGGCTGCAAAACATAGCTGCGGATCTGGTTGCCCCATCCGGCATCGCCCTTGTTTTCATGGGCTTCGTTGATCGCCTGATTGCGCCGGTCCAATTCCATCTGATAGAGCCGCGATTTCAACGCCTTCATTGCGATATCCCGGTTCTGGTGTTGGGATTTTTCCGAACTGGTGGTCACAATTCCGGTGGGAAAGTGGGTAATGCGCACCGCCGAATCCGTGGTATTCACGTGCTGCCCGCCCGCGCCCGACGACCGATAGGTATCAATGCGGATATCCGCCGGATTGACCTCGATTTCGATATTGTCATCGACCACCGGATACACCCAGATCGACGAAAACGATGTGTGGCGTTTGGCGGCACTGTCAAACGGCGATATCCGCACCAAGCGATGCACGCCGCTCTCCGATTTCAACCAGCCATAGGCATTCAGCCCGCTAATTTTATAAGCCGCCGATTTGATTCCGGCTTCTTCACCGGAGGTTTCCGACTGAAGCTCAACCTTATAGCCCTTCTTTTCGGCCCACCGCACATACATCCGCGCCAACATAGACGCCCAATCGCAGCTCTCGGTGCCACCGGCACCCGCATTGATTTCCAGAAACGTGTCATTGCTATCGGCCTCGCCGTCCAATAGGGCCTCGAGTTCCTTCTTGGCCGCCACTTTGGCGAGCGATTTCAACGCCGCTTCGGCCTCGCCAACCACCTCGTCGTCTTCTTCCATCTCGCCAAGTTCGATCATCTCGACATTGTCGTTCATATCCTGCTGGATCGAATGATAGGTCTCCATCGCGTCGACCAGCATCTGCCGTTCCTGCATCAATTTTTGCGCGGCGTCGGCATCATCCCACAGGTTGGGGTCTTCGACACGGGCGTTGAATTCTTCCAACCGGTGCGGCGCGGTTTCGTAATCCATGCGTTGACGCAACAACGCCAGCGATTTTTCGATTTCGGTCACGGTATTCTGGATCTCGGCGCGCATGGAATATCCTGTCAGTTTTGCTTGAAAACGGGTGTAGAGGGTTGCGCCACGCGCCGCAAGATCAAGCGACGCCCCTAATACAAGCCACCCGAACTCAACGTTCCAAACGTCGCCTTTGGTCCCACGGTTGTGGTTTGCCCGTCCGATGTTGTCACCTGACGTGCGCCGGCTTCTACATTGTCAAACAGCGGCAGATTGGACCCCATGATAAAACCACCGTCAAAGGTAATCCCGAAAATCGGTTCTTCGCCATCGCGGAAATATTCCGCCACCACATAATCCCCGCGCGCATCATCCGAAAGCCGCGCACCGGAAAACCGGTCAATATTGATAAACCGGCCACCGGGCGGCAGGGTAAAATCGCCTGCCCCGAATTTCTTGGTCGCGACTTTCATAAATTGTTGGAACACCGGCCCGCACATTGTTCCGCCATAGGCGCCGCGCCCCATTGGCCGCGGCTGATCAAACCCCATATAACAACCGGCAACGATGGTATTGGTAAAGCCGACAAACCACACATCGCGCGACCCGTTGGTGGTGCCGGTTTTACCCGCTGTCGGCACGCCAAGGTTCACATACCGCGACGCGGTGCCACGGTCGACCACTCCGCGCATCATCGAGGTCAATTGATAGGCGGTGATTGCATCCATCACCCGTTCACGGTTGGTCACAATGGTCGGGCTGCTGTTTTCAATGATATTGGGCGTCGAACAATCGGTGCAATTGCGATGGTCATGGCGATAGATGGTCTTGCCATATCTATCCTGCACACGGTCCACCAATGTCGGCTCTACCCGCTCGCCACCATTGGCAAACATCGCATAGGCCGCCACTATTTTGAACAATGTGGTTTCTTCCGACCCCAGAGCATTGGCCAGAAACTGCCCCATATTGTTATACACCCCGAACCGTTGCGCATAATCGGCGATCACATCCATGCCGACCTCTTGCGCCAGACGCACGGTCATAAGGTTCCGCGATTGTTCAATTCCGGTGCGTAGCGGCGTCGGGCCATAGAATTTATTGCTCGAGTTTTTAGGCCGCCATACCCCTTGCGGTGTGTTCACTTCGATCGGGGCATCGACCACAATCGTTGCCGGACTATACCCGCTATCAAGCGCCGAGGCATAGACAAACGGCTTGAACGACGATCCCGGTTGCCGGTTGGCCTGTGTCGCGCGGTTAAATACCGAGTTTTGATAGGAAAACCCGCCCTGCATGGCAATCACCCGGCCGGTGTTCACATCCATCGCCATGAAACCGCCCTGCAATTCCGGTATCTGGCGCAGGGTCCAACGGATAAACGCGCCGTCACTATCGGCGGTCATGGCGCGCACATGGATCACGTCGCCAACGGACAAAAGATCACCGGCAACCCGCGCCTTGCGGCCAAATTTCCCATTTTCAAGAAGCTTGCGCGCCCAGTTCACGTCCTTGGCAGGGATCCAGTGCCCATCGGCATCGTCCTCGACATCCTCTATGCCAATCCGCGCATCCTTGGCCCCGACTTCAAGAACAACCGCCACATGCCACGGCCCGTCAAGCGTGACATCACGCGCCACCCGAATATCCGCCAGCGCCGCCCGCCAGCTTTCGACATCCCCCAACAGGGCCACATCAACGGTTTTACCCGTTCCGCGCCACACCCCTTGCTTGCGGTCATATTTTTCAAGCCCACGACGAAGCGCATCCGTCGCCTCGACCTGCATTTCCGGATCAACCGTGGCCCGCACCGTCAACCCGCCCGAGAAAAATTCCGCTTCGCCAAAATCACCGGACAATTGCCGCCGGATTTCATCGGTAAAATAGTCGCGCGGCGGCAAGGCGTTGCGGAAACTCTCGAAATCGCCATTTTGCACCGATAACAACGGCTTGGCGACCTCGACCTCGTAAACCGCGTCACTGATATATCCGTTTTGCATCATCTCGCGCAGCACATAATCGCGCCGCTCGGTCAACCGTTCCTTGCCACGCACGGGGTGAAATTTCCCGGGGGCTTTGGGCAGAGACGCCAAAAAGGCCGCCTCGTGCGGGGCCAGTTCATCCAGTGATTTGTTGAAATAGGTTTGCGCCGCCGCCGACACCCCGTATGAATTTTGCCCAAGAAAAATTTCGTTCAGATAGAGTTCGAGTATCCGGTCCTTGGACAGGGTTTCCTCAAGGCGCGAGGCAAGGATAATCTCTTTGATCTTGCGTTCTGCGCGCCGGTCGCCCGACAGCAGAAAATTCTTCATCACCTGTTGGGTAATCGTCGACGCCCCGCGCACATTGGTTCCGCGCGATTGCACCGCCACAATCGCCGCCGCCGCGATTTGGCGTAAATCATACCCCTTGTGATTGTAGAAATTCTTGTCTTCCGCCGAAATAAACGCGTTTTTGATCAGATCGGGAATATCGCCCGCAGGCGCAAAAAGCCGCCGTTCCTGCGCAAATTCATCCATAATCCGGCCCCCGGCGGAATAAATCCGGCTGATCGTGGGGGGGGTATATTGGGCCAGCGCCTCATGGCTTGGCAAATCCTTGCCATAGATGAAAAACACCGCACCAATCGAAATCGCCACCGCCGCCATACCGAGTGTTACGAGGGTAAAAATACCGCCGAAAAAGGATAAAATAAATCTGAGCACACGCGCCCCCTTTGACCTGTTGCCTCTCTATACGCGCCCGCGTCGCAAGGGTCAAAACACATCGTAAAATCTTATCGGCTAAATCCTGCCGCCATCGCAAAGTGCCGCAGGGGGTCGCAAGGTGTCGCAAGGATCGGCGCGCCCCCTTTTACATCGCCGGATACAATCGCAATCCGTGGCGCGAAAACGTGATCGTCGCCCCTTGGGTCAAATCCTCGTGGAAATGCCGTGCAATGATCTGCCGCGCGGTTTTATGGCCATGGCGCCATAGCGCCTCACGCGGGGATTTGCTGTTTTTAAGGGCCGCAACAATATCCGGCCCGTGGGCGGCCTGCGCCCATATCAAAGGGTGCAACTCGCGCAAATGGTTGGACAAAACCCAATCAAAACAATCGTATATTTTGGCGCGCGCGGTCTCGTCCGGGCCTTCGACCCGCTCACTTGCCATGGTAATCGCGCAATAGGCCGCGATCTGGTTTGCCATATGTTGATCCGGGCGCCGTTCAAGAATATCGCGCAACCCTTCGACAAAAAACCCGACATCAAGCTGCTCGATTGCCCGCGAATCCACCGCCAGCGCATCCATATAGCACCACGTATATCCGCCCGCGCCCCATATATCCAAAGTCCGCGATGCCGTGCGCCGCGCCTCAAGTTCAAGTTGGTCATAACTGCCAAACCAGCGCGGTAACAAATGATTGCCCATCGCCCGCATAACCCGCGGGTTGGCCGGATCAAGATCTATCAGATCCTCGTAATCATCGGCGACATTGTCCTGGGGGCGCTCGGACGCGGCCAATAATGCCACCCGCGCGGCGGCAATGGATGGCGCATCTAGTTCAACACCGCAAAATTGGTCGAGAATCGTTTGGGCACGGGAAAAATGCGCCTGAAACAGCGCCAGATGCCGCGGTTTGATGGCATCATCGTGGCCATCCCCGCGCCACGCCCAGCCAATATCCATATGCGCATGGGCAACAATCACCGCAATTGCCGGATCTTCCGGTGCCTCCGTCAGGATTGCCTCAAACGCTTCGATTCCCGATAAATCCGGCGTTGCGCCATCAAAAATCGCGTCTTCCACCGCCTGCACCACATCGGCCCGCGCGCCATAAGCCAGCAATTCCGCATAGGCCATACCGCCCGGTGTCATTGCACGGCCATGATCGGCCTGCCGGATCAGCCGCGACAATTCCTGCCAACGATCCTGACGCACCAGATATTGCCCGAGATCCTGATGTTTGGCGCGAATCTTTTCCTCCGACGTTTCGGTATTGCATGGCAAAATCAACTGGCGTTCAAGACAGGCAAGATCAAGGCACGGAATATCTGCCATATCGGCAACCCCGCCCGTCTTTGCTGTGGTTCGGTCCATCATCTTTTTCACTACAGCGCCGACACCAGGGCGCATCCTGCCGCGTTTTTGCCCCAAAACATGGGTGATGGCCTTATAGCGAGACGTAAATTTGTTAAGTATCGGCATTAATGCCTCCGAAAGTGCGAATTACGCTTAACATCTTCTTAATTCGCGGCATAAAAATGGCACCAGCAGGGAGATTACAGGGTATCTTGGCCCAAGAGTTGCCCCATCTGTTAACACCCCCTTAACCGCACCCGCCTTTCGCGCCGTTGACCATTTCGGCCTCAATGCAGGACCAATGCGGGACCAATACATTGCCAATCAGCACGAAAACGCCGATAATGCCCGCATGTTTCGTATTTTTATTCTTATTTTATGGGTCCCAATCGCAATTTTTGCCACCGATGCCACTGCGGCGTCTGATGCCGCGTCCGATGCCAAAACCGGTGCCAAAACCGGTGCCGAACCCAATCCGTTGATCAAACCCCGCCCGCGCCCCGAGGCGATGAACAAGGCGTTAACCATGCCGCTGCCCGCCACACGATGGGCACATATTCCCCAATCCGAGATCTGGACACGTGGCGCAATTGCGGCGCTGCTTGATCATGGTCGCCCCCTTGTCGATATGGTGCCGCGCGATATTGCCGATTGGTGCCCCGCCTACCCGGGCGCCGGTGACGAGGGCCGCATTTCCTTTTGGGTCGGCTTCCTGTCGGCTTTGGCAAAACACGAAAGCACCTATAAACCACGTGCCGTCGGGGGCGGCGGTCGCTGGTATGGCCTGCTTCAGATTCTCCCGTCGACGGCACGCGGATACGGCTGCAATGCGCGCAGTGGTTCCGCCCTCAAAGACGGGGCGGCCAATCTTTCTTGTGCCATCCGCATTATGGCCCATACCGTGGTGCGCGATGGTGTTATCGCGGCGCGCGACCGGAAATGGCGCGGTGTCGCCGCCGATTGGGGACCGATGCAATACCGTGCCAAACGCCGCGATATTGCCGGCTGGACCCGCACCCAGAGCTACTGCACATTGCCTATTCCCGATCTGCGCCCCAAGTCGCGCAATGATCAACAATCAGAGGCCTCAAACTAGGGAAACTCTGAACAACATGGCTTTCGGC
>JAUZRV010000030.1 GCA_030950105.1 Rhodobacterales bacterium | reverse complement strand
CTGCCGCGCGGATCAGGAACCTGACGTAAAACTGATCGAACTGAAATCAAGATAATAACCTCCGGGCCTGACGTTCAGAACAAAGATTCATATACCCGTATGATTTGCAACAACTTTCTAACCTTCAGTAAATCGCCCTGTAGAAACAACACGTTTCGCGATCAATTTGTGACCATTGTCGACACCTCTGCATCATGATCACCCCGCCGCACGCTGTCGTAAGCAAATATTGAATAAATCGTGATCAAAATTGCGATACTTACGGCCCATTATCCCGGTGCCTTTATGCGTTAGAAAAGGAACGCCCGATGCCTGACCTACTCGCCATGCTTGCCCTCTACTATCTTTGCGATAGCACTGCGGCCCTGCGCGGCCTTGATTCCGCCGAAGTCGCGGCCTGCATGTCAAATTACGAGGTGCTCAAGGTCCAGTTCGCCGCCGATTCCCCGCTGGCTCCGCTCGGCTCGCCCGAACGCGCCCGACAAAACCGCCGTGCCTACGCCAAATTCAAGGCATGGGAGGCCGAAAACCATCAATTGGTCACCCGCCTGCGCCAAAATGCAGCCCGCCAAAACAGCGATTTATAACGGTTATTCCAACAATCCCTGAAATTCGCGCCATTCGCCTTTGGACATGCCCGAATTTTCCTGCGTTACCGCCTCGCCCTTGATCATCCGGCGCATACACTCCAGCGCCTTTCCCGATAGCGTCGCACCGCCAAGCCGATAATCCTCAAACGCGCCGTAGGCCGCTGGCACCCAATCGGCGACCACCTTGCAAATCGCATCCGCATAGACCCGGATTTCATATTGCGCATGGGCATCCGCCCTAAGCCGCAAGAAATGAAACAGATTATGCAAGTCGACCTTCCAATACCACTGCGTATAGATATTCGCAGGCAGGTTCATACGCGCCAATTCGCGCGCCAATCCGGCTTGCCCGTCCTCCGAAATCATCGCTTCGTAATTATCATAGGCGCGGTTTGAATCGGTTTTCAAAATCTCCAGAACCCGCGCCGCTTCTTCGCCTTGCAATGCTTCGCCGCGCCCCTGATTGTTGATTACCGATTGCGCCGCCAATTGATCCGGTGCCGGAATGTAAAATTCGCGATCCAATATCGAATAGCGCGCCGAATATTCGTTCACATTGGCGGTGCGATGGCGAATCCACTGGCGCGCCACAAACACCGGCAATTTCACATGCAGCTTGATTTCGCACATCTCGAACGGCGTGCTGTGCCAATGGCGCATCAGATAGCGGATCAACCCGGCATCATTTTGCACCGATTTGGTGCCCTTGCCATAGGACACCCGCGCCGCCTGACAGATCGACGCATCATCGCCCATATAATCCACCACCCGGATAAACCCGTGATCCAGCACCGCAATAGCCTTGTAAAGATGCGCTTCCATGCCGTCGCTCACCGCGCGCAGGGTCATCTTTGGGTTGGCACGCAGGGCGTCAATCTCGCTCTGTTGTTCGTCCGTAAGCGACATATTCCATTTCCTTTTCAAACCACCCGACTCGCTTCCTACCATATATAGGTGCTTCACAGGAATAAACTCCGATCCGCCCCTAAGGAATCTCTGAACAAAGCCCTGATTTCCGCGCTATAATTCTGGCAGCACTTACGGGAGAATTGGCATTGAAACAGCAGAGTTTTTCGTCACTTGAGCAGGCCTACAAGAAGAAGCGGACCAAGCGCGAGTTTTTTCTT
>JAUZRV010000003.1 GCA_030950105.1 Rhodobacterales bacterium | reverse complement strand
AATCCATCTCGCCAAGTAAAAACTCGCGCTTGGTCCGCTTCTTCTTGTAGGCCTGCTCAAGTGACGAAAAACTCTGCTGTTTCAATGCCAATTCTCCCGTAAGTGCTGCCAGAATTATAGCGCGGAAATCAGGGCTTTGTTCAGAGATTCCCTATGCAACGGCGCAGGGCCAAATTACAACCCAGACCCCGATAACCGGCACCGCGCGTTATTCGGGCCGCGCGCATATTAACCTGCCCGATCCCAACAACGCCGGACAAAATAGGGGGTTCATGGAGGGTGATCTTGATCTGACGGTTGATTTTGACGCAACCAATAACCCGATATCCGGTTCGGCCACCAATTTCACCGGAGAACTTGACGGGGTTGCAACATCGGCCACGGGCACGTTGACCACGGCGGCGTCATCCGGCGTGAACGCGGTGAGCGCACAAACCACTGTTCTTCCGATTGTCGGGGCGATTACCACAACCGGCCTCGTTGCCGGGTTGAACGGCGACCTTACCGATGTGGGATCCGGCACAACGTCGAATGTTGAACTTGGTCTTATCGGAACCTTTATCGGCATCAACGGGTCGGGTGCCTTCGGGGCCTCTAGTGCCATTATTCAAACGGCGGGTGAACCGAATGTCATCGCGGCCGGCACCTTTTATCTCGATTGATTTGACCGGTTTACGATATTGCCACGACGTATTTGTGGAGTGCGATTTGCCAATTGGGTTACCAATTAGAACAAGTAATTTCAGGGGCAGGAGGTGAGTGGCCTGCCCCACATTTTATTATTGCGCCTGTGGTTGGTGGGTTTTCTGGGTATTACCGGGGTTTTTCACGCCACGCCGGGACAGGGCCAACCCGTTGGCCAAGCATCAGAGATACCGCAAAAACAACGCGCACTCTGGGAGGCTGCGAAAAAGCATATGTTGGCAGGTGCGCCACGTGCGGCGCTGCCCTTCCTCGAAAAATTGGTCACTTTGGCCCCGAACCGCGCGGTTTTCCGGCTTGAACTTGCCTATGCGCTGTTTCAAACCGGCGATGATGAACGCGCCGGTTATCATCTGGTTTTGGCCCGAAGTGCCGCGCTTACCAATTCCGAAAAATCGGCTACCGAAACCATTCTTGCCCGCATCCGTGATCGCAAAAACTGGGTTGCCGGTTATTTTTTAAACATGGTGCCACAAAGCAATATCGGTCTGCGCACGAGCCAACGGGCCATCACCATCGGGGGGCTGGATTTTGTGCCGACACCCCCCGAAGCGGGCGCGGTTCTTGGCCTTGGGGGCAGCCTGACCTATTTGCCAAAACTGGGCAGGGATCTGCGCGGGCGGATGATGATTTCGGGGGATTTCAAGGTGAGCGAAACCCGCGCTTTTCGCGACTATACGGTGCGCGGGGAAGCGGGGGTTTTATGGCAGAAAGATCACGGTCGGCAATTCGGTTTTGGGGCAAGTTACGAAATTCGCCGCGTTGCCGATCGGCCCTATTCGCACGCGCGCGGTTTCTATCTAAGGAATCTCTGAACAAAGCCCTGATTTCCGTGCTATAATTCTGGCAGCACTTACGGGAGAATTGGCATTGAAACAGCAGAGTTTTTCGTCACTTGAGCAGGCCTACAAGAAGAAGCGGACCAAGCGCGAGTTTTTTC
>JAUZRV010000299.1 GCA_030950105.1 Rhodobacterales bacterium | reverse complement strand
TTGCATAGCGACCAAAATCTCGGTCATATTTGCGGCGGGTGATTTCAGTCCAAGCCATCGTGATCTCCTTCGAATCTTGTCAATCCGATTGAAACACAGCTTATTGAAATCACTCAATTAGTTTCCGATCAGCCTCTTAGGTGGTGGTCAAGCTATGCAACCAACAAAAGGGGATGCACCATGCAAATTCTGGAAGAAAAGCTCGCTCATCTAATGCACACAGTTGAGGAGTTGAGCGATGTTGTCGCGCGGCAGGATACCGAGATTTCCCTGCTAAATCATCGCGTTAACGCCCTGATGAAGCGAGAGGCCGAACGCGAAGCTGCCGATCCCGGCCATGTCGCCCTCGGCGACGAGCGCCCGCCGCATTGGTAGGCCGTTAAAACGTCACCCATCAACCAGAGCAACGGCCATCACCTGCCCCTGATGCAACAACATATTTGACCAGCGCGCGTTGTCTTGGAAATTCTCGTAGGTGCTTAAAAACACAGTATTTTCCTCAAGCAATCCGATTTTTTCACCACAGGGCTTCTTGCGGCTCACTTTGCAAATTCGTGATTTCACCTGCTCATATGCCCGATCGGTGGCGCTATAGGGCTGAATTTCATCGGGAAGACCATAGCGCAATCTTTCGTGCATGACGGGACTACCGAACAACGCCAATGCTGCCGAAAAAATGCGCGCACAACCATCGGGGAAGCCGGTCACATAAAACACGTGGCTTGCGATATTTCCCCGATCGCTATCATATAGGCGATACTGCGGTTTGCGCTCGGGGTATTTCGCTACTTCACTTCCTAATTGTGCTTTTTTTGCCCCGCACACGCGGCCAACCTCTCCGTAGGGCAAGGCAGCGCCAAGCGGCACTTCACGCGCATCCGGTCCGGTAAGCTTGGCATTTTCACCGCTTTTCAACAAACGACCAAATAGCCCGCGACGCGGGGTGGGTGTTGCGGTCTCGATTTGCTCTGGCGCGGGTTGCACCGCAACGGGCGTATTTGGAACCGGGCCAAGTGACGCAAGCTCGACCTCTTGCTCTGCCTGTGGCACGGGTTTTGCACGCAAAAACCCGAACAACCGGTTTCGTTTTTCCGGCTCGACCAATTCGCCTGCTGGCTCTGGATCACTTGTGGCAATTCCAACAGAAGGTGCGGCAGATTCGCCATCCGTCTGCACAATTTCTTCGGATACCTCTTGCGTCTCGATGGCGACATCCACGGTAACATCCTGATCTGGAGCAGGTTTTCGCAAAAATGGCCAGAACCGGCGTTTGGTTTTTTGCGCAAGCACGACGACGGGCGATGCATCTGCATCTGCTATCGCGGGGCTATTGTCTGCTTGGGCGGCTGCGGTTTCTGTTGGTTCAACCTCGGGCAACTCTTGTGACGCGACTGTTTCAAGTGTGCGCTTGCGCATAAGCCGCTGAAAAAAACCGCCTGTTTCGACGCTTTCTTCGGGGACGCTCAAAACGTCCATAACCGGCGTTTCGGTTGCCAATTCCACCTCGGACAATTTTGGGGTGTTGGCCAACGGATCGCCGCATCCACTTAGAGGCTGATTCAATACTTTATGATTGATGTCAGTGCTTTGCGATCCTCCTTGTGAGAGTTCGAATGTGGGCGATGAGTATCCATGCCTTTGAACTCTCGATTGATTTCTCCCA
>JAUZRV010000298.1 GCA_030950105.1 Rhodobacterales bacterium | reverse complement strand
AGTGTATCGTCGTTCATGGCGGGCTGGATTTTCTGCTGGAGGTGAATGATCTTGTTCAACACCAAAATCATACGACATTTCAACAGCTTGATCTACGCCCGCCAAACGATTTACGCCGCTTCATGAATAATTCGGGTTAGTGGATCAGGCACATTGCGAGGGCACCAAATTTGTCATGCAGGAATCGTATATTACCGTGGCCGAGCTTGAGGCAATGGCGCCCTATCTTATGCCGGTTCCCGAGGGCGCGTATCTTATGCGGTCGGAACCCGATGATCTTGGCGGGCCACAATATTTCAATTGGTCCACCGATCGCGATGATTATATGCCGACCACCTATTGTTATGATACCTATTATCGGCAACGGTTTCCCGAAAAGGGAAATTGGGTATTCAAACCCACGCGGGTAGATCTATCGGGGTGTCCAGACGGGATGGACCCAACCAAAGGGTTGAGCACAACAATCGGTATTCATTGGGGATTTAACGGTCCCGAAGATATTCTTGCGCGGTTTCCGATGACGTTCGAGATGACCCGGATTGATCCGCTGCATTGGACCGCCAAGGCGGACCAGATGCCACAGGTGCCCGGCACTGTTTTGATCACCTATGATTTCAAGGCAACATCACCGGTGCAAATTGATGTCGACGGCACGCTTGATATCAATATCAAGGCCGGTGGCACCGATGTGACCTGTGTGGGCAGTTTTTCGATGGTCGGCGCGTATCAGGGCGGGTAACATTGCACCAAACCCAGTTTAAGGAACCCGCGCCATGCCCCGACGTCTTGATTTGCCAGATAGTGCCAGCCTTGCCAATGCGGGGGGGGATGGACGGATGTATGCGCCGTCGGCCGCGCGCAATGCCAATGTGATTGGCGAATTGGTGGCTCTGCATGCACCGGCGACAGGGCGGGTTCTTGAAATCGCCAGCGGCACCGGCGAACATAGCGTGCATATCGCGACCCGCCTGCCCGGGTTGATTTGGCAGCCCAGCGATATTGACCCGGCGCGACGGATAAGCATTGATGCCCACGGTGCCGAGGCCGGTTTGGCCAATTTGCGACCAGCGATTGATCTTGATGCCACAACTGCCGGATGGGCGGCGGCGCATGACGGGCAAGATGTGATTTTGGTGGTGAACCTGCTGCATCTGGTGTCGTGGAATGAGGCACAGATATTGATCAAAGAGGCGGCGGCGGCCCTTGCCCCCGGTGGGGTGTTGATCCTGTATGGTCCGTTTATGCGCGCCGGTGAATTGACCAGCGACGGCGACGAAAGGTTTCATCACTCGTTGCAGGCGCAGGACGCCGAACTTGGCTATAAGGACGATTTTGACGTTATTGACGCCCTGCAAGAGGCGTGGCTTGATTTGGTCGAGGTCAATGAAATGCCGGCGAATAATCTTTCTTTTGTTGCGCGGCGCGGGGCCTGATCTCGATCAAGGCGGGCATATCGGTGGCATGGTTTTTCACGTTCAAACAAACATGAACGAAAGAATCACATTATGACTTGGGCTACCAAACTTGGCGATACCCGCAATCAGTTACGCGCATTGAACAAAACCATCCCCGACACCACCAAGGCGTTTGGCGCGCTTGGGAAAGCCGTGAAAGAAGGCGGGGTTCTGGAGTTTAAAACCAAAGAATTTGTGGCCCTTGGAATTGCGGTCGCGACCCATTGCGAGGCGTGCATCGCTTTGCATGTCGAGGCATTGATCCGGGTCGGAGCAACCCGTGAAGAAGTCGGTGATGTCTTGGCGATGACCATACAAATGGGCGGCGGGCCGTCGATGATGTATGCCGGAAAAGCATTGGAATGTTATGACGAATTGAGCGCCGGAAAATAGTTTGATCTTTTTCCGGTTTTCGCGACGGAAAGGATGATGTCCCGCGTAGAATACATATCTTTAATTTGGAATGTATAGGATGTCAGATGAAACCCGTTGTTTTAGCCACCGTTGCCCTTGTTCTTACCGCCTCTCTTGCTGTTGCACAGCAGGGCAAGAGAGGCTCGCATTTTATTGAAAACTGGGATCAGAACGAAGACGGCATTGTCTCGCTTGCCGAGGTGACCGAACGGCGCGAAGATGTTTTTGCGGCTTTTGATCAGAATCATGACGGGTTTTTGTCGGCGGATGATTACGTGCAGTTTGACGAAGCCCGCGCCAATGATCAGGCGAATAATGCCGGTCAGGGCAATCAGGGCGGCGGTCAAGGTGGCGGTAAATCTGGCGGTAAATCTGGTGGTCGCAACAGTGAAGGTATGACCCTCGCGTTTAATGATGTGAACGGTGACGGACAGGTTAGCCATGACGAATTCATGACCCGAACCGTGGTCTGGTTTACCCAAATAGATCGCAACGGAAGTGGTGCCATTGACCCCGCAGATTTTGGGCGCGGTTGATTGGCCAACCGCAATGCACGGCATTTTCAGGCGGATTTATAGGGTGGCCCCAGAGTGATCGGGCCAATTTTTCCCCTTTCCTCATGTGCCGGTTCTGGTCCATGATGAATGGGAAATGTTAACGAGGGAAAATCATGTCACTTTTAAATCTGCTACAACAGGCCCAAGGCGGTCAGGGTCTTGGACAACTTGCCAGCCAATTTGGCATCGCCCCCGGTAAAGCCGAAGAATTGACCGCGATGTTGGCCCCTGCAATCGGGTCGGCGGCGAAACAACAGGCGGAATCAGGCGGGCTTGCCTCGCTTTTGGGGTCGCTCAAGGGCGAAGGTCAGGCGGCAATGTTTGATGACGCCGCCGCGGCCGTTGCGCCCGAAGGCCAGGCACAGGGCATGGATTTTCTCAAAGGGCTGCTTGGCGGGCAAGAAGGTGCCGATGGTTTGGCCGCAGAAGCCGCTAGCCCGAATTATTCATGAAGCGGCGTAAATCGTTTGGCGGGCGTAGATCAAGCTGTTGAAATGTCGTATGATTTTGGTGTTGAACAAGATCATTCACCTCCAGCAGAAAATCCAGC
>JAUZRV010000297.1 GCA_030950105.1 Rhodobacterales bacterium | reverse complement strand
CATTGGGTGATGTCGGCGCGCACTGATAAAGGCGAAAACAAAAAGAGCGATCAAAGCCGGTGCATATTGCCCTGATCCATTGAGCAGATCAGGGGTAGGTATCGCGTCTTGGGCGAGGCTGTCGGGGGTATCGCCGGTGGTGGCCAGAAAGACCACAGTTAGGGTCGCCGCGACGACAAGCGCGATTTTGACCAAACGACCGGGGGCCACGCCTCCGATTTTGTGAATGGCGACGAAGATGTAGAGGGCGACGAAACTCCAAATCGGAATCACATCGGCAAGTTCGGACCAGGAATTGGCAAATGTGTGAAACAGGAACGAACCAACACCGATCAGGGCGGCGAGCGCGATCAGGACTGTTATCGCGCGCGAAAGCGTGCCGCGTTTGGTGGCCGTGCGCCAGCCAATCAGGGCCGCCAACGGGAAGGCGAGATTGGACAGCGCATTCAGGGGTTCATTCCAGAACCCGACAGCAGTGCGTTCGCAGTAGAGATCAATCGGTGTGAACCAGTCCATAGCTTATACGGTTTCGATGCGCAGGGCGACAGGGGCAGACGTTGTAACAGCAGTTTTGGCGATCGCGGCAAGCGCGGTATCGAGGGAATCGCGGGTGGTTTTATGGGTGACGATCAGAACCGGCGCACTTGGTTCATCGTGGCCATATTGGCGCATCCGGTCGATGGAAATGCCGGTCTCGCCGAGGATGGTGGCGATTTTGGCCAAAGCCCCCGGTTTGTCCTCGAGGGAGAGGCGCAAATAATAGGGCGCAGGCGTGGCCGAACGGGCAGGGCGGGCGGCGGTCAGGGTCGCGGCGGGCTGTCCGAACACCGGCAGGCGGGTGCCGCGCGCGATATCCATGACATCCCCCATGACCGCGCTTGCGGTTGGTCCCATGCCGGCACCGGCGCCGCGCAGCACAATCTGGCCGACCTCGTCGCCCTCGAGCACCACCATATTGGTGCCGCCGTCAAGTTGACCCAAGGGGCTATTGTCGGGAACAAGGCAGGGCGACATGCGTTGCTCTAACCCGCGTCCGGTGATTTGCGAGACGCCGAGCAGTTTGATTTTAAAACCCATATCGGCGGCTTGGTGGATGTCCTCAATGGTGATGCGCTCAATACCTTCGAGTTCAACACTGTCAAACGAGACCTCGGTGCCGAACGCAATCGCGGCGAGAATGGCGAGTTTGTGACCGGCATCAATACCGCCGACGTCCAAATTTGGATCGGCTTCGAGATAGCCGAGATCGGCGGCCTCTTGAAACACGGTGTCATAGGGCAGGCCGGCGCTTTCCATACGGGTAAGGATATAGTTGCAGGTGCCGTTCATCACCCCCATCACGCGGGTAATGTCATTGCCGGCGAGACCCTCGGTAAGCGCCTTGATCACCGGAATACCACCGGCGACTGCCGCCTCGAAGCGGATCACACGGTCGGCGTTTTCGGCAGCGATAGCAAGGGCTTGGCCGTGGTGGGCCAGCAGCGCCTTGTTGGCGGTAACCACGTCTTTGCCAGCGGCAATTGCGGCCTCGGTGGCGTCTTTGGCGGGACCTTCGTGGCCGCCCATCAGCTCAATAAAAACATCAACATCGTCGCGCTTGGCAAGGGCAACGGGATCGTCTTCCCACGCGTAATCATTGAGATTTACACCGCGATCTTTGTCACGCGTGCGGGCGCAAACGGCGGTGATCACAATCGGGCGGCCCGATCTTGCGGCGAGGATATTGGCCTTTTGGCGGATGATTTTCACCACACCGACGCCAACGGTGCCCAATCCTGCGATGCCCAGGCGGAGGGGCGCTTGCGGTGGTTTGTTCATTGGGAATCCTCTGGTTTATGTGTCGTCTGAATAGGGTTGTTCAGGAATTAGCCGGATTTACAGTTGCACGCAAGCGGGCGGCGCGGGCTTTGAGGCGGGCGACGCGGGCGGCAAGTTCGGCCTGTGTTGTCGGGGTGATTTCGGTGTTTTGGCTATCGCGCAAAAGCGGCTCTAACGGGACCAGAACCGGATAGGCGGCGCTTTCCAATGCCGGATCAACAAGATTGTCCAATGCCGGAAACTGCGTGCAGCCAATGAGCAGGGCAAGCGGTAGGAAAGGCAAAAAACGGCACATGAAACATTGCTTTCGTAAGGGTTTCCTTGTTTTGCCCGATCAATTGGGGCGGCGCAAGGGAACGATTTTATCAAAAGCGGGATGCGGCGCAAATGGGGGTTTGATTTGAACGTTCGTTCAGTTAAATTCCCCTTATGGCACGCACCACTGGATC
>JAUZRV010000296.1 GCA_030950105.1 Rhodobacterales bacterium | reverse complement strand
ATCATGTGCTTGATAATCTGGCACGATATCACGGCGATGCGTTTGAACGCGACGGCGACGAAATTCGCCGGCCAGACGGGCAGGTGATTGCGCTGGACCGCTCTGATCCTTTGGGAGCATTGGCAAAACTGGTGCCTGATGATTTTTGCCTGCTGCAAAAACGCCCTGCTGGTTCGGGCAATGAACATGTGCTTACCGGCGCGCTGTTGTGTTTTCCGGCGAGTTGGTCACTGGATGAAAAATTTATGCAACCGCTGACCTTCATCCACGTGCCGGTGGCTTCTTATGATGCAAGCATTGCCAAACGCGTGCAGCGCCTGTTTGACGGCGTGCAACCGGCGCGCCCGCTCTGGCGTTTCAATGCGCTCTGGTATGATGATGCAACCTTGCACCAACCGCGCCGGTCGGACGCCAAACGCATTGCACCCGATCCCGATTCCGCGCCCTATTTCCGTTCCGAAAAGCAATGCATCCTGCGCCTGCCCAAAACGCAGGCCGTGGTATTTTCTATCCACACCTTTGTTCTAACGCGCGGCGATGCTCTGGCGCTTCAGGCCGGAAATCCCCGCATAAGAGGTGATTAACCGTGTAGGCAACCTGTTTGCGAAAATGCCGAAATGTGTGAATGTCACCCTATCAACGTCGCATCAAACACCGGAATTATCCGCTAATCCGCCCGCCCATAATGGCAATCGCCTTTTGATAAACGCCCGCTGCATTCCATTGCTGGATCACTTTGAAATTCGGCTGGCCTTCCTGAAATCCCTTGCCGCGTTTCCACCCCTTTTTGGCCAGAAAATTCGCGGTAGACGCCATCGCATCCGCCAGATTGTTCATATCAATGCGCCCGTCGCCATTGCCATCCACCGCATAGGTCAAAACATTCCCCGGCAGGAACTGCGTATGGCCCAATTCGCCATGTTTGGCCCCCACCGATGCCGGTGAAACCACACCTTTATCAACCAATTTCAATGCGGCTAAAACATGCGGCGTAAAGAAATCCGAGCGACGGCAATCATAGGCCAGCGTAGCAATCGACGACACCACATTGCTATCGCCCATGAAATTTCCAAATCCGGTTTCCATGCCGTGAATGGCGATCAAAACCCCCGCTGGAACCCCGTATTTTTTCTCAGAGGCTGATTCAATACTTTATGATTGATGTCAGTGCTTTGCGATCCTCCTTGTGAGAGTTCGAATGTGGGCGATGAGTATCCATGCCTTTGAACTCT
>JAUZRV010000295.1 GCA_030950105.1 Rhodobacterales bacterium | reverse complement strand
GTATCGTCGTTCATGGCGGGCTGGATTTTCTGCTGGAGGTGAATGATCTTGTTCAACACCAAAATCATACGACATTTCAACAGCTTGATCTACGCCCGCCAAACGATTTACGCCGCTTCATGAATAATTCGGGCTAAGTGCCGATTTGCAGCATTTTGGCGGGCACCTGTTAGATGACAATGCGCATATCCTGTTTCGGTTCGAAGGCGGTGCCAAAGGTATGATGTGGGCGAGCCAAATTGCGATTGGCAATGAATGTGGTTTGCGGGTGCGGGTTATCGGGGATCAAGGCGCAATTGAATTTCATCAGGAAAACCCGAACCAATTGTGGTTTGCCCCGAAAGGTGAACCCAAACAGTTGCTTACCCGTGGCGGGCCGGGTGTTGTTGAGGATATTCGTATTCCGGGCGGTCATCCAGAAGGATTTCTTGAAGCATTTGCAACGCTTTATCATGAATTTGCCAATGTTATACGTGGCAAAGATCGGGGCGTGCACCCGTTACCGGATGTGGAATCGGGGCTTGCCGGAATGGGGTTTATCGCGGCAGCAGTGCAATCCAGCCAAGAAAACGGCGCGTGGGTGGCGCTTTGACTATCCGGCTTTGGTTTCCATGTTGGTTTCTGCGTCCGCCTCGGGTGGGACGGCGGCACCTGTCATGAAAGCAACAGCATCTGACATGGTGTAATCTTTGGGGTTAATGGTGCACAGACGCCGCCCGAGCCGATGAATGTGGATACGATCAGCGACCTCGAACACATGGGGCATATTGTGCGAAATCAGCACAATCGGCATGCCGCGCGATTTTACATCCTGAATCAGGTCGAGCACGCGACGCGATTCTTTTACGCCCAGCGCGGCGGTGGGTTCGTCCATGATAATCACCTGTGACCCAAAGGCGGCGGCGCGGGCCACTGCGATGCCCTGACGTTGCCCGCCTGACAGGGTTTCAACGGCTTGGCTTATGTTTTGGATGGTCATCAGGCCCAGCTCGGTAAGTTTTTCACGGGCGAGCTGTTCCATCTTTTTGCGGTCAAGTTGGCGAAAAAGTGAGCCGCGAAATCCGGGTTTGCGCAATTCACGGCCAAGAAACATATTGTCGGCAATCGACAGAGCGGGGGACAGGGCAAGGGTTTGATAAACCGTTTCAATTCCCGCGGCGCGCGCCTCGGTCGGGGAACGGAAGTTAAAGGGTTGCCCTTTGAGGTGCATTTCGCCTTCGTCCACTTGCAGGGCACCGGAAATTGCCTTGATCAAGGTGGTTTTTCCGGCCCCGTTATCGCCGATCACCGCGAGGATTTCACCGCTGTAGAGATCAAAATCGGCGTGGTCCAATGCGGTCACGCGGCCATAACGTTTGACCAGATTGCGGGCGGTTAAAATGGGTTGGGTCATGATGTTGATTTCCTGATCCATTGGTCGATGGCCACCGCGCCGATGATCAACACGCCAATCAAAAGATATGTCCATTGCGGGTTGGTGCCGACCAATCGCAACCCAAGGGAAAACACGCCGACGATCAACGCGCCAAAGAGCATGCCGAGGATAGAACCGCGCCCGCCAAACAATGAAATACCGCCGATCACTACGGCTGTGATGGATTCGATATTGGCAAATTGACCGGCCGTCGGTGACACCGATCCAATGCGCCCGATCAACGCCCATCCGGCGAGCGCGCAAATCAACCCTGCCAAGGTATAGACCGACAGCAAGATGCGTTTGACGCGCACACCAGAGAGTTCGGCCGCTTCCGGATCATCGCCGACGGCATAAACGTGACGACCCCATGCTGTATTGCTCAATACATAGGTGAGAAGAATAACCAGCAGGACAAAGGCCACGACGCCATAGGTGAATACAGCGCCGCCAATGTTGAATTTATGGCCGAAGAATTGCAGGATTGGCGCATGGTCTTGTAAATCCTGATTGCGGATGGTTTCGTTCTCGGAATAGAGGAAATTCGTTGCCAGAACGATTTGCCACATGCCAAGCGTCACGATGAACGGCGGCAGGCGCATATAGGCAACCAGCACCTCGTTGATAGAGCCAAGGAACGCGCCACAAGTAAGACCGGCAACCACAGCCAGTTCAGGGGGCCAACCATAGCGAAAGGTGAATTGGCCCATGATCACCGATGACAGCACCATGATCGCGCCCACCGAAAGATCAATACCGGCGGTCAGGATCACCAAGGATTGCGCGGCGCCGACAATGCCGACAATGGCGACCTGTTGAAGGATCAATGTCAGGGCAAAGGGCGAGAAAAATTTGCTACCGAGAATGACACCGAAAATGACCACCGAAAGGACCAGAACGATCAAAGGCACAAGGGACGGCGTTTTGTGCAGCCATCCCTGCACCATTTCAAGAAAACTGCGTTTGCCGGTTTCAAATGAAACCACTTCGTTGACGGCGTTTTCAAGTCCGGTGTCTTCTGCCGAGGCCATGGATATTCCCTATCGTAATATTTTGCGTCAAACGGGCGACCCAATGGCCGCCCGCCCAGTATTCAACCCAGTATTCATTCATTTACGCCAAAAGCAACTTAGCCCCAGCAGAGGTTGGTGCCTTCAACGGTATCAATCGAATCAACGCCGGCGGCTGGCTTGTCGGTGACAAGCGAAACGCCGGTGTCAAAGAACGCCTTGCCCGGAGTGGGTTCGGGTTTGGTGCCGTCTGCGGCCCATTTGGCAATCGCTTCGATCCCGAGAGAGGCCATCAACAGTGGATATTGTTGGGCCGTTGCGCCAATCACCCCGTCCTTGATGGATTGAACACCGGGGCAGCCGCCATCCACCGACACGATCAACACGTCGTTTTCGCGGCCAAATGCCTTGAGGGCCTCGTAGGCGCCGGTGGCAGAGGGTTCGTTGATGGTGTAAACGACGTTGATTGTCGGGTCCTTGATCAACAGGTTTTCCATGGCTTTGCGACCGCCTTCTTCATTGCCGGCGGTGACTTCGTTGCCGACAATGCGCGCATCGGTTTCGTCGCCCCATTTGTTTGGATCCGCCAGATCAATGCCGAATCCCTCGAGGAATCCCTGATCGCGCAAAACACCAACCGAAGGCTGGCTTACCGCCAGATCAAGCATGGCAATCCGCGCGGTCGCGGCCCCGTCACCCATCGCGGCGGCGGCCCATTGACCGATCAGTTTTCCGGCCAGAAAATTATCGGTGGCAAAGGTTGCATCTGCGGCATCGAGGGGTTCAAGCGGGGTATCAAGTGCAATCACCAAAAGACCGGCTTCGCGGGCCTGTTGCAACACCGGAACAATGCCTTTGGTGTCGGATGCGGTGATCAGAATTCCCTTGGCACCGTCGGCAATGCAGGTTTCAACAGCGGCAACCTGGCTTTCGGTGTCGCCGTCCACTTTGCCAGCGTAGGTTTTGAGATCAACACCCAATTCGGCGGCTTTGGCCAATGCGCCCTCTTTCATTTTAACGAAAAACGGGTTGGTATCGGTTTTGGTAATCAGGCACGCGCCCACACCCGCATATGCCGGGGCCGCCATGGCGACACTCAGGGCCAGCACGCTTAGTGTTGAAGTGATAACAGTTTTTTTCATAATTTCCTCCAGGGGCTTTTTATAATCCAGAATTTCCGAGAATTGTTATTCCCGATGGCAAGGGGAAACCGACGTGGCAGATGCGTCTGTTGGCCCTCCTCGGGCTGAACATTTGCATTGGGAAGTGAGTCTGTCAATTAATAACTCCATTTGATTTATTAATTAATTCTGCCATGCTGAATCGAAACAGTATACATAAACCGAGCCAGAATCAGGTAGGGAATACGCGACGTGCCAAATGCGAACTCAGCCAAATCCAAAGTCTTGGATCCTATAGGGGGTGCCAACCAATCGCGCCTGCGCGCCTATAATGAACGGTTGGTTCTTTCGATTATCCGCCGTCAGGGCGGGATTGCAAAATCCGAACTGGCGCGGCGAACCCGTCTTACGGCGCAATCCATGTCGGTGATTATCCGGTCCCTTGAAAAGGACGGGCTGCTGCTTCGTGGTGAACCGCAGCGTGGCAAAGTTGGGCAGCCCTCTATCCCGATGCTGCTTAATCCTGACGGTGTTTTCACCATCGGGTTAGAAGTCGAGCGGCGACGGGTGGACCTTGTTTTAATGGACTTCCAAGGGGAAATTCGGCAATCCCTGCATGAAACCTATACCCATCCACGACCGAGCGATATTCTTGCATTTGTGCGATCAGGCCTCAAAGAACTCATCGGAATATTGCCCTTGTCAAAGCGCACAAGGATTGCTGGAATTGGCGTTGCGATGCCTTTTGAATTGTGGAGTTGGCTTGAAAAAGTCGGCGCACCACATGGCGAAATGGAGGAGTGGCGCAACTTCGATATGAAATCGGAACTTGGTGAACTCTGTGTTTTTCCGGTTTTTATTCAAAACGACGCAACGGCTGCGTGTGGTGCCGAACTTGTTTTCGGGCGCGGATCGGAATTTGATGATTTTGTGTATTTTTTCATCGGGTCATTTATCGGCGGCGGCGTTGTTCTTAATCATAATGTATTTCCGGGACGAAGCGGTAACGCCGGCGCTCTTGGGTCGATGCCGGTGATCGGGGCGGACGGGAAACCCGCGCAGTTGATTGAACAGGCGTCAATTTATGTGCTGGAAAACATGTTGCGTGAAAAGGGCATTGACCCTTCGCCTCTGTGGTTGCGACCTGACGAATGGGATGATTTCGGGGATTGTCTCGAGGTCTGGATAACCGGAATTTCCAAACATCTGGCGATGGCTATCGTCGCAAGTTGTAGTGTTATCGACTTTCGCGCAGCAATTATTGACGGGGCTTTTCCGGTTGATGTGCGCAAGCGGATCGTGGATGCAACCGTTGCCGCGCTTGCGGAACTTGACCTGCAAGGCGTCAATACCCCGATGATCCTTCCGGGTGAAGTGGGCAATGGTGCCCGCGTGATTGGTGGGGCAAGTTTGCCGCTGTTTGTGCACTATTTGCTGGATCAGAATATCTTGTTCAAAGAGGCCTTGTGATGGTGATCGGTGGTAAAACAAATCCTGAATTGAGGGTGCGATGAAGCGTTCCAGAATTAACGACATTATCCGTGCGAGCGACGATTTTATCGGCTCTTTCGGGTTTCGGTTGCCAAAATTTGCCTATTTCACGCCGGATCAAATGATCGCAGGAAAGGATGATTATAGCGGGATCATCAACGCGCGGCTGGGCTGGGATATTACCGATTATGGCCTCGGAAAATTTGATGAAATGGGGCTTTTCCTGTTTACAGTGCGCAATGGTAATGTTGCGGCGCTCAAATCGGGTTCGGGAATGTTATATGCCGAAAAGATTATGATTTCACGGCAAGACCAGATTTCACCAATGCATCGGCACGTCGTAAAATCCGAAGACATCATCAATCGCGGTGGGGCACAGCTTGCCATTCAGATGTTTGAATCGGATTCGAGCGGTAAAATTGATCCGGAACTGGACGTAACAGTGGCCCGTGACGGTGTTCGGTATCGACAAGCGGCGGGGGATGTTCTTGTGCTTGATCCGGGGGATAGTGTGACGTTGATGCCGGGGAATTGGCACAAATTCTGGGGGGAAGGCGGCGATGTCTTGATTGGTGAGGTTTCGACGGTGAATGACGATGTCACCGACAATATTTTTGCAGCTCCTATTGGCCGGTTCGCACAAATTGACGAAGACGAACCCCCGCTGCACCTGCTGGTTTCGGATTATGACGCATGGCTCGGGCGCGGGGTTTGAAGTTTGGCGGCCATGACTATAGAGGGTGTTTCGCCGCCTGCGCCCGCGTTGACGCGGATAGCGCACCAAAATCTTTGAGGGACCTATGATTATTGTCGGAGGAGAAAACCTTATTGATTTCATAGAGGTAGAGAGTTCCGAACCCTCGACCATCTACAAAGCAAATGCAGGGGGCGCCCCTTATAATTGTGCCAAGGCCCTTGGGCGGCAACAGGTGCGGGCGGGATATCTTACGCCGATATCGTCAGATAGCTTTGGGGATTTGATCGCCAAAGCCCTTGTCGATTCAGATGTCGCCATTTTGGCGCCACGGCGTGCGGAACCGACATCGCTGGCTGTGGTATCAATCCATCATTCAGTGCCAAGTTATCAGTTTTATCGTGAGAACACCGCAGAGAGAAATGTTGCTTTTGCCGATCTGGTCGCGGCAACACCGCCGGATGCGCGGGCGCTCTATATTGGCTCTCTTGCGCTGACCGATGGTGCGGATGCCGATATATGGGCCGATTATTATTGTGCTATGCGGAAACGGGGTATTTTCACGGCGCTCGACCCCAATATTCGTGCGAATTTCATCCACGATCGCAACGGGTATCTGGCGCGATTTGATCGGGTGATCGGGCATACGGACCTGTTAAAGCTTAGCGATGAAGATCTGGCCTGGTTATCGCCTGATACAGAGCTGGACGAGGCCGCGCGGCAATTGTTGGCGCGCAGTTCGGCGAAACTGTTGGTGGTAACGCTGGGTGACAAAGGCGCCTTTGGTCTGGTGGGTGATCGCAAGGTTTCGGTGCCTCCCGCCAAGGTGCGCGCGTTGGCAGATACCGTTGGGGCGGGGGATACCTTTATGGCGACGCTGTTGGCGCGGCTTGATAGGTTGGGGGCGCTGAAACAGGGTGCCTTGGGCGCGTTCACGGATCGGGAAATTGAAAACCTGCTGACTTGGGCGGCATGTGCGGCGGCGCTTAACTGCGAGGAAAGCGGTTGTGAGCCACCCCGACGGGAGGCCCTGAAAACGCGGATGCAGGGTGTGGAATAGGGTTATCCCGCACAGGAAATTGAAAAATCGGCGGCGTTGCTGTTTTCCATAACCTCTTTGATATTCAACATGTCATTTTGTGCTATTTTCGCGGCGGCATCGGTTTTGGAAAACCCAAAGCCGGCCCAGCGCTCAATAAGGCGCATTTCAAGAATTTGAACAGGCACAGTGAGCATAACCGTTGTGTCAAAACAGGCGCGCAATTCTGCCCAGGGCGGGGATGTGAGCAGCAGATAATTGCCCTCGATAATGACAGTGCGAACATCGCGGTGAATAGCGCGTGCACCGGCGCGGGCAATTTCGAGGGTGCGATCAAACACCGGCACGACAATCTCGGGGTCGGTATTGGTGCGTAAACGCCCGAGTATGGCACCAAACCCTGCCACATCAAACGTATGGGGGGCGCCTTTGCGGGCACGCCAGCCCTTTTGTTCCAGATAGATATCGTCAAAATGATACCCGTCCATCGGCAGCACCTCGCAACTCTGCGGTTTTGCGAGGTTTATCCGGTCGCGCAGGGCATCGGAAAGGGTTGATTTGCCCGCACCGGGAGGGCCGGCAATGGCAATTATGTGGCGGGTAGTGCCCTGTTGGGCGACCATATGGTTGGCCAGAGTTTCGAGATCGGTTTTCGTCGGCATTGATAGGGCCAATCCTGTTTAAAGCGTTTTGCATTTAATCCGAGGCGCAGATTGGATACAAAACGCCCACAACATTGAGGGGGTGAGGCCTCTTCCATTTTCCCTGATTCAGAAAAAATGCAAAAGGCTTTAGACGACTGAAATCACCGATTTATCAATCGCCAGAATGTAACCGCGGCGCGCGATGTTTTTCACCAGAAGTTCGCTCACCAATTGGTTGCCGAGCATATCACGCAGACGTTTGATCCGCGTTGCGCCGGCGGCCTCGTCACAATCGACGGTGCTGCGCCCCGAAATCATCGATTCGATCTGAATACCTGACAGGATATCGTCGTCCATGCGGGCCTCGGCCAGAAGCGACAGGGTTTCCATCGCGGCACCAGTGAGTTTGAAACCGAAGTTATTGAGGTAAACAGTATTCTCGTCGCGGCTTATCAATAGGGAATTCACCTGAATACCGGCGCGTTCGACCTGTGCCATGCGACGGTTCACAGTGGCGAGGAACATTAGAAAAACCAAGGCGGCGATCAACATCGAGGTGGCAAAAACCAGCAACACGAAAATCACCATGCGGTAGCTTGATAATGTGTCGGAAAATGCGGTGCCGGATTGGGCGAGGATCTCCAACAATTTGATTTCGGCCTGCGAGGTAAGATCGTTATTGGCAACAAACAGCGCCTCGACGCGGGCATTAAACGCATTGGCGTCGGGCAGGGTGACAAGCAAGACAATGGCGGCAATCAGAAGAATCGCAACAATGGCGATGATCCCGTATATAACCGTGCGATTGCTGTGCAGGTTTGGCTTAGAAGCGTAGGTAGTAGGCGCCGGCACTCTGTTTCCTTTCTTCTAATCCAGAAGCGTCAAATACTGACAGGACATTCAGCAATGTCCAGCCCTGCGCGCCGAGGCGTTGCGACAATTGCGTATTGGCGGCGGATACTGTGCAATCACCACTTATTTCGGCAATGCCATAGTGCAGCTTTAACGGGTCTCCTTTTTTTGCTTTGTAGTCGGCATAACATTCTGCCGTTGCGGCACCTGCCGATAAGGACAGTGCCATAAGGACGGCCCCGGCCAAGGTCGATGCCTTGGCCAAAACCGGCGCGCGAACAAGGGCGCGTTTTTGGACGATGTGTTTCATGGGCCCATCATGCGTGGGGCGCATTGGATATACAATATCCCGATGGCAATTTGGCGTTGATATCCAATAGCACTGCCTTGTTATTGCCTGTCCGGGGGACATTGGGCGAAATTGGTTTTGTCGCGTCTGGTTGCACAAGTGATCAGGTTGAAACGCTCAAGTATTCCAATGACTGCCCTTGAAAGGATTATCCCATGTCTCGCAAGTTTATCTCAATTGTTCTCGCCGCCTCTATCGCGGTAACTGCTTTAAGTGTTCCCCAAGCGCAGGCGGGCAACCGTGCGCTCAATAAATTTTTGGCCGGTGTTGCGGTGATTGCGGTTATCGGCGCATTGGCGGACAAAAGGAGCAATCGTCGCGAACCGACGTATGTTGAGCCTACCACCCGTCCGCTGCCGCCACGGGTGCAGCGGAAAATCCTGCCGAGGAATTGTTTGAAAACCGTGAACACGCAGGGGCGCCGTCAAAACGTCTATTTGCTGCGCTGTCTCAAACGGAATTATGATTACACCAACGAGCTTCCTAATGCTTGCACAACCAATGTGCCGCGCAATGACGGCACCAACTTTTTGCGCCCCGCCTATGGTGCACAATGTCTGGGGCAATACGGGTATAAGGTTGCACGCCGCTAATCGGAAAAAATTTAAGAGTTAAACCAGGGGGCCGCAATTGCGGCCCTTTGTGCTTGCAATATTATGCGGCTTGGGTTTTGTGCCTGCTATGACCCAACCCGATTATTCATATGAACGTTTGGCCCTGCAAAAGGGGGCGATGCGTGTTGCCGGTGTTGACGAAGTCGGGCGTGGCCCGTTGGCCGGTCCGGTAACCGCCGCCGCTGTGGTTCTTGATCCCGATAATATCCCCGAAGGCCTTGATGATTCCAAAAAACTGACGGCCAAACGCCGTGCGGTTTTAAATGATCTGATCTGGGAAATGGCCGATGTGTCGATTGCGCATGCCAGCGTCGAGGAAATTGACGAGATCAACATTCTGCGCGCCAGCCATCTGGCGATGGAGCGTGCAGTGGCGGGGTTATCAACCGCGCCGGATCATGTGTTGATTGACGGTAATTTGATCCCGCGTGGTTTGGTGATCCCAAGTCAGGCAATTATCAAGGGCGATGCCCATTCGGTGTCGATTTCGGCGGCCTCAATTGTGGCGAAAATATGTCGGGATGCGATCATGGTGGATTTAGCGCAACAGCATCCGGGGTATGGGTGGGAGACAAACGCCGGATATCCATCAAAAAGCCACAAAGAGGCCCTGCAAAATCTTGGGGTGACCCCTCACCATAGACGTTCGTTCAAACCTGTCCACAACATCTTGTATCAACAAAAAAACTAAGTATTTGATTTAATAAAGAAATTGACGGCGAATCATCAATGATTCATCTTTGTCCCTAATAAACGAGCGTGAAAACACGCCGCCAAATACCGGCAAATAGAGGCAGAGAATGAAAACGATGACCAAAACCAAAAGCGCAGCCGCGCTTCCTTTAAACACGATTCTTGACGGAGATTGCATTGATGTAATGAATTCTCTGCCGGAGAATTCTGTTGATCTGATTTTTGCTGATCCGCCCTATAATCTCCAGTTGAAGGGCGATCTTCATCGCCCCGACAATTCCAAAGTCGATGCTGTCGATGATGAGTGGGATCAGTTTTCGTCGTTTGCGGCCTATGACAAATTCACCAAGGCATGGCTCAAGGCGGCGCGACGGTTGTTGAAACCCAATGGCGCGATCTGGGTGATCGGGTCGTATCACAATATTTTCCGCGTTGGTGCGGAACTCCAGAACCAGGGCTATTGGATTTTGAACGATGTGGTGTGGCGCAAGTCAAACCCGATGCCGAATTTCCGTGGCAAACGGTTTACCAACGCCCATGAAACCATGATTTGGGCGTCAAAATCGGAAGGCGCGAAATATACCTTTAACTATGAGGCGCTCAAGGCGTTGAATGAAGGTATTCAAATGCGCAGCGATTGGGTTTTGCCGATCTGCACAGGGCATGAACGCATCAAGGATGAAAACGGCGACAAAGCCCATCCAACCCAAAAACCCCAAAGCCTGCTGCACCGTATTATGGTTGGCTCGACCAACCCCGGTGATGTGGTTCTTGATCCGTTTTTCGGGTCGGGAACAACAGGGGCGGTCGCCAAGATGCTGGGCCGTGAATATATCGGGATCGAGCGCGACGCCGGATATCGCAAAGTGGCCGAGAAGCGTTTGAAAAAGGTGCGTAAATTTGACCGTGAGGCATTGCAAGTCAGCGTGTCCAAACGCGCCGAACCACGGGTGCCGTTTGGGCAGTTGGTTGAACGCGGCATGCTGCGCCCCGGTGAAGAATTGTATAGCATGAACAAACGTCACAAGGTCAAAGTGCGCGCCGATGGCACGCTTGTTGGCGATGACGTTAAAGGGTCAATCCATCAGGTCGGGGCCGCGCTTGAGGGTGCGCCGAGTTGCAATGGCTGGACCTATTGGTGCTTTAAACGCGACGGAAAAAAGGTGCCGATTGACCTTTTGCGCCAACAAATCCGCGCCGAGATGGCCGGCCGTCCGAATTAAGACATAGATATTCAAAATCATTTCGCGTTCAGTTTGGACCCAAATTGAACGCGAAATGGCTTATAGAACACCGCCGGTGCCTGTGGCCTAAGTCACGGCATCAACTATGCCCCGCCTTTCGAGGTGGGGCCTTTTTTGTCCTAAATCTGGCGGATCATGTTGATACCGGTGGCGCGAAACCCGCCCGACAAATATAGATTTTGCGCAGCTTTGTTAGTGGTGGCGACGCGCAGGCCGATTTGGGTGACATCTTGCGATTTTAACCGCTGTTCCAGTGCCAACATCGCGCTTCTGCCCAATCCCTTTCCGCGATATTTTTCGAGAATTGCGAAATCCAGAATAAAGACCGACGGCGTGCCGGTGAGGTGGCTATACCAGATATACCCCACATGTTGATCGTCCGAAAGGATGCACAACAAAATCTGCTCTTTGGTTGTCACGCCCTGCGGCAGGCCGGTTGCCGCCGCGTCAATGGCCCGTTGGTGTGCTTGCGCAACGGGGATGCCGTAACTGGTCACGATTTCATCGGTATAATCGGGAATGAAATAATCGAGGTATCCCGAAAATTCATCCTGCCGCATATCTCGCAAGGATATCATTTTGGCATCGGGGTGTTATGGGCGTTATAGGCGCTCCAGTCGGTGATTTCAGGGTAATACATATCGCGCCATTTGCGCACGCGGCGGTTCATCACCCGTCGCCAGAGGGGCGGAAAAAACGCGGCCATTGTCATCACCGGATACCCATAGGGCAATTGGGGGGCGTCGGCCTCGGTATAGTTTTGCAACAACGGGAAACGCCGGTCGGGTTTGTAATGGTGATCGGAATGGCGTTGCAGATTGATCAACAGCCAATTTGAGGCTTTGTGCGCCGCGTTCCATGAATGTTGTGGTTTCACATGTTCGTATTTGCCATCGCCCAGATGTTTGCGGGTCAGGCCGTAGTGTTCGATGTAATTGACCAGTTCGAGCTGCCAAATGGCGACCAGCGCCTGCCAGATAAACAGCGCCAAACCGACCCAGTCCCCAAGCAGGGCGGCGAGCGCGAGCATGAACCCTTGCAGGCCCCAATAGCGGAAAAACGGGTTGCTGAGGTCATACCAAGGCAGGTCCTTGCGGGCGAGTTTTTCACGTTCCGCACGAAACGCCGAACGACGCGAGCCAAGAATAACGCGGGCGAAAAACCGGTGAAACCCTTCGTTATAGCGCGCGGTGACGGTATCGCGCGGGGTGCCGACATAGCGGTGATGCACCAGCAAATGTTCGGTTCTGAAATGCGAATAGAGCACCATTGCCAGCAACAGATCACTTAACGCGCGTTCGTTCTTGTCCTTTTGGTGCATCAATTCATGGGAATAATTGATCCCGATAGTGCCGGTTGCCACGCCAACACCAAAGAACAGGACGATTTTCTCGAGGGTCGAAAGGTGATCGGCGCCGCTCACATACCAGATCAGGCCGAACAGCATCAGAAATTGCAGTGGCGCCCACACGATGGTCAGGGCGCGATACCAAAAGATATGGCTATCGTCGGTTTCAAGATCGGCGTTTTCAAGGTTCAGCCCGAGAAACGCATCCAGCAAGGTGAACAAATACCACGTGGTGAGCGGCAGTAGAATTACGGTCCAACCGCCTTGGATCGCGCCGACCCATGCCAGCGGGATCAGGATCAGGGACAACCAGAAAGGCAAAATGTTTTGCGGGCGGGAGACGTGTTCGGACGTAAGCATGGGACCCTCGATAATAAAAGCGCGCAGGGCGATGATATATCGGGGGCGCGCGAAAGGCCCGAAGAAAATGCACAGGTTTGTCAGGATCAGGTTTCGAACGATGGGCGGGCCAAGTCAAAGGCTTTGCGCATGACCGTTGGCAGGTTGGAGGGATGGAAATCTTCGCGGGTCACGAAATGGGTCGAATTCAGGGTCTGTTGCACCGTAATACGGGAAGTTTTGACGATCAGGCGCAGGTGGAAATGGGTGAAAGTGTGGCGCACTTCGCCGGTGATTTCCTGCCACTTGGCGTCGATAGGCGGGGCGCCTTGCGGGCCATTATCCCAATCCGATTTCCAGTCCGATCCGGGCCAGCCGAGCATACCCCCAAGCAACCCTTTGTTCGGGCGGCGTTCCATCAACCATGCGCCATCATTGCGTTGGCCGATGTAAACGATGCCAAAACGTGTGGGTTTGGGTTTCTTCGGGGTCTTTTTGGGAAGTTCGGCCATGGTGCCACGCCTATGTGCAAGGCATAAATCGCGCCAAGGGCAGAGACCACAGGCCGGTTTTTTCGGGGTGCAAATGGTGGCCCCGAGATCCATCACCGCCTGTGCATAATCGCCACTGCGGGTTTGCGGGGTAAGGGCGGCGGCACGCGCCGTAAGCTCGGGTTTGGCGCCGGGCAGGGGCGTATGAATGTCAAACAGGCGCGCCATGACCCGTTCGATATTGCCATCAACAACCACCTCGGAACGGTCAAAAGCGATCGAGGCAATGGCGGCCCCCGTATATGGGCCGATACCGGGCAGGGATTGCAGGGCGGCACTCGTGTTCGGGAAAACCCCGCCATGATCCGAGACCACCGCGCGGGCGCATTTAAGAAGATTGCGGGCACGGGCATAATATCCAAGGCCCGCCCATTCAGCCATAACATCCCCATCGTCGGCGGCCGCGAGGGTGTGCACCGTGGGCCACCGCGCGATAAACCGCAGGAAATATCCCTTTACTGCGGCAACGGTGGTTTGTTGCAACATCACCTCGGATAGCCAGATGTGATAGGGGTCGGGAACCGTGTTTGACTGCGGCGGGATGCGCCATGGCAATGCACGCGCATGCGCGTCATACCAATCAAGGAGTGTCTTGGCCGCATTTGCAGCGGTTGTTATTGAATAACGATCACACAAACTTTATTCCGATACCTAGTGGTCTGCGCTGGTATGCGCCCCATATAGGTCATTACAATAGCGAAAGACAAAAGGAAGCAAATCTTGCCGCCACGCCGCAAATCAACGACCAAAGGATTCAAGCGCACGTCGAGCCTGTTGCAGGGTAAAATCCGCACGGCAAGCGAAACGCGGGGATTCGCGGTGACGCGGTTGTTGACCCATTGGACCGAGATCATGGGCGAAGATATTGCATCCATCGCGCGGCCGGTTGATATCAAATACGGACGGCAAGGGTTCGGCGCGACGTTGACAGTGCTTACCACGGGCGCACAAGCAGTCATGTTGGAAATGCAAAAAGAAAGCATGCGCGAGCGGGTCAATGCGACCTACGGTTATAACGCAATTGCGCGGGTGCGCATTACCCAGACCTCGGCCACCGGATTTTCCGAAGGGCAGGCGAGTTTTGTGCATCGTGCACAGACGAAAGCAGGCCCGAAGCCCGACCCGGAAGTGTTGCGCGAAGCCAAAGACGTAGCAAGTCCGATTGCCGATGAGGGGCTGCGTGCGGCCCTTGAAGCGATGGCACGAAATGTATTATCTAAATCGAAACAACAGGAGAGTTGAACATTATGGATCGTAGAATTTTTTTGGGGGCCGGTGCCGGTCTGTTGGCTGTTGGCGGCGCTTCAATGTGGCTCAATTCCGGTTCATCAATGCCATCGCTTCCGCCTTTGGGTGCGGCCAATGCGCAAGAAGCCAGCGATGTTGATATGTCGGGTATTATCGAAATGGTTCTCGGGGCGGAAGATGCGCCGATCGAAATGATCGAATATGCGTCGTTCACCTGTCCGCATTGTGCCGATTTTCATCTGAATGTGATGGGTAAAATCAAGGCAGATTATATTGATACCGGCAAAGTGCGGTTCATTTACCGCGATGTCTATTTTGACCGGTTCGGTCTCTGGGCGTCGATGGTGGCGCGTTGTGGCGGTGCCGACAAATTTTTCGGTGTGTCCGATCTGATTTACAAGCAGCAAAAGGAATGGCTTGCTGGCGGTGATCCGGCGACAATCGTGTCTAACCTGCGTAAAATCGGCAAAGTCGCTGGTTTGACCGATGAGGGGCTTGATGCGTGTCTTTCGGATGGGGACAATGCCAAGGCGCTGGTGGCGTGGTATCAGAAAAATGCAGAAATGCATGACATCAATTCCACCCCGTCCTTTGTGATTGATGGCGAAAAATATTCCAACATGAGCTATGAATCGTTCAAGGAAATCCTTGATGCGAAACTGGACGGATAATGGCACCGCTTGAAGGCATAAAAGTGGTCGAGCTGGCGCGGATATTGGCAGGCCCCTGGGCCGGCCAGACGCTGGCCGATCTCGGGGCGCAGGTAATCAAGGTAGAAGCGCCGCAGGGTGATGATACGCGCAATTGGGGCCCGCCGTTTATTGAACGCGAAGGCGACAAATCCGCCGCCTACTTCCATAGCTGCAATCGTGGGAAATCCAGTGTTGTTGCCGATTTTCGCACCCCTGAGGGGCGGGAATTGGTGCGCGATCTGGTCAAAGATGCCGATATCCTGATCGAGAACTTCAAAGTTGATGGATTGGCGAAATACGGGCTTGATTATGCAAGTTTGGCGGAGGTGAATCCGGCGCTGATTTATTGTTCGATCACGGGGTTTGGGCAAACCGGCCCTTATGCCCATCGTGCCGGATATGACTATATTATTCAGGGCATGTCGGGGTTGATGTCGATCACCGGAGAACCGGATGGCGCGCCACAACGGGCCGGTGTCGCAACCACGGATATTTTTACCGGGGTGTATTCGACAACCGCCATTCTCGCGGCGTTGCACCAGCGCGCAACAACCGGACGCGGACAGCAGATTGATATGTCGCTGCTTGATGTGGCTGTTGCAGTTACTGCCAATCAGGCGATGAATTATCTATCGACCGGAATTGCGCCGAAGCGGACAGGAAATTACCATCCTAATCTGACACCATATCAGGTTTTTCCCTGTTCCGACGGGCATATCATCATCGCGACCGGAAATGATCCGCAATATCAACGGCTTTGCGGGTTGCTCGGGTTGGGGGAGATGGCATTTGCACCGGAATATCTTACCAATGCAGACCGCATTGCCAATCGACCGGAAATGATTGCACGACTGATCGTGGAAACCGAAAAACGGACCAAGGCAGAGTTGTTGGCGGGATGTGAAGCCGAAGGCGTGCCTGCCGGTCCGATCAACGATCTGGCCGAGGTTTTTGACGATCCGCAAGTGATTGCGCGCGGTTTGCAGATCCGGCCCGAAGGTGTGCCGGGTGTGCGGTCTCCGATGCGGTTTTCAGATGCGGATGTGAAGATGGAACGGGCCTCGCCTAAACTTGGCGGAAGCTAGCCCGAATTATTCATCAGACTCCGGGTATTTCCTTCCGGCGCACTGGATCGGCCGGGTTGACGGCGGCGTTTTGAACTGAGCTTAGAGTGTGCGTTGAAGGTTGATATCTGGGGGTGTTCGGGCGGCTGATGCCGCG
>JAUZRV010000294.1 GCA_030950105.1 Rhodobacterales bacterium | reverse complement strand
GCTCAGACCATGCTCCGAGAAACATTTTCTCCCTCACCAGCGCCGCTATCACCCTGCTCAAACGCATCGCAAAATCACCAACCAGGGCGATTGAACTCGTACAGGATAACCGCGCAAAGGCAGTCGAGATCAGCGCGGCAGAACGATAATCCCACGTTCTCTGAATCACCCTGTCAATCAGAGGCAACTTTTCCTCACAAAGGTCTATGATGATGTTTGCATCAATATAAGCAAGAGCGGAATTTTCAGGTGTTTTGTTCATTTAGCACTACAATAGGCTATCAAAAAATCGCATCAATGTAGTGTGTATAACACAAAACCGAAGAAGGCCTACCATCATGCTCTCAGGTATCCGTATCGTTGAAATCGAGGGCCTTGGGCCGGGGCCGTTTGCGGGGATGTTGCTTGCTGATCTGGGGGCCGAGGTGATTGTGCTGCATCGCAAGGGCGGCGGGTCAGATATCACCGGCGGGGCGAGTGTTCTGGACCGTGGCAAGCGCTCGATTGTTTTGGACCTGAAGGACGGCGATGATTTGGCCACGGCCAAGGCGTTGATTGCGCGCGCCGACGGGTTGATCGAGGGGTTTCGGCCCGGCGTGATGGAGCGGCTCGGCCTTGGGCCGGATGTGTGTCATGCGCTTAATCCCGCACTTGCCTATGGGCGGATGACGGGCTGGGGGCAGGACGGGTCGCGCCACAAAACCGCCGGACATGATTTGAACTATATCGCCACCAGCGGGGCGCTTTATTATGCCTCCGCGCCAGAGGCGGCACCGATTACGCCGGCGACGTTGGTCGGGGATATTGGGGGTGGGGCGCTTTATCTTGTGGTGGGGATGTTGGCGGCGATACTGAAGGCGCGCGAGACCGGCAAAGGCGCGGTTGTGGACGCGGCCATTGTCGATGGATCGGCGCATATGATGAACCTGTTAATGGCGCTTGGCCAAGGCGGCGGGTTGTCCGAGGAACGCGGGCAGAGCCTTTTGGATGGGCCGCATTGGAGCCGGACATATGCCTGTGCCGATGGCGGATATTTGAGCGTTCAGTGCCTTGAGCCGAAGTTTTACGGTATCTTCCTCGAGGTGCTGGGGTTGTCGGGGGACGCAGTATTTGCGCCGCAATACGAGCGCGCCTTATGGCCCGATCAAACCGCCGCATTGGCCGCGATATTCGTCGCCAAACCTGTGCGGCATTGGGCCGATTTGTTTGCCGGTAGTGATGCCTGTGTCGCGCCGGTATTATCGCCGCAAATGGCGAAGAACGATCTGCACATGGCGGCGCGGGGGGTGTGGCAAATCAAAGATGGTGCGTTGCAAGCGGCCCCGGCCCCGCGTTTTGAAAGTGGCGCGCGGGCGGTTTCTACGCCTCCGGTGCGTGGGCAGCACAGTGTTGAAATACGTGATGAAATCCGTGCGGAAATCGGCAAGGCGGAATTATAGCCAGTTTACGCAGCCCCTAAGGCCAGTATAGGGTATTGTTATGGCGATTTCAGTTGAAACCTTTTTTCTCGATAGCGAGGCGGACGGCACGCTTCAGGCGCAGATTCAGCAGATGATTGCGCAGGGCATTTTGTCGGGTCGGTTGCGGCGCGGCGAAAAATTGCCGTCGTCACGGGGATTGGCGGCACACCTCGGAGTGAGCCGGATAACGGTGACCTTGGCCTATACCGAATTGCTGTCAAATGACTATCTGACATCGCGGGGTCGGTCGGGGTATTTCGTGTCGGATAATGCACCGGAACCACCCCCGAGACCACGGGCGCAGGTGGGGTCGGCGGACAGCGACAGCGTGGATTGGAATCGCGCCATTGGCACGCGGTTTTCCGGCGGCGAGGTGGTTGCCAAGCCGTTGGATTGGGCCAAATACCGGTATCCGTTCAATTACGGCCAAGCTGACCCGACGATGTTTGATCACGCGAATTGGAGGCTCTGTGCGTTGCAGGCATTGGGGCAGAAAGATTTCACATCGTTAACCACGGACTATTTTGATCGCGATGATCCGCAGTTGGTAGAATTTATTGCGCGGCAAACACTGCCGAGACGTGGAATCATCGCGGAACCGGACGAAATACTGGTGACAATGGGGGCACAAAACGCGCTTTGGCTTACTGCGCAGGTTCTTTTGACACAGCGGCGTAGGGCGGTGATTGAAAACCCGTGTTACTATAATTTGCGCAATATTCTTGATCAATCGCGGTGCCATTTAACGGCGGTAGATGTGGATCGGGACGGGTTGCCGCCCCATGCGATACCCGAAGAAACCGATGTGATTTTCACCACGCCAAGCCATCAGTTTCCGACCACGGCGACGATGCCGATTGCGCGGCGCAGGCAATTATTGAAACGCGCGCGAGAGATTGATGCATTGGTTGTCGAGGATGATTACGAATTTGAAATATCGTTTCTAAAACCTCCGTCTCCCGCGCTTAAATCATTGGATCGCGAGGGGCGGGTAATCTATGTCGGCAGTTTTTCAAAGTCGATATTTCCGGGGTTACGGTTGGGGTATCTCGTTGGTTCAAAATCATTTATTAAAGAGGCGCGGGCGCTGCGGGCATCGGTTTTACGACATCCGCCAGGGCATATTCAACGCACGGCGACCTATTTTTTGTCGCTTGGGCACTATGATGCATTGGTGCGGCGGATGTCGAAAACCCTGCACAAGCGACGGGTAGAGGCCGAGGCCGCGATTGCCGATCATGGCCTAACGATTGCGGGTAAAGGGGCCTATGGCGGGTCGTCCTTGTGGATGCGCGCGCCGGAGGGGGTGGATACCGAAACCGTGGCCGAGGCGCTGTTGCAAGATCGGGTTTTGATCGAGGCGGGGCGGACGTTTTTCTGTGGTGAAGATCGGCCCAAAAACTATTACCGCATTGCCTATTCTTCGATCCCTGCCGACCGGATTTCGGCGGGTGTGGGATTGATTGCCAAGGCGATGCGGGCGGCAAAGTAACCTGGCTATAGGGCAAATCCAAAACTGGCCCTATTGTGGGGGGCGTCAACACCGTAAATTCGCATTTGAACACATGTATGCACCCCGCACATTCAGGAGTACCCCTATGAAAATGACCACAGAAGAAGCGTTTGTTAAGACCCTGCAAATGCACGGAATCGACAATTCTTTTGGCATTATCGGGTCGGCGTTTATGCCGATTTCCGATCTTTTTCCCAAGGCGGGGATCACGTTTTGGGATTGTGCGCATGAATATACGGCGGGCATGATGGCGGATGGTTTTACCCGTTCGTCCGGTAAAATGACCATGGCGATTGCACAAAACGGGCCGGGGATTGCCAATCTGGTGACGCCGGTAAAAACCGCCTATTGGAACCACACGCCGATGTTGCTGGTGACGCCACAAGCGGCCAATAAAACCATCGGGCAAGGCGGGTTTCAGGAAGTCGAACAAATGCGCATGTTTGCCGATTGTGTCGCCTATCAAGAGGAGGTGCGCGACCCAAGCCGGATGGCCGAGGTTCTCAATCGGGTGATCACCAAAGCCAAACGCCTTTCGGCACCGGCGCAGATCAATATTCCGCGCGATTTCTGGACACAGGTGATTGATATCGACCTGCCGGCGATTGTTGAATTCGAACGGCCCTCAGGGGGTGCAAACGCAATTTCACAAGCGGCAGAATTGTTGTCGAACGCAAAATTTCCGGTGATTTTGAACGGTGCGGGTGTGGTGATTGGCGGGGCGATCGACGCGTCAAAGGCATTGGCCGAACGGCTGGATGCGCCGGTGTGCTGTGGCTATCAACATAATGACGCGTTTCCCGGTTCGCACCCGCTTTTTGCCGGTCCTTTGGGGTATAACGGGTCGAAAGCGGCGATGGAATTGATTGCCAAGGCGGATGTTGTTCTCGCGCTTGGGACGCGGCTTAACCCGTTTTCGACATTGCCGGGGTATGGCATGGATTATTGGCCGACTGAGGCCAAGATAATTCAGGTGGATATCAATCCCGACCGGATCGGATTGACCAAACCGGTGAGTGTGGGGATCGTGGGCGATGCCAAACAAGTGGCCGGGCAAATGTTGGCGCAATTGTCGACGGGTGCGGGTGATGCGGGGCGTGATGCGCGCAAAGCGTTGATTGCAAATACAAAATCGACGTGGGCGCAAACATTGACGTCGATGGATCACGAAGACGACGACGAAGGCACCGATTGGAACGCGCGTGCGCGTGGGTCGAAACCCGATCATATGTCGCCAAGAAAGGCGTGGCGCGCGATCCAGTCATCGTTGCCCAAGGACGCGATTATCAGTTCGGATATTGGCAATGTTTGCGCCATCGGCAACGCCTATCCGACATTTGAGGCGGGGCGGAAATACCTCGCGCCGGGGCTATTTGGGCCGTGCGGGTATTCGTTGCCAGCGATTTTGGGCGCGAAAATTGGCCGTCCAGATACGCCGGTTGTCGGGTTTGCCGGTGACGGGGCGTTCGGGATTTCGATGAATGAAATGACCGCCTGTGGCCGCGAGGAATGGCCCGCAATTACCATGGTGATTTTCCGCAATTATCAATGGGGCGCGGAGAAGCGCAACACAACATTGTGGTATCATAATAATTTCGTCGGGACCGAGTTGGATTATAACGTGTCCTACGCGGGGATTGCCAAGGCTTGTGGCGTGAACGGGGTTGTGGCGACCACGATGGACGGATTGACCGATGCGCTTGCGGCTGCGGTGAAAACCCAGATGGAGGACGGGAAAACCACGTTTATCGAGGTGATGCTCAATCAGGAAATGGGGGAACCGTTCCGTCGTGACGCGATGACCACGCCGGTGGAAGTGGCCGGAATTTCGGCGGGCGATATGCAGCCGCAAAAGGGCGCGTAAAATGACAAGGACCGAGGGCGCGATACTGGTGATCAACGCCGGTTCGTCCTCGGTCAAATATGCGCTGTTTGACGGGGATATGGCCGAGGTTCTGTCGGGGCAACGGGATGTTGATCCGGTGGTGAGCGGTGGCCATAGCGCGGCATTGCATGATATTCTGGCAGAATTGTCAGGGCGCGGTTTTGCACTGTCGGATTTGCGCGCGGCGGCGCATCGTGTGGTGCATGGCGGGGCGGAATTGACCGCGCCCTGTCGCATTGATGCGCAGGTTCTGGGGCAAATTCGGGCGGCGATACCGCTTGCGCCGCTGCACAATCCGCATAACCTTCTCGGGATCATGGCATTGGCCGAAATCGCGCCGGATTTGCCACAGTTTGCCAGCTTTGACACCGCGTTTCATGCCACCAATCCAGAGGTGGCGGTGCGGTATGGCGTGCCGGATGATTGGGTGGCGCGCGGCGTGCGGCGGTATGGATTTCACGGCACCAGTTACCAGAGCCTTGTGGCCGCGTTTCCAGAAGTGACCGGCACGGCGTTGCCGAAGCGAGTGCTGGCGTTTCATCTGGGCAACGGGGCAAGCATTTGCGCGATTTATCGAGGGAAATCCGTGGCGACAACCATGGGATATTCGCCGCTTGAGGGATTAACCATGGGCACGCGCGCGGGCAGTATTGATGCCGGTGCGGTTCTGGATATGGCCGAAATGGACGGGGTTGTGGCGGCGCGCGCGGCGCTTAATCAACGGTCGGGATTGATGGCGTTATCGGGCGGAGAGTCGAATATGAAAACCCTGTGCGGGCGCAGCGATAAA
Source organism: Rhodobacterales bacterium (assembly GCA_030950105.1). Lineage (GTDB taxonomy): Bacteria > Pseudomonadota > Alphaproteobacteria > Rhodobacterales > Rhodobacteraceae > JAUZRV01. Next base: position 11,833 of record JAUZRV010000294.1, on the reverse strand, counting down.
CAGGCGGTTTTTGCGGTTGATCATTTCTGTTATTGGGCGGCGCGCCATGGTGGATCGATGATAGCAGCGTTGCAGGGCGTTGACGCAATCGCGTTCACAGGTGGAATCGGTGAAAATGCGGCGGATGTTCGGACACGGATTATGGCGCAATTGCAATGGACGGGGATTTGCGATGGTCAGATACATGTTATTCCCGCGCAAGAGGAGCGGCAAATTGCCCGCAATGCACAGGCGTTGATGTCAGGAAAATAGATATTGGTAGCTTTCGTATTTGTTCAACCCCTTTGGTTTGCTAAGTTTATTTCAAGAAACCGGACATATTTGCAAGCAATGGCAAAATGTCACCTATACAAAGATGCAAATATTCACATACTGGCATATGGACTTTTTAATGCTTTTTGCCCATGAAGTGTGCAAAGGGCGGGAATTTGCGCGCTAAAACGACAAAACAGGGACTTTTCATGGCTTTTAAGCAACCCGTAATTGATACCTCGCCCAAAGTGTCGGACGAGATCCGCCAAACCACGTGTTATATGTGTGCGTGCCGCTGTGGCATTAATGTACATATGAAGGACGGCAAAGTTGCCTATATCGAGGGCAACCGCGACCATCCGGTGAACAAGGGTGTGTTATGCGCCAAAGGTAGCGCGGGGATCATGCAGGTGAATGCGCCGTCGCGATTACAAGCGCCGATGAAACGGGTCGGGCCGCGCGGGTCTGGTGAATTTGAAACCATATCATGGGACGAGGCGATGGATATCGCTGTGGGTTGGTTGAAACCGATCCGTGAAAACGACCCTGAAAAGCTCGCTTTCTTTACGGGGCGTGATCAGTCGCAATCATTTACCGGGTTCTGGGCGCAAAATTACGGCACGCCGAATTTTGCAGCACACGGCGGGTTTTGTTCGGTGAATATGGCCGCTGCCGGCATCTATACGATGGGCGGCGCGTTCTGGGAATTCGGGCAACCGGATTGGGATCATACCAAATTGTTCCTGTTGTTCGGGGTGGCCGAGGATCACGATTCAAACCCGATCAAGATGGGCATTTCCAAGGTCAAGGCCAATGGCGGGCGTATCGTCGGGGTGAACCCGATCCGTTCGGGGTATAACGCGGTTGCCGATGATTGGGTCGGGATTACACCGGGCACCGACGGGCTGTTTATTCTGTCCTTGGTGCATGAATTGATGCGGGCAGGCAAAATTGATCTGGATTATCTGGCGCGCTATACCAATGCGCCGGTTCTGGTGAATGGTGACGAGAAATCGCCGGAATTCGGGCTGTTTTTGCGCGACAAAGACGGCAAAGAGTTGGTGATTGACAAGAACACCGGCAAATTGGCCCCGTTTGATCAAAAGGGCGTGCGTCCTGATCTATCGGCGACACATCGTGCCAAGGGCATCACCCATCGGCCCGTAATGCATATGATGGCCGAGCGGTATTTGGATAAAGAATACGCGCCGGAAAACGTGGCCGAGCGGTGCGGGATTAGCGCCGAGCGGATCAAGACCATCGCGGCGGAAATCGCGCGGGTGGCGTTTGACGAGGCGTTCGAGCTTGACCATGAATGGACAGATTTCCGTGGCGAAACCCATAAGACCATGATTGGGCGGCCGGTTTCCTTCCACTCTATGCGCGGGATTTCGGCACATTCCAACGGGTTTCAGACCGCGCGTGCGCTCCATGTGTTGCAAATCCTGTTGGGCACGGTCGAGGTGCCCGGTGGGTTCCGGTTTAAACCGCCCTATCCAAAACCGGTTTCGGCGCATCCAAAACCCCATTGCAAGGTCACACCGGGGGCACCGTTGAACGGGCCACATCTGGGCTATGTGACGGGTCCCGATGACCTTATGTATAAGGACGACGGCACGCCGGCGCGGATTGACAAGGCGTTCACATGGGAAAACCCGATGTCGGCGCACGGGTTGATGCATATGGTGATTTCCAATGTGCACGCCGGTGATCCCTATAAAATCGACACGCTGTTTATGTATATGGCGAATATGTCGTGGAATTCGTCAATGAACACGTCCGGCGTAATGAAGATGCTGACGGATCAGGACGAGAACGGCGATTATGTGATCCCGCGGATTATCTATAGCGATGCGTATTCTTCGGAAATGGTCGCCTATGCCGATTTGATCCTGCCGGATACGACATACCTTGAGCGGCACGATTGTATTTCATTGCTGGACCGTCCGATCTGCGAAGCGGATGCGGCAGCGGATGCCATTCGGTGGCCGGTGATTGAACCGGATCGCGAAGTGCGCGGGTTTCAATCGGTGCTGGTTGATCTGGGTGCGCGTCTTGGCATGAATGGTTTCGTGAACGAAGACGGCAGTGCCAAATACAAGGATTACGCCGACTATATTGTGAATCACGAGCGTAAGCCGGGGATCGGGCCATTGGCGGGTTTCCGTGGCAAAGATGGCGATCAATTCGGGCGTGGCGACGTGAACCCCGATCAAATCGACCGCTATATTGAAAACGGCGGGTTTGCGGTCAATCACATTCCCGAAGGCGCGAATTATTACAAACCGTGGAACAATGCCTATCAGGATTGGGCCGTGGGCGTCGGAATTTTTGACAAACCGGAACCCTATTTGTTCCAACTCTATGTGGAACCTCTGCGTAAATTCCAGTTGGCCGCCGAAGGGCACGGCGATCGTCAACCGCCGGAACATCTGCGCGAGCGGGTAAAGGAAACCATGGACCCGTTGCCAATCTGGTATGCGCCGTTTGAAGACAGCCATGTGGACCCCGAAGAATATCCGGTGCACGCGCTGACGCAGCGGCCAATGGCGATGTATCATAGTTGGGGCACGCAAAACGCGTGGTTGCGGCAGTTGTATGGCCGCAATCCGATGTATCTGCCGACAGATATTTGGGAAAAACACGGGTTTGAAGATGGCGATTGGGCCGAAATCACTTCGGCACACGGGTCGATTACGGTTCCGGTTATGTTGATGGCGTCGTTGAATGCCTCGACCATCTGGACATGGAACGCGATCGGTAAACGCAAGGGGGCATGGGCATTGTCGGAAGACGCGCCCGAGGCCACCAAGGGTTTCTTGCTCAACCATATCATTCACGAATTGTTGCCGCCAAAGGCAGACGGGATGCGGTGGACCAATTCCGATCCGGTCACAGGTCAGGCCGCGTGGTTCGACCTGCGGGTCAAGATCCGGAAAACCGCCGCATTGGCCGAGGTTGATCCGTCGTTCCCTCCCATCAAATCACCTGTGGGCCAAGGCCCCAAAGATATCGCATGGAAGGTGGGCAAATGACGCAACTCCCTACATCTACTGACAAAAAGCTCGGGCTGGTTATTGATCTTGATACCTGCGTGGGCTGTCATGCCTGTGTGATTTCCTGCAAAGGCTGGAACACAGAAAATTATGGCGCACCTTTGGCCGATGTTGATGCTTATGGCGCCAATCCGGTCGGGTCTTTTTTGAACCGTGTCCATTCCTACGAAGTGCAGCCCGAGAGCGGGCCATCGCAATTGGTGCATTTTCCAAAATCCTGCCTGCATTGCGAAGACGCGCCTTGTGTGCCGGTTTGCCCGACAGGGGCGAGTTATAAACGATCCGAGGACGGCATTGTTCTGGTTAATGAAGATGCCTGTATCGGGTGTGGATTATGTGCGTGGGCCTGTCCTTACGGGGCGCGCGAAATGGACCCGACCGCAGGCGTGATGAAGAAATGCACATTGTGTGTGGACCGGATTTACAACGAAAACCTGCCGGAAGAAGACCGGATACCATCGTGCGTGCGCACCTGCCCATCGGGCGCGCGGCATTTTGGTGATTTTGCCGATCCAAACAGCAATGTGTCCAAATTGGTCGCGGAACGGGGCGGAATGGATTTGATGCCGGAAATGGGCACCAAGCCGGTCAATAAATACCTGCCGCCACGGATCAAAGACACATTGAACACTGCCGGCACCTGCGGCGAACTTGAAACCGTATCCGAGGACGCTACCGGTTTCCTTGGCTGGCTTGATAAAGCACTGGAGAAACTGTAATGCATCCCGCACCCTCAGTAATATTATTTTCGTCGCTCTCCGGTCTTGGATTTGGATTGTTGTTCTGGCTTGGCCTCGGGTTTCCCAATGTCGAAGGTTTGGTGGCATTTGTGTTTTTCGCCATTGCCTATGCTTTGGCGGTTGGCGGGTTGATTGCGTCGACATTTCACCTTGGCCATCCTGAGCGCGCGCTCGGGGCGTTTACCCAGTGGAAAACCAGTTGGTTGTCGCGCGAGGCGTGGATGTCGGTCGGGGCCTTGGTGTTTATGGGGCTATACGCCGCGGCACTGGTGTTTCTGAACAATCATATTCCGGTTCTGGGGTTCATCGGCGCGGCGTTTTCGTTGGCGACGGTTTACACCACGTCGATGATTTACGGGCAGTTGAAAACCGTGCCACGGTGGAACATGTCCCTGACGTCACCGATGTTTCTGACGATTTCGGTGGCCGGTGGCGCGTTGATCGCCGGTCAGATCACGGCGGCGTTGATTCTGCTGGTGATTGCCGGTCTGGTGCAGGTCGCCTATTGGGTCAGCGGTGACAAGGCGTTTGCAAACAGCGGCACAGATATGGCGAGCGCCACGGGCCTTGGCAATATCGGTAGCGTAACCGCGTTTGAACCGCCCCACACCGGCACCAATTACCTGCTCAAGGAAATGGTGCATGTGATCGGGCGCAAACACGCGTTGAAACTGCGGGTGATCGCGTTGATTTTGATGGTGGTGTTGCCGGTGGTGTTGTTGCTGCTGTCGCAAAATCATTTTGTGGCGCTGGTCGCCGCAGTGAGCCATCTGATCGGGGTTATGGCGTCGCGGTGGTTGTTCTTTGCCGAAGCGGAACATGTTGTGGGCCTGTATTACGGCAAGCGTTAATCGCCCAATTTCCTGAAATTACCCCCGAAATCACTATGGACGGCCACCTATAATCAGGTGGCCGTTTTGTTTACTTCTTGCGCCAGGTATCAAGCCAGCGGCCAATGCGGCCCTTGGTTTCACCGATGCGATCACCCGCAGCATCGAGATTATCACCCATGTCTTCGAGCATCGGGTCAATAGACCGTTCGCGAAATTGCAGCCACATCTTGCGCAGCATGACCACCACGAGGGCCAGTAGTGTCAGAAAGACGATGTTGAACCACGGGATGATCCGCACATCGGGACCGGCGATTTCCTTGACGCCAACCACGTTGGGATAGATCGAGAAAAATTCGTTGCGCCAACCATAATGGGTGATGGATACCCATAAGGGCGCGTCGCGGGACGAGATCAGATCGGCGGCCTCGGCCTGCAAATTGGAGCTGTCGAATTTGAAATAGGGCGGCCAGATCCAGCCGGTGTCTTCGTTGCGATAGACCATGATTTTGCCGTTGTCGCGCACAGAATTGACCAACCGGATATCGCGAGTGGTGTTCTCGGTGTTTCCGCTATCGGCCTGTGCGTAAAACAGTCGGTTAAAGTTGCTAAAATCTGTGCGGATGATTTCGGTTGAGGTAATGCGCGCAATGTCGTGTTGCGGCAGGACATAGTGGAAAAACGCCAGAACAATCAGGGTCAGCAGCGTGATAAAGGTCCATTTGATTTTGTTCATGTCGCCCTCAGGAAAAGTTGTTCAGATAGATCAGCGCGAAAACCGCAACTGTTGGCAGGATGAAAATCAGAAGGATGAATTTCTTGCGCACCGACCCTTCGTAGTCTTTCATTCCCTGCGCTATATAGGCATCGCGCGCCGTTTTATCATCCCCGTTTGCAGGATTTCCATCCCATTCGTCTTCGAGTTTCTCACGCCGGACCGACCGTGAATACATCGACACCAGAAAATAGGCGATGCCCATCGCAATAAGGCCCAAAGCGCCCAACCGTATAAAACCCATGTGTTATCTCCCCCTCGTCAATGACCCGACAGCCCCCCATGGGCCAACCCGCGCAATTAGATCGTCGCGCTTTTCCGATTTTTTTGCCCATGGTGAATTTACCGGTGTATCAATTGGTTCGTCCAGCGGCGCATCATGGCCAAACAGCGCATCCCGCGCGCCGATTTTATCCACCTGATACTCTCGTTCAAGGAAATCCGCCACATAGGATTTTTTGCTCTCGGACCAACCGGAATATTGGCGGTAGAACACTTCCTTGTGGCAAATGAATAATTGGCGGATGTCTTTCGGGGCGAGTTCGGCAAGCAGCATATTCACCAGATCGCGGTCGGCATGATCGGCGGCGCGCAACGTATAGAAATACGCCGGATGATCCGATGTTATGCGCGGCCATTTTCCGCCATCTTCGGCCCATTGCAACAATTTGGCGAGAGCATGAAATTCCGCCGGAAGATCATCGGCATGTTTGCGCGCCAAGGCCCGGATATCGCGCCGCGTGGCCCCTGTGAGGTCCATTTTGCTATCTTGGGCGGCGTCAACAACGATGAAATCCATCTTCTGCCGCAGGATCGCGCCCGCATCAATGCCGCGCGCCTTGACGATGGGTTCGACCAGATCGTTGTAGTCGAAAAATTTGGCAATCTGGTTGCGATCGGAAAAATCAAAGGTGTGTTTGATCGGCAATTTGCCAAGTTTGTCTTTGTCCTGCGCCGCGATAACGGCGGGGTGATCCATGCCGCGAAACACATATAATCCGCCAAAATGCGCGGTCCAGAAATTGTCCTGCGCGAATGACATCTGTTTCAATCGCACCGGATTGCGGGTGACATCGCCGGTGTGTTTGGCGATGCCGATCATTTTGGCGATCAACACATCGTCAAACCACGCGTCGTCTTTGGTTTTGAATTCATCGACCATTTTGCCAAGTTTTTCGGCGTTGCGCACCGTGCCTGCGGTGGTGTCGGCCTCGATTTCGACCTTGCGGATATCAAAGAGGCGCACGGGATCGGTGACCGAATAGACCGAATTGACCAATTCACCGGCCACGGCATCGCGCGCGGTGAGGGCGAACAATTGCGGTTCGTTTTCAAGGATGAATTGTTTGAGGATGCCACGGGAGGTCGAGAATTTAGCGCCTAATAGTGGCGCGGTTTTCTGCTCGGTCGACAGCAGGATAAATTGCCGGTTACAGCCGTTTTCATTGAGGTAAAGATGATCGTTAAGGGCATCACCGACCTCGGGCGAATAGCCGGAAATATCAATATGAAAATCGCGCAGGTCGGTGGTTTTGCCCGTCAGATGTTCCAACGCACGGTTATAGCGCTCGACCAATGCCGCACTATCCACCGCAATGAGATTGCCAAACATCAGGCCGCGTTCGATGAGACGTTTCATGTTTTTTCCTTATGACATTCTTGCCAAAACTATGCTCAAATCGAAGCGAACCATTTTTCATCAATTTCTATCTGCTCGACTGTTTTTGTAGATACACCCAAATCATTATCCTTGAGCAGCTCACACAAACGGTCTCCATCAATCAAATCAATGGCCATTGCGCCATCGCGCGTTGCTTCGTCTAAAGCCTGACTTGTAAAATTACCCGTTGTAATAAATAGCCCTTTGTCGGCTCGGCCTTGCATAGCCCCCCTGAAATCTCGAATTTCTGGCGATCCAACACCACCTTTCCATCTTTTGCATTGAAAAAATACCTGAAACGAAACAAGATTTACACGTAGAAGTCCAACACCATCAATGCCGCCATCACCAGACTTTCCACGAACTTCGACTTTGGTAAAGCCAGCTTCTCTTAGCAGTCTTTGCGCAAGCCTTTCAAACGCACTTGGGTCCATCGTGCGCAAAACCGCCAGTAAGTTATTTTTCCAATTCGCAGATGATTCAAGATTTTCACTCTGATCAAATGTAGGTTCATCTGCTAAATTATCCGAAGTGGTTTTTTACCTCCAACATTGCTTTTTACCTTTGCGGCTTCTCGCTTTAAGCGGGCTTTTTCGCGTTCTTCCTGATTTACTTTGTCATAAATTGCTTTGGTGTGTTCGATTTTGGTAATTTTACTACCGATTTCACTTAATGCCCAAACGCCTCTAGCGGAATTTTCAACAGCGCCTCCCCTCTTCAAGTAGGTTCGCGCCCACGCCAGATAGTAATTAAAGCGAGGTCTAGCGGCGCTATTTTGCATTACAAATGCCTGTTCCGCTTCGGATACCCCTTCAATTTCCGCAACCTTTTCGTCTAGCTCTTGAATTGTAGCCGAGCCGCCAATTTCCTTTAGCGCCTCAATTGATGCAAGCATCATTCCCGATAAATCAGGTAATCCTTCAGCCTCAATTGCAAATCTTCGCGTCATACCTTCCCCTCCAAATGCCGCCGCTTGGCCTCTTCCGTCCGCCCATATTCCCGCACCATATTCGCAATCGCCACTTCATCGGATTTATCGGCATAGCGGAACTCTGAATCGGCATAGCGGTTGATTTCCTGCACCACCATCTCAACCGTGATCGGCTGGCGCAGTTCAGAAATCATGCCCTTTTTCTCGTCATACCCTTTGAACAAAAACAAATCCGGTTCTTCCATCCATTCATCCGGCAATTCAAAATCCATCGCGCGCACTTTGACCGCGTCGGTGATGTTTTTGATGGCGCGGCCGGTGAACCGTTCATCGGCCTCTTGGATGCCTTTTAAATAGGCGCCCATTTTGGCGATTGTGTCCAATTCGCCGACGCTGTCATTCACCCGATCAAACACTTTCAACAACCCCTCTTCGTGGGGGCGGGCGTGGCTGGCAAAGCTTGCAGCGACGGCGGTTTTGATTTCCTGCGCGGCATAGGCATCGTGATCGCCAAGCGGAATATCGTGGTTTTTACCCATCAAAAGATAGAGGATATCAATGTAATCCTCGCGCGTTTGCGGGCCATCGACCAAAAACCGCGCACCGGCGCGTTGGCGCAACGCATCGTCGACATTTTCAGGGTAATTTGAAAACATACCAAACGTGCAATTGCCGCGCACGACGGTATTGGCGCCTGCGAAACTCTCCATCAACACGGCGGTGATTTCCAACTGTCCGGCGCTTGATTGGCGATCGCCGCGTTTACCGGCGAGTTGGTCAATATCGTCGATGGTGCCAAAACCGATGGCGGATGGATCAAGGATATTCTGGATGAACGATTTGGCGTTTTGGCCGGATTTCCCCTGATAACTGTCGATGCTGTCGGTGGACAGGTTTTGAAACCGAAACGGATAACCGGCGGTCTCGCAATAGCCATGCACAAGACCGGCCATCATCTGGATCAACGTGGTTTTGCCGGTGCCCGGTTTGCCGTCGCCCATAAAGGTGAAAATGAACCCGCCCAATTCGGCAAACGGGTTTAGCCGGCGGTCAAAATCATAGGCCATTAACATTTTGGACAGTTTCACCGCCTGATATTTGGCGATGTGATTGCCCACGACCTCGTTTGGTTTTTTGAAGGTCATGGTGAGTTTGCTGGCCTTGCCCGCGCGTGCAGGGGAAAACCCGCGCAGGGTTAGATCATCGGCCTCAACCCGCCACGCCGCACTGGAAAACGCGGCCAATCGCGGGGCATTTTGGGCGCGCAGGGCGGCCTTTTCCATCAATTGTTCGGCATAGGCGGCAACCGTGGCCACAAGATGGGGTTCGTCGGTGGCATGGGCGGCAATGTCTTGGTCGAGCTCCCAAAGCGCACCATGCAGGGCAAGAGCGGCATTGTCGGTCAGGACTTCCTGAACTTCGCCAACCTCTACTGTGACCTCGCTGGCATGGGCGGCAATCAAAAACGAGGTGGCATTGGCAAATGTGTAAAGCGCAATCAATGCCTCGGCAGATAACAATTCCGCGAAATCGTTTTTCTTGCCCGCATCAAGGGCGCCGCGCAGGTTGTCACGCTTAAGATCGCCAAGGCCGGTTTGCTCGGCATAGTTTTCACCAACCGTAAGCGAAATCGCCAAGGCGCGGCGCAGGATGTTCATCACCGCCGCCTGTCCGGTAGAAACCAACGGATCATCGCCATCGCTCGCTTCGATCCGCGCGATCAACTGCACCCCCTCGGGGCGTGCGGTGCTGCGCGTTACCAGACCCGGCGTTGTGCTGCGAAATCGCCGCCGCGTGCCGATACCCGCAGACCGTTCTTTGGGTTTTTCGGAACTGGCGGCGGTGCCAATACGTGGTGTATGATCGAACCCGTCAAGCATGGCAACGGCGGCATCATAATGCGCGCGGATGTCTTCTTCGCGCAGTTCCATTTGGTCGGATGTCAGGCTCATCTATCTATTTCTCCCAATATCATTGTTCCAAAAATATCCGCGCCGGAGGCATAGAATCTCTTTTGACCGGCGCGTCATTTATAACTCAACACCCGCCCTTGCTGGCTCACCACAAATTTGCGCACGGATGAAAACCCCGGTGGAGATAATTCTTCCAATACCTGATAGGGGCGTTGTGGCAGGATTATCGCGCGTTCGGTGCGTGTGGCCCCGGTATCAACCCCGCGGCCAGAAAATGGATCAAGCGCGAAAATCTCGCGATCCACTGTGCTAAACCAGCCGGATTTTTCCTGCTCCACGCGTTCGCTTTCCAGTTCTTCCAAGGTCCACGCAAGTGCCCAATCTTCGCCTGCGGGGGAATGGGCTTGTTCAAGAACCTCGCGCAATGGGCCGTTCTGGCGGGTAAAGGCCGACGAATACATCGGCCCGATATGAAATCTCCGCAACCGTTTGGGGTGCAGATCGTCGAAGTCCTGATCAAAGCCGTTTGCGATGGTGACAAGTTTCAGCCCGCCCATGGCTTGTCCCATCAAATGGGTCTGCACCTCGGGCCAGCGGTTTTGATCCATCGGCAGGGCGGTGCGGCCACTGTCTTCGACTTCCATCAGATAGATCACCGGCAGGTTGGTCTGGCTATCGTAATGCGCCCAATGCAACAAATATGTGCGCCGCGCGGGCGCCACCCCGGAGAGCCAAACCGCCTCGGGGTGGTTTTGTGCCCAGAACAGATTTCCCTTGAGAAGTTCCTGATAATACAGGCGCTGGGATAGCGCGTATTGCAGTTTGGACGGGATTTCACGATCGGCCACGATCTTGCGCACCATCTGGTCTTTGAAATTGTCCTCAGAGGGCAGGGATCTAAGGTGGCTTTCGGCCTGTTGCGCATCATTGGCCATGACCAAAAGTTCGCTCACTACCGGAAAGCCACTTTCGACTGCGTCAAATTCAAGCGAGCGGAACATAAACCGTCCGGTGCCACGTTCGGAATTACGACCGGCGAACAGGTATTTCATCGACAGCGCGCGAAACGTATAGCTGATCGAGCCCAGATACCGCGTGAGAATTTTCACGTCGTCTTTGGAGAGATGGCCTTCGGCCTCCATCCTTCCGGCGACCCGCGCCAAATGGCCGGTGATCCGTTCGAATTTACGAAAATACCGGCGGCTGGCGAATGTATCGCCAAGGCCGGTATGGTCTTGGGTGAGGTCCGGTTTACGCATCTTTTTCCTCACAATTATGGCGCCGCGTCAGAGCCTTATTCCCCATAAAGGTTCTTGTCGTGCTTTTCGATAATCGCCTGAAAGCGGCGGGCAAAACGTTCGTCGGCTTTGGCTTTGGCCTCTAACACATCGCGCGCGAACACCATGTGGTCTTCGTGGGCATCCATCATATCGGCCATTCGGTTGTTGGTTGCGGTGCCGATGGCGGCCATTGCCGATTGCGCTTCTTGGTCGGTTTTCACGCCGATTTCGTTGATTTTATGGGCCACATCCTGGTGTTGCGCGGTTTTCAACGATTTCGACAGGGCGTCATATAGGACCACCCGTTGTTTGGTGTCAGTTTCAAGTTTGTTAATCAAAACCATCTGGGTCGCGGCCTGATTTTGCAAGGAATCAATCCAGGTTTTGCCCTTCTCG
>JAUZRV010000293.1 GCA_030950105.1 Rhodobacterales bacterium | reverse complement strand
TCCGCTTCTTCTTGTAGGCCTGCTCAAGTGACGAAAAACTCTGCTGTTTCAATGCCAATTCTCCCGTAAGTGCTGCCAGAATTATAGCACGGAAATCAGGGCTTTGTTCAGAGATTCCCGAAATTGCCGAGGTCGCCAAGGATTATGTGGTGGTTGTGACCAAATCCACTGTTCCCGTGGGCACCAACAGGCGGGTTAAACAAACCATGCGCAAGGCAAACCCGACGTTGGATTTTGACGTTGCCTCCAATCCCGAATTCCTGCGCGAAGGGGCCGCGATTGACGATTTCATGAAGCCGGATCGTGTGGTCGTGGGTGTGCAAACCGAAAAAGCAGGCGAGGTGATGGCCAACATTTACCGGCCTTTATATCTGCGTGAATTTCCGATCATGACCACCGATCTTGAAAGCGCGGAAATGATCAAATATGCCGCAAACGCGTTTCTGGCGACCAAAATCACCTTTATCAACGAGATTGCAGCCCTCTGTGAGCGCACAGGGGCCGATATCAAACAAGTGTCAAAAGGTATGGGCCTTGATGGCCGCATCGGGAATAAGTTCCTGCATGCCGGACCGGGCTATGGCGGGTCTTGTTTTCCAAAAGATACCAAGGCGTTAGCACGAATTGGGCAAGATGTCGGCCTGCCTATGCAGATCACCGAAACCGTTATCAAGGTGAATGAGGAAATCAAGCGGCGGATGATTGACAAGCTGCTTGATCTTTGTGGCGGGTCGTTTAACGGCAAAACGATTGCGGTGCTTGGCGTCACATTTAAACCCAACACCGACGATATGCGGGATGCGCCCGCCCTTACCATTGTGCCGGCTCTTGTTGGCGGCGGGGCCAAAGTCCGTGTGGTCGACCCGCAAGGAAAGCACGAAGGCGAGGCGCTTCTTCCCGGTGTGCACTGGCTTGAGGATCCGTATAAGGCCGCGCATAAGGCGGATCTGCTCGTGATTCTAACCCGAATTATTCATCAGCCTCCGGGTATTTCCTTCCGGCGCACTGGATCGGCCGGGTTGACGGCGGCGTTTTGAACTGAGTTTAGAGTGTGCGTTGAAGGTTGATATCTGGGGGTGTTCGGGCGGCTGATGCCGCG
>JAUZRV010000292.1 GCA_030950105.1 Rhodobacterales bacterium | reverse complement strand
GTAACTCGTTGCCATTTCTTATCTCCTTCATAGCAAACATTGCTCGAAAGAGACCGGAACGTAACCGTGACAAGACCATCCACTGTGCGCTCGACAACAAAACGATCCCGTCAACCCGATCATAGATTGCCGGATCATCCCCCAACAATACGCAATCAACCGGAAGTGACGGCGCCATCACCCCCCATTTTTGCCCATCTGTCGGGGTCATGGTCTGCGCCAGCGTGCCACGGCTGGACGTCACTTCAAAATCGGAGAAATCGAACCCCCAGTTTCGGTATTTTGCCAACGTCTCTGTCGCCGGTGTCGATGCACTATTGGTTAGAACGAACACCTGTTTTCCCGATTTCTGCAACGCCGTCACCGCGTCCACCGCCCCCGGGATCACACCATTTCCAACCGACAACACGCCAAAAACATCGAGCAGAAAAACATCAATCTGATCTGCTATTTCCGCCAAATTGGCAATCACCGTGCTGCGCTTGGGGAAGGTCGCAGTTGGCAACACGGCACGCTATGCCTCGTATTGCTCGAACGCCCAATCCACGTCTCGCCCCGCTTTATGCCCGCGCACCATTCGCAAACCGTTATATAATCGCGCCGCGCACCTTGGCCGACACCCATTCTCCTAAAACCACAGCCACCAGTATCAGCAGCAAAATTAACGACACCTGTGGCCACGCCAGAATATTGAGCGACGATTGCAACTGAAGCCCGATCCCCCCGGCGCCGACCAATCCCAGAACCGTGGATTCACGAATGTTAATATCCCATCGGAAAACCGCGATACCGGCAAAGGCTGGCAAAATTTGCGGCACAATCCCGTAAACCATCACTTGCCACCGGCTCGCTCCGGTTGCGGTCACCGCTTCGACCTGATTTTCGTCGATTTCCTCAATCGCTTCATAGAGCAATTTCGCGCAAAACCCGATCGAGCGGATCGAGATCGCCACCATGCCGGCAAAAACCCCAGGGCCGATGATTGACACCAACAACAGCGCCCAGATCAACGAATTGATTGATCGTGTCGACACGATCACCAACAACGCGAGGGGCCGGATAAATGTCTTGCTTGGTGTGGTGTTGCGTGCGGCCAAAAACGCCACAGGCACCGCCATGCACAGCGCAAATATCGTGCCCAAAGTGGCGATATTCACCGTGTCCCACACAGGTTTTCCCAATTTTGCGATATATTCCCATCTCGGCGGAAATGCCCGCCCCCCGATATCGGCGGCAATTCTTGGCGCATCAAACACAAAATACCATGTGGTCTGATCCGATATTTTCATCCAGCTTATGTAGAAAATGATCGCTACAGCCATCCACATCGCCCAGCGCAACAACTGCCCGTTCCGGTCCCGCACTTGCCAGACCTTCGTGCCGTTTTTCTCACTTATCGGCATTATTGCACCCTCGCCCTGATAATCCCCGAGATATACTCGAGCGCCATAACCACCACGATGATGATCAACAATATCGCCGCGACCGTATCAAATTCGTAACGGTCAAACGCGGTGTTCAACGTCGCGCCAATCCCTCCGGCCCCGACAAGTCCGAGCACCGCTGATTCACGAAAGTTAATATCAAGCCGGTAAATCGACAGCCCGATCAACCGCGGCATCACCTGTGGTTGCACCCCGAAATTGATCCATTGCATCCAACTCGCGCCGGTTGCCTTAACGGCTTCGGCCTGCACTTTGTTCATGTCCTCGATATCTTCGGCCAAAAGTTTCGCCAAAAATCCGATGGTGGCAAAACTTAGCGTTAGAAACCCTGCCAGCGGCCCAAATCCGAAAATCGCCACGAACAGGATCGCCACGATAATCTCGTTCAATGCGCGCGACACCGCGATGATAAACCGGCACACGATATACACCGGCAATGGCGCGATATTGCGCGCCGCGCCCAATGCAATTGGAATCGAAATTGCAATCCCCACCACGGTTGACGTCACGGTCATGATCACACTTTCGATCATGCCCTCTTTGATATCGGATGCCCGCGAACAAAAATCAGGGTGCGCAAACGCCGTCACGAATTTCCACCCCCGGTCCAGGCCCTGATAAACCCGGCTCCAATTCACCTCCATCGAATTGAGCGCCATGAAGAAATACACGATAAACCCGACCAACAACACCATGCGAAGCATCGCGTTCTTTATGAACGGCGGCTTTTTCCACGGCGTTCCGATCTGCTGGGCAAGCGCGCTCACGCGTCCACCTCGGCATCGTCATCAACGGTTTCAATCGTCGCTTCCCAATCTTCCTCGCCATAAATTTGCGTCAATACATCCGGTGTCAAATCGTTCGGACCACCATCAAAAATGACCGTCCCGAGGTTAAGCGCGACCACGCGCTGCACAAACATTTTCGCCAAACTCACATCATGAATATTGATGATCGCCGCAAGACCGCGCTCGCGGCACATTTCAATAATCAATCGCATGATTTCACGCGATGTTTTCGGGTCAAGCGACGCTGTTGGCTCATCCACCAGCAAAACCGCCGGATCCTGTATCAATGCCCGACAAATCCCGACCCGTTGACGTTGCCCGCCCGACAATTCATCGGCCCGTTTATCCGCCATATGCAGCAAACCAACCCGATCCAGCAACCGATACGCCTCGTCCACATCCGCTTGCGGAAATTTGCGCAAAAACGAGCGCCAGAACCCGACATACCCCAACCGCCCCGACAGCACATTTTCCATCACCGTTAACCGCTCGACCAACGCATATTCCTGAAAAATCATGCCCATGCGCCGCCGCTCGCGTCGCAATCCAGCCGACCCAAGTTTGGTCAATTCAACCCCGTCCAATGTCACCGTGCCACTGGTCGGGTTCACCAATCGGTTGATACACCGGATCAATGTCGATTTCCCGGCCCCCGATGGCCCGATCAACGCGATCACCTGCCCGCCTGGAATCTCGAGATCAACGGCATTCAACGCCTTGTCTCCGGTCTTGTAAACCATGGTAAGTTTTTCTAATTTAAGCATTCTTTATGGTCCCACCCCGATACACACCCCGCAACGGGATGCTATTGTGCCCGCGCATTTCCACACGCGGGCATCTTGTTTTTTATGTTATTGGCAGGCGTAGGAAACGTCGTTTGCCGCGTCGATTTTACGGATCACGTCCCAAAATTCCTGATACGTCATCTCTAGGAACTGACCTTCGTTCGATTTTTCAAACTCGGCCTGAAGCGATGTGCCTTTCCAGTCAAACGTAAAGAAGGTTTTGCGGATGTTGGCCGCAAGCTCCGGGTCAAGGTTATGTGCAATCCCGAATCCGGTTGTCGGGAAAGTTTGCGATTTATAGATGGATTTCACATCTTCCGCTTTGATCACGCCACGGCTGATCATGCGCGACAAAACCGAGTTGGCGATAGACGCCGCCGGATAATCATGGTTGGCCACACCCAGAATCGAATTGTCGTGCTTGCCTGAATAAACCGGCTCGAAATCTCGGTCCGGCAACATATCGAAATCGCCCTTCAAAATCGCCGACGGCGCTTTGAAACCTGAATTCGATGTCGGCGACGTAAACGCCAATGTGCCGCCTTTGATGTCTTCGACTTTTTCGATGCCCGAACCCGGATAGGTTAGGATTTCCATTTCATAGCCGAAATTGCCGTCCAGAGACGCCATGATTGTGAACGGGTTGAACCCCGCACAATTCACCGCCAACGGGTTTGACCCCGTGTTGAAACCCGCAATATGGAGCCGCCCTGAGCGCATCGCCTCAATTTGCGCTGCGTTGGACTGCACTGGAAAGAAAATCACTTTTTTGCCGGTCACTTCTTCCATATAGGTCAAGAAATCGGACCAAACCGCCTTGTAAACCGCCGGGTCTTCCACCGGAGTATAGGCGAAAATCAAAGTGTCCGGATTGACAAAATCTGCCGCATCTGTCGGGGCATCGGCAAGCAAATCACCGTTGCGATCACAATACCGCGCATCAAGCGTGCCGCGCGGACAGTCTTCTTGCGCTTGCGCCGCCATTCCAAAACCGGACATGACCACAGCAAGTGCCGCACTCGTCAAAAAATTTTTGTTAAGCATATCGTTCTCCCTTTT
The DNA here is from genome assembly GCA_030950105.1 of Rhodobacterales bacterium. GTDB lineage: Bacteria > Pseudomonadota > Alphaproteobacteria > Rhodobacterales > Rhodobacteraceae > JAUZRV01. The sequence goes on along the minus strand of JAUZRV010000292.1, from coordinate 3,566 downwards.
TGTTTTTATTGGAAGCGATATGACCAACTTCACCGCAAAAAAGCAAACCCTATGTGGTTTAGGGCCGGTTTATAGTGTTTCGCTTGCTTTTCTCACGACGTCTCGCACCGGTTTCAAACTGCGTTTCGCGCCTTCTCCATGAACGCCGCTATCAATTTTTGGTCCCGCCTCTCGCGCAGGCAAATCAACGATTCCGCCATCACCGGACGGGGTTTTGGCAGCGGCAATTTCACCAATCTTTCGTCATTTCCAAATTCATCCATCGACACAAAACCGATACCAGCGCCCGATGCTACCACTTCGCGCACCGCCTCGCGCCCCTCGGCTTCGATCGTCGCCTGCAACCGAACCCCTGATTTTTTCGCTGCGGTTTCAAGCTGTTGTCGGGTTTTTGATCCTTGCTCTCGCAGCACAAGCGGATATTGCGCAATTTCCCGATAACTTTCCAATCGCACATTTTCATATGCAGATCCTTTGGCTGCAAACCCGATAAGTGGCGCACGCCCCAATGCCACCACTTCAAAATCCGTGCCGTGCGGCAACTCGCCCAACACGCCAATATCGGCCTCGTATGCAGACAACTGGGAAATCACATCGTTCGAATTTCCCACCTGCATCGTAATATGGATCCCCGGGAAACGCGCCCGAAATCGCTCCAATATCGACGTCACATGATAGGCTGAATCCACGACAAGCCGCAAACCCCCCAAACTCAACGCGCGTGATTCTGTCAGAAATTCGCGCGCATGTTGTTCATGATCAAACAACCGGTTGGTGATTTCCAACAACGCAGCGCCTTTTTCCGTCACCACAACCCGCCGCTTTTGGCGATCAAACAACCGGATATCATATTCCTCCTCGAGCTTTTTAACCTGATCCGAAATCGCCGGCTGCGTGAGATGTAGCGCCTCCGCTGCCCGCGAAAACCCGCCATAAATCGCTACATTGTGAAACGCGCGTAGTTGAACATACCGCATATTTTCAGTCTCCGAATTTTCTGCACCCAAAGTATCAATAAAAACGATACTTAGATACAAAATAACGATTTTACAAATGACATAAATCACCCGAATGTCCGCCATAAGTTAACAGCGCCACATCCCCTGCAAAGGCACCTGATATGTCGGACCAAACGCCCCCTCTCGCCGCTCCCGAACTTGGCGAACCTTACCTTCTTACCCCCGGGCCCCTTACTACTTCGGCGCGCACAAAACGCGCCATGCTACGCGATTGGGGATCTTGGGATGGTGAATTTCGCGCCCTGACCGCCGAAATGCGCACCCGCCTTCTTGCCCTTACTGGCGACACAGAAAACCTGCTCGACTGCGTCCCCATGCAAGGCTCCGGCACCTTCTCTGTCGAGGCCATGCTTGGCTCTTTCATTCCCCATGATGGCAAGGTTCTGGTGCTTTCAAACGGCGCATATGGCCTGCGCATTGCCCAAACTCTAGACTACCTAAACCGCGCCTATACTGTCATTGACAAAGGCGATTACATGCCACCGCGTGGCCCCGAAGTCACCGCCGCAATCGACGCCGACCCCGCCATTACCCACGTTATTATCGTGCATTGCGAAACCTCGTCCGGTATCCTAAATCCGGTCAAAGAAATCTCCGATGCCGTCGCTGCATCGGGTCGAAAACTCCTCGTGGACAGCATGAGCGCCTTTGGTGCTATCGACCTTAATATAAATGAAATCAACTATATAGCCATGGTATCATCAGCCAATAAATGCATCGAAGGCGTCCCCGGTTTCGGCTTCATCATCGCGCGCAAAGACGAACTTGAGGCTGCCAAAGGCCGCTCCCATTCGCTCTCTCTCGACGTGCACGCCCAATGGTCGCATATGAACAAAACCGGCCAATGGCGCTTCACTCCACCCACCCATGTCGTGGTCGCGTTTCTCGAGGCATTGCGCGCCCACGAAGCCGAGGGCAGCACCACAGGCCGCGGCAACCGCTACGCCAAAAACCGTGATTGTTTGGTCGCTGGTATGCGCGATCTCGGTTTTGAAACCCTGCTAAAAGACCGCTGGCTTTCCCCGATCATCGTCACCTTTTTCTGCCCCGCCAGCGCCGCCTTTGATTTCGATAAATTCTACACTCTGATGAAATCCCGCGGCTTTATAATCTACCCCGGCAAACTCACTGTTGTGGATAGTTTCCGTATCGGCTGCATCGGGCAAATGGACGAACACGTGATGCGCAACGTTGTCGCCGCCGCCGCCGAATCGCTCGCCGAAATGGGCGTCAACAACGCCGCCCCGCCCGAAGCCGCATTGATCGAACGCGCCCGCCTCGCCGCCTAATATCAACTAATCTTAACAACAACCTAAAACCAACCTAACAAAAGGAATACCCCAATGGCTGGACCCTCTGAATACACTTTCGCACGCACCTACCGTGGCAAAATCAAAGCCGCGATTCTTGACTGGTCCGGCACCCTTGCCGATGCCTATGTCATCGCCCCTGCCGTGGTTTTCGTCGAGGTTTTCAAAAACCAAGGCGTCGAAATTTCCATGGAAGAGGCCCGTGGCCCGATGGGGCTGCGCAAAGACATCCACATCCAAAAACTGACCCAAGACCCCGCCATTGCGGCGCGTTGGGAAAAAATCAAAGGCACACCACCGACACAGGCCGATGTTGACGCAATGTTCGCCGACTTCGTGCCCGCTCAGCTCGAATGTCTGCCAAAATATACCGCGCTTCTTCCCGGCGTGAAAAAAGTCTGCAACGACATGCAGGCCGATGGCATTAAAATCGGTGTTTCCACCGGTTTCACCCGCGTCATGGTTGACGTTCTTCTGGCCGATGTGATCAAACAAGGCATCACACCGGACGCAACGGTTGCCGGTGACGAAGTTCTTAACGGTGCCCGCCCTGATCCCCACATGGTATTCAAAAACCTTGATCTGCTCAACATCGCGGATGTGAAATCGGTTGTGAAATGTGACGACACTGTTTCGGGTATTGGCGAGGCAATGAACGCCGGCTGCTGGGGCGTTGGCCTCGTGCGCTACTCCAATTACATGAACATCAATACCCTCGACGAAGAAGCAACATTGTCGGACGCCGACATCGCGGCCCGCATGGCAAAAACCCGTGCGATCCTGGAACAGGCCGGCGCGCATTACGTCATCGATTCACTGGTGGAATTGCCCGCCGTTATCGAAGACATCAATGCCCGTCTGGCACGCGGCGAAAAACCTTAATCGGTTACCGACCCAATAAAATATATCTGGGCCAACACTTGGCCCGGATACCCCTTTGGCAGCCTACCAAACACTTAAGCGCATCTTAACACTTTGCCACCGCACGCTCTGTTATTCACCCAAAACCACATAAACGTATGCACGTAATACATACGTTTATCATAAGCGAACCATACCCCGTTATCTCCTCGATTCCCCTTGTTAACAAGGGGATTCCCACGCTACGTTCCTCCGCTATGAACGTCTGTTAACCTGTCCTTCACACCCTCCCAAAACCCGAGCAAAATTAGTGACAATTTCCGCCATCTCCATCGTCCTTCTGGCTGCGCTTCTCCATGCGATGTGGAACGCTTTT
>JAUZRV010000291.1 GCA_030950105.1 Rhodobacterales bacterium | reverse complement strand
AGTACAATCAGGGAGCTATCTTGGCGAGGACGATATCGTTAGGTTCGAAGATAGATATGGCCGCAGTTCACCAAAAACCGGCGGACCGTCAAAGGACGACGAATAAGTATCGCAATTGAGGGGACTAAATTGATCAACCGCAAAGGTATCATTCTGGCTGGTGGCTCGGGGACGCGGCTTTATCCGGTGACAATGGGCGTCTCCAAACAACTCTTGCCGATTTATGACAAGCCGATGATCTATTATCCGTTGTCGGTGTTGATGCTCGCGGGGATTCGCGAGATCGCTATTATCACCACTCCCGAGGATCAAGAGCAATTCAAACGCTTGCTTGCCGATGGGGCGCAATGGGGCCTCAGCCTGACATATATTGTGCAACCGACACCCGCCGGTTTGGCGCAGGCCTATTTGCTGACCGAGGAATTCCTCGCTGGTGCCCCGTCTGCGATGGTGCTGGGTGACAATATATTCTTTGGTCACGGTCTTACGGAAATATTGATTGCCGCCAATGCGCCTGCCAAAGGGGGGATGGTGTTTGGCTATCAGGTTGCCGATCCCACCCGTTATGGTGTGGTCGGTTTTGACGCAAGCGGGCGCGTGACCTCTATCATAGAAAAGCCGGATGTGCCGGCCTCCAACTATGCGGTGACCGGGCTGTATTTTCTGGATGACACCGCGTCCGAGAAGGCCAAACAAGTGACCCCCTCGGCGCGCGGTGAACTTGAAATTACCACTTTGCTTGAAATGTATCTTGAAGAAGGCAGCCTTACGGTGAACAAAATGGGGCGCGGTTTTGCATGGCTCGACACCGGCACCCACGCGAGCCTTCTAGATGCCGGAAATTTTGTGCGCACCCTTGAACAACGTCAAGGTTTGCAAGTCGGCAGCCCCGACGAAATCGCCTTTACCAATGGCTGGATTGATCGCAATCATCTTGAGGCGCGCGCGGCTCTTTATGGGAAAAACGACTACGGGCGCTATCTTGAGGGGCTGCTCAACTCTTAAGTCGTGAGAAACCCAAGGCTGTCGCGGTCGATGACTGCGGCACTTAAACGACCGGAATAATAGGCGCCGGTATCTATCGAAATCCGGCCATCGCGGGCTTCGGCCTGCTCGCTGATAATGTGCCCGTATACAATCCAGTTCCCGTCTTGGCGTGGATTTTTGAGAAAATCACGATGCCCCCAGACGCAATTTCGGCTGTCTTGTGCATCGATTGCGATATTTGGGTTCATTCCGGCATGGACACAAACAATATTGCCGCTTGTCCAATACATCGGCAATTTGCGAAGCCAGTCTTCGCAGTGTTCCGGCAGCGCCGCGCGCAAGGCATCGCGTGTTTTGACCAATTGCGCAGGCTTGGCGTGATCCGTGAGACCCCCGATGCCATAGCTGGCAAGCGTTTGCAGCCCGCCATTGCGCAACCACATATTTCCGCGATCTTCCGGCGCATCCAAAAAATCAAGCATCATCTTTTCATGATTGCCCATAAGACAAATAGTGGGTGAATCCTGCGCAATATTTGACGGGCCGGTAAAAAGTCGACTTCAGTTTTCCTTATGGACCTGTAATTTTCTGGATAGCTGAATAGAATAGAGTCTGGCTATTGATGGTGCGGCGCAAACGCCTGTTGGCGCCCTTATTTTCTACACCCCTTGCCCAA
>JAUZRV010000290.1 GCA_030950105.1 Rhodobacterales bacterium | reverse complement strand
CGTCGATATCAAGCACAATGTAGCCCGGAGCCGTCCTGAAGCTGGCGCAGAACAGATCGATCAGCTTGAGCCCCATTCGGGCCAGATCACGCCATGACGGAGTGTTTTCCAGCCGCGACAAGGTCGGCTGAGAGGCAAGAGCCGGGCCACTTTGCGGAAGGCGTTCGCAGGCGATCCTGAAGGCCGGATCAGGGCGTAACGTATCGAGATCGTCGCAGTCCTCATACCCGCAGGCAATCGCGAACATGCGTTCACGGATCATCGTGGTGTGATCGTGAATGGTGCGTCCCGGGTCACGCGCATCATGCAGGACGCCAGCATGCCGGAAAAGTTCATTCCCCGTTCAATCTCGCGCAGCAACAACACACCCCCGTCAGATGACAGCGCGCCGCCATCGAAACGAGCATGTATATCGTGCCGTCCGACAGGTGACAGGCCGGGGAGAAATAGTGTATCGTCGTTCATGGCGGGCTGGATTTTCTGCTGGAGGTGAATGATCTTGTTCAACACCAAAATCATACGCTATTTCAACAGCTTGATCTACGCCCACCAAACGATTTACGCCGCTTCATGAATAATACGGGCTAGTATGGATGCGAGGGCCGCCTGTTTTTCATCATTGACCTGACCAACTTCTTTACCTCTGAAAACCTTAAAAAGCGGCGCAATAGAACGCGGAATATCACAACCGCATAATCTCGGCCGCGTGGCATCGGAATTGGCGGGTTGGCGGGGATCATGCACGTATCTAACGCGCAAAATTTTGAATTCTGGAAATGGTTACCTGTTGCAAATGTCAAATAGACTTGTAGTTTGTCCAAATCCAGATTGCGCCATACAGGTTAGAATGACAGGTTGCTGCAATCAATCGTAAGTTAAAAAGGGAGTGATAGATGAATTTTTCAATGAAGGGCATAAAAGCCGCCGCACTCGGCGCTGCTTTGGTTGTCGGTTTTGGTGTAACGGCCAGCGCTCAGGATCTGAAATTCTTTACCATCGGCACCGGTGGAACGGCCTATACATATTATCCGGTGGGTGGCGTTATTGCCAATGCGATTTCCAAGCCACCGGGATCGCGCGAATGTGACGCCGGCGGTAGCTGTGGCGTTGACGGATTGATTGCGTCGGCGGTTTCGTCGCGCGGATCGGTTGACAATGTAAACGCCATTCTGTCGGGTTTGCGCAACTCCGGTTTCGCCCAATCCGATGTGGCCTATTGGGCCTATACCGGCACCGGCACCATGGAAGGCAAAGAGCCAGCCACAGACCTGCGCACCATTGCCGCCCTGTTCGAGGAGCACATCCATCTGGTTGCGCTGGCCGACAGCGGCATCAATTCGGTGGCCGATTTGAAAGGCAAACGGGTTTCTCTGGATGAACCGGGATCGGGCACCTATGTCGACGCCAACATGATTTTGGCCGCCGCCGGTGTTTCCGGTGACGACATCACTGCCGAAGCCCTCAAAGGTGGCGCGGCCTCCGAAGCGCTGCGCAATGGCAAAATCGACGCCTTCTTTGTTGTGGCCGGTTATCCAACCGGGTCGCTGGTTGAATTGGCATCGGCTGCCGACATCAAACTGGTTCCGATTGACGGTGCAGCAGCTGCGGCGCTGACCGAAAAATACGGCTTCTTCGCCGCCAGCGACATTCCGGAAGGCACCTACGAAGGTGTTGCGGCAACGTCGACAGTGGCCGTGGGCGCGCAATGGTTCACCAGCGCCAAGGAAGACGAAGAATTGGTCTATCAGATCACCAAAGCACTGTGGAACGAAAAATCCCGCAAGTTGTTGGATGTTGGTCACGCCAAAGGCAAAACCATCACCATCGAATCCGCATTGAACGGGATCGGTGTGCCGCTGCACGCAGGTGCCGAGCGGTTTTATAAAGAAGCAGGTCTGATCGAATAAGCCCGCTTTTGTCCAAAACACCGGCCCGGACGCAGTGCTGTGTCCGGGCCTTTTTTGCCTGTATCGCCTAGTCTATCCATGCCGGAGCCATCACATGTCCTCAGATAACACCCCCGACCTGACGCCAGAACAGCTTGCTGAAATCGAGCGGAATTTTGATCCGGAAACGGCGTTTCGCCAGACTGGAAAAGTATTGGGGATAGTGGTTTCAATCGCTTTGGTGGCGATGTCCGTCTATCACTTCTATGCCTCTGGTTTTGGTCTGATCCGTGAATTGCTGCATCGCGGTATCCATCTGTCATTTGTTCTTGGCTTGGTGTTTCTGCTGTTTTCGTGGCGCCGTTCGGAAACCGGCATGATCGCAACGCCCGCGTGGCACCGCTTTAGCGGGGTGTCGATTCTCGATATCATCTTCTCGATCATGGCCGTGGGGGCGTCGCTCTATTTGCCATTGTTGCCGCCAGAAATCGTGGCCGAACGTGTCGGCAACCCCTCGCAAGGCGATGTGTTGATGGGCACCATCCTGTTGGTTCTGGTGCTTGAGGCCGCGCGCCGCTCTATCGGGCCGACATTGCCGATTATCGCGATGATTTTTATCGCCTTCGCCCTGTTTGGTCCCTATGCGCCCGGTGCGTTGAAACATGGCGGCACCAGTTGGCTCGGCCTGATCAACCACCTCTATATGACCAATCAGGGCATATACGGCGTCGCAATCGGGGTGATGGCGCAATATGTGTTTCTGTTCATCCTGTTCGGGGTTTTGGCCACGCGGATCGGCCTTGGCCAATTGTTCATTGATCTGGCGATGGTGCTTGCCGGTCGTTATTCCGGCGGCCCTGCCAAAGTGGCAATTTTTTCGTCGGCCTTTATGGGGACGATTTCAGGATCATCCATTGCCAACACCGTGACCACCGGCGCGCTGACTATTCCGGCGATGAAAAAAGTCGGCTACCCCGCACATTTCGCGGGCGCGGTTGAGGCGACGTCGTCAACCGGCGGCCAGATCACCCCGCCGATCCTCGGGGCGGCGGCGTTTATCATGGTGGAATACCTGGAAATCCCGCTGCGCGATGTATTGGCGGCGGCGCTGTTTCCGGCTTTGCTGCATTATTTCGGCATTTTCATCATGGTTCACCTCGAGGCCAAAAAATTGGGCCTGCGGGGCCTGCGCGCCGATGAATTGCCCAAGGCGGGCGTTGTGCTGCGCCAACATTGGTTGTCGATAATTCCGCTTGGTATTCTGGTCTATCTTATTATGACTGGCAAAACCCCCGATTTCGCGGCGGTTTACGGTATCATCGCCTGTGTCGTGGTCGGGTTTCTCAATCCGGTCAATCGTCTGACGGTTTCGGACCTGTGGAATGCGCTCTCTGCCGGTGCCAAAAACACCTTGGCCGTGGGGGCCGCGGCCGCTTGTGTCGGTATCATCGTTGGCGTTGTCACCCTGACCGGCGTCGGGTTCCGTCTTGGATATGTGGTTGTGCAAACCGCCACCGACATTGGTGGCACCATAAGCAACATCTGGCCGCTTAGTTACTTTAGCGTCACCCAATGGGCGCTGTTTGTGTCGCTGGTTTTGATCGCCGCGTCCTGTATCATCATGGGGGCCGGTATCCCGACCACCGCAACCTATATTATCCTGGTGGCGGTTGCCGCCCCGGCATTGGCGCAACTCAATGTGGAACCGATCGTTTCGCATTTTTTCGTGTTCTATTACGGGGTGTTGGCGGATATTACCCCGCCGGTGGCCTTGGCCGCCTATGCGGCCGCAGGCATCGCCGGTTCCAACCCGTTCCAGACCGGCAATACCGCGTTCCGGCTGGGTATCGCCAAGGCACTTGTGCCGTTTGTTTTCGTCTATTCACCCGCTTTGCTGTTGGTTGCAGACGGATTTACATGGGCGGCATTTGCCATCACTTTGAGCGGCGCGATGATGGGTATCGCGAGCATGGGCGCGGCATTTGCCGGATATATCATTTCCCCGCTCAAACAGTATGAGCGCTGGTGGATCGCCATGGTCTCGTTCCTGTTTATTGCGCCCGGATTGATCACAATGGGGATTGGTATTGTCTTGATGTTGCCGATTCTGGTTATACAGTTCCGCCGCCGCGCGACCGCATAAGAGGCGACGCTGCAATCAAAATCGGGCAATGTTCTTTGTCTGGGGGGAACTAAACCTGTAACACGCCTTGCGCCCCCCCCCTGTTATCTGGCTAGATCGGCGCAACCAAAAATATCCGGTCAATCCGGAATCAACACGGGACTAAAACTGGGGGAAACGATATGGCAGGGGGGGCTTCGGTGCTCGAGGATGGCTCAAGATTGAGCCGCCTTGACCAAAATTTGCATAAGCTGGAACGGAAATTCGCGCTGGTAAGCGGGTTTGCGGTGTTTTCCCTGATGGTCCTTGCGGTTGGATCGGTGGGCGGGCGCAATTTGTTTAATGCGCCACTACCGGGATATGTGGACTGGATTGAACAGGTGATGCCACTGATCGCGTTTATGGGCGTCGCCTATACGCAGCGCGATGGCGGCCATATCCGCATGGATATTCTGATTGGCAAGCTGCGCGGGCGCGCGCTCTGGTCGGCGGAATTTATCACCACATTTGTGATGCTCATTGTCATGTTGGCGCTGGTCTACGGATCATTCTCGCATTTCCTGCGCAGTTTCGATTTTGCCCGTCCCTTGTGGAGCAATGACAGTTCGATTGATATTGCGATCCCGCTCTGGCCTGCCAAACTATTGGTTCCAGTGGCATTTTCGGTGCTTTGCGCGCGGTTTGCCCTGCAATTGGTCGGTTATGGCCGTGCCATGATCCACGGAATTAGCGAACCTGTGGCCGTGCCGTTGGTTATGTCCGCCGCCGCACAAGCCGCCGAAGAAGCGCTGCATGTGACCGAATTTGATGTTGACAAAAAGGATGCCCGCTAATGGAACCGCTAGATATTGGGTTGGCGGTTTCTGCCGGTATGTTGGTTTTGGTCGTGCTCGGGATGCGGGTGGCATTTGCCGCCGCCGCCGCCGGCCTTGTCGGGTTGATCTGGATATTCTGGGCGAAATTCGGCTATGCGCCGGATAAATTCACCAAGGCCCTTGTCGTGTCGATCAAAGTCGCCGGTCAAGTGCCCCACTCAAAAGTGGCGTCACAAGCGTTGTCATTGATCCCGACGTTTATTTTGATCGGCTATCTGGCCTATTATGCCGGCCTGACCAAGGCGCTGTTCGAAGCGGCCAAACGCTGGGTTGGTTGGGTGCCGGGCGGCATGGCGGTGGCGACAGTATTTGCCACGGCCGGTTTTGCCGCCGTATCGGGCGCATCGGTGGCCACCGCCGCCGTATTCGCGCGCATTGCTATCCCCGAGATGTTGGAAGCGGGCTACGACAAACGCTTTGCCGCCGGTGTTGTCGCGGCGGCGGGCACCTTGGCGTCGTTGATCCCGCCCTCGGCGATCCTTGTGATCTATGCCATCATCGTCGAACAGGACGTGGGCAAATTGTTGTTGGCGGGCTTTGTTCCCGGTGCATTTTCGGCACTGGTTTATACGGGTTTGATCATTGGCATGGCGCTGCTCTGGCCCAAATTCGGCCCTGCGATCAAAGGATACACATGGGCGGAACGGTTCAAATCACTGCCGCCTGCGTTTCCGATATTTTTCGTGGTCTTTATTATCATCTTTTTCATCTATAACCCGTTTGGCGGCGACGCATGGGGCACCCCGACCGAAGGCGGCGCGCTGGGCGCGTTTGTGGTGTTCATCATGGCGTTGATGAAGGGCATGCGCTGGGACCAACTCAAAGACGCGCTTTTGGAAACGGCCAAACTCTCGGCGATGATATTCACCATCATCTGGGGTGTGCTGATCTATGTGCGGTTCTTGGGATTTGCCGACCTTCCGGGCGCGTTTTCCGACTGGATTACATCGCTCGAACAATCGCCGATGCTCACGTTGGTGTTTATCCTGCTCGCCTATGCGGTGCTGGGGATGTTCATGGATGCCATCGGGATGCTACTGTTGACGTTGCCGGTGGTTTACCCTGCGGTTATGGCGCTTAATGGCGGTGAATTCGTTTCTGCCGCCGATAGCGCCTTTGGCATGTCGGGACCGATGTGCGCGATCTGGTTCGGGATTTTGGTGGTCAAAATGGCCGAGTTTTGCCTGATTACTCCGCCCATCGGATTGAACTGTTTCGTGGTGGCCGGCGTGCGTGATGACCTAAGCGTGCAAGACGTGTTTTTCGGCGTGACCCCGTTTTTCATCGCCGACGGGGTAACGATTGCCTTACTGGTGGCGTTTCCGTGGATCGTGCTCTGGTTGCCGTCGTTGGTGTGATGTGTGTTCGAGGGAATTGAATGAAACCGACTCTGTTATCTTGGGAAACTCTGAACAACATGGCTTTCGGCATGCGGAAGTTGTCGATTGCCGCTCGGGTTCACGGCACCAGCCCTTTTGCGGCCGCTTTCGCGACTGTTTTACCCCGCTCCCCTGATTTCAGGCAGACTCCGCCCTCAAGCATCTTCGCGCGAGGTAGAGGTTGGCGAGCGCCATAAGGCTGAATATCTGCGCCTCGTTTTTGGCCAGCCCGCGATAGCGCA
>JAUZRV010000029.1 GCA_030950105.1 Rhodobacterales bacterium | reverse complement strand
CGCGGGTCTTTCGGATGAAAACAAAGCGGTGATTGATGCCAATTCCGGCGCCGCATTTTCGGCATTTGCCGGTGGTGTCCAAGAGGGCGGCGATGTCTCGGCGCGCAAAGTTGCGTCGGATCGTGGTAACAACATCATCAGCCTGACAGATGCACAAATTGACGTCTGGAAAGAAGCGGCTTCCAATGTTGAAGTGCAGTGGGTTGAAGACATGAATGCCCTTGGTTTTGACGGTCAGGCGCTTCTTGATCAGGCCCGCGCCTTGATTGAAAAACATTCAATGTAAGCGCATTTGTTGCGTAAAAATAAGGGCCGTGGCGCATAGGTGCCACGGCCTATTTATCAAACCGGCCCAATTTTTGAGGGAAATCCATGCATGCGTTTATGACCAAACTCGCCCGTATCATGGCCACTATCGGTGGTCTCATATTGACAGCGTTGATCCTGCTGACCTGTGTATCCGTGGCGGGGCGGTCTCTCAATACGTTGATGCACAATGACTGGATCGAGGCGCGGTTTGGCGAAGCTGCGCAATATATTCTCGACCTTGGCGTTGGCCCGATTCTAGGGGATTATGAACTGGTCGAGGCGGGCATAGCATTTGCGATTTTCGCGTTTTTGCCATTGTGCCAGATCACCGGCGGCCATGCCTCGGTTGATATTTTTACCTCGAAATTGCCGGACCGGATCAACCGGATCATATCCATGGTGGTCGAAGTGATTTTTGCTATCGTCCTGATCATCATTGCGTGGCGTCTCTACGAGGGGATGCAGAGCAAAATGAAGTATAATGAAACCACCTATCTGCTGCTTATGCCGGTTTGGTGGGCCTATGCCGCGAGCCTTGTTGCCGCTGTGATTGCTGCCATTATCGGCGTTTATATGGCCGGCGTGCGGATCATGGAAAGCCTGACAGGCCGCATTATTATCACCGCCTTACCGGAGACAGACCATTGAGTAATCTCGAGATTGGGATATCCTCCTTTCCCGTCCTTCTTATCCTTATTTTCTTGCGAATCCCGATTGGGTTGGCGATGTTTCTGGTGGGTCTTGGCGGATTGTATTTTGTGACAGGCAGTCCGAATATGTCGCTGGCCAAATTGAAAACCGAGACGTTTTCGACGTTTTCAAGTTATTCGCTGTCGATCATTCCGATGTTCCTGTTGATGGGGCATTTTGCGACGCTGGGCGGTATGTCGACCGCATTGTTCAAGGCGGCAGAGAGTTTTCTCGGCCATCGCAAGGGCGGGGTCGCGATGGCGGCAATCGGGGCCTGTGCCGGATTTGGCGCAATTTGCGGGTCTTCCCTGGCGACAGCGGCGACCATGGGGCAGGTGGCGTTGCCCGAGTTGAAAAAATACGGATATTCCGGTGGATTTGCGACGGCGACACTGGCGGCGGGGGGCACGTTGGGCATTTTGATCCCGCCCTCGGTGATCCTTGTGATTTATGCGATCCTGACCGAACAGAATATTGCAAAACTGTTTCTCGCGGCGTTTATTCCGGGGCTGTTGGCGGCGCTTGGGTATATGTTGACGGTGTCGATCTATGTGCGGCTTAATCCCGATTCTGCGGGGGTGCGTCCGGCGGTGCCGTATCGGGAACGGTTCAAGGCTTTGTTCGATGTCTGGCCGGTTTTGTTGGTGTTTATGCTGGTGGTTGGCGGGATTTATCAGGGCTGGTTTACCCCGACCGAGGGGGCCGCAGTAGGCGCGGCAGGCACAGGATTGATCGCGTTTTTGAACCGTGGGTTGAACCGTAAAACCATGATGGAAAGCTTCATGGCGACGGCGCGCAACACGGCGATGATATTCTTCATTGTGTTGGGTGCGGGGTTCTACAACGGGTTTCTCGCGTTGACCCAAGTGCCACAGGAATTGGCGCGTTATGTGGTTGATCTGGGGTATTCGCCGTGGATGATCCTGACGGTTATTTTGGCGCTTTATCTGGTGTTTGGCTGTGTGATGGACAGTCTTTCGATGATCCTGTTGACCATTCCGATCTTTTTCCCGATCATCATGTCGCTTGATTTTGGTCTCACTGGCGAAGAAGCCGCGATCTGGTTCGGGATCATTGTATTGATCGTGGTCGAGGTCGGGTTAATCACACCGCCGGTTGGGCTTAATCTGTTTGTGATCAATTCGATGGATCGCAAAACGCCAATGATAGAGACCTATAAAGCGGTGATTTATTTCGTTGGCTCCGACATTGTGCGGGTGGTTTTGCTGGTGGTATTTCCGGGGATTACGTTGTTCCTGCTGCGCCTCACGAGTTAGCGGAGACACCAAGTATTTCGGCCAGAACGCTAACCGACAGGGTTCTGGCATCGCGCACCGAAGGGATCAAACCAACGGGACCTTTGAGGCGTGAGAGATCGTCTGCGCTGGCGCCCAATGCTTCGATTTCGAGGTGGCGGGCGTCGCGGGCGCGTTGGCTGCCTTGGGCGCCGATATAAAAGGCGGATGAGGCCAGCGCCGACATCAGAATAGGTGGTTCCCATTCGTGATCATGGAAAAACAGGATGACAGCAGACCATTGATCGGGGCGTAGATCGGCGGGAAATTCGGCCTGTTTCAAATGGCGGGTGGCGCATCCTGCCGCCCTACCAAAGTCGAGGGTTTCATCGTCGGGAGACAGCAACAGGTTCGGGTAATGCGCCGATTGGACCATGCCCGCGAATGTGCTTGCTTCGGGGCCTTTGCCAAAGACGTAAAAGAAAATCTCGGGGTCGAGGCGGATCTGGAACTTGTCGTTGATAAATCCGGTGTCGCCTTGGTCCGTGACGGATAAAGCGCCGGTTTCGGGGTTAATTTGCAACATGCAAGTGGCACGCGCGGATTTTTTGCGTTGCAGGGTTGCCAGAACAGCGGGATCAGGGCGCGGGACAAGCAGGATTTCGAGGCCACCACCACAGGGAAGCGGTAGATCAACATATTTTGATCCGCGCCCGTATTTCACCCGTATGGGCCTGCCGTTTTCAAGGGCGGTTTGGGCGTGATGCACAACATCGGATTCGATACACCCAGAAGAAAGTGTGCCGACGCGTTGACCATCGGCAAGGATCGCCATAACGGCGCCAAGCGGGCGGTAAGACGGGCCTTGGACGCCGATAATCACCGCCAAAACCGCATCTTCGGGGGTGTTGGCAAGGGCACTAAGCGGGTCACGGATCGGGATATGTGTGGTCAACGGCTTGCTGCCTGTAATGGAAAGTGTTGATCGGACAATAGCGTGCAAGGGGCGAACGGCAAGGGGCGGTTGGCGGATCAGGTTGATTTGCCGTCATGGACAGGTGGCGCGGGTTTGGTATAGGCTCGGGTTTAGATTTTCAAACATTGCGGCATATCATGACCCAACTTCCGACGAGCATTGACGATACGATTACCCTGCTAAACGGGCAGGGCTATATCTGTGAACGCGGCCTTGGCACGGTGGCGTTTCTGGCGCTTACCCTTGGCAAGCCGCTGTTTCTCGAGGGCGAGGCGGGCGTGGGTAAAACCGAGATTGCCAAGGCGATTGCCGCTGCTTTGGGGCGGCGGTTGATCCGGCTGCAATGTTATGAAGGACTGGATGCGGCATCGGCGATTTATGAATGGAATTTTGCCGCGCAGATGATTGCCATTCGCACCGCAGAGGCGGCGGGCGGGGCCGATCGCAAGGCGTTGCAGGACGAATTGTTTTCGCAAGACTACCTGATCCGGCGCCCGTTATTGGAAGCGATGGAACCCCATGCCGAAGGTCCGCCGGTGTTGTTGATCGACGAAGTGGACCGCACCGACGAGCCGTTCGAGGCGTTTTTATTGGAGGCGCTATCGGATTTTCAGGTGACTATTCCAGAGCTTGGCACCATCAGAGCACAAGAGCCACCGATTGTCATTTTGACCTCGAACCGCACGCGCGAAGTGCATGACGCGTTAAAACGGCGCTGTTTGTATCATTGGGTGGATTATCCGGAATATGAGCGCGAAGTCGAGATTTTGCGCGCGCGGGTGCCGGAATGCACCGCTGCGCTCTCGGCGGAAATTGTGGCGTTTGTGCAGGGATTGCGCGGACAGGACCTGTTCAAAAATCCCGGTGTGGCGGAAACTGTGGATTGGGCGCGCTGTTTGATTGCGCTTGATGCGGTGTCTTTATCGCCGGAAATGGTGTCCGATACGTTAGGTGCGGTGTTAAAATATCAGGATGATATTGCCAAGATCGCGGGATCGGAAGCGTCGCGGATACTGGATGATGCGCGGGCCAGTATTGCCAGTTTGGAATAGGCGGTATGGCGCTTGCTTTGCCCGAAAAAGATGGCCGGTTGGTCGAGAATATCGTGCATTTCACCCGCGCGTTGCGCAAGGCGGGCGTCGGTGTTGGAACCGCGCAGTTGCGCACCGCGATTGAGGCGGTGCAGCGCGCAGGTTTCACCAAACGGCGGGATTTCTATTTCACATTACGGGCGTGTTTGATCATGCGGCCCGAGCATCTTGAAACCTATCATCAGGTGTTTTTGTTATTTTGGCGTGACCCTGAGTATCTTGAACGGATGCTCAAGATGATGTTGCCACTGGTGCAGGCGATGGGCGACGAAGAAGACCAGAAAGCGCAGGCCGCCGAACGTCGTGCCGCCGAAGCATTGATGGACGAACAGGGGCGCGAAAGCCAAGCGCCGGAACGCGAGGAAATCGAACTTGATACGCGGTATAGCGGGTCGGACAACGAGATCCTGCGCGGCATGGATTTTGAACAGATGAGTGCGGCGGAAATTGTGCAAGCAGGCCGTGCTATTGCCAAACTCCGGCTGCCGGTCGAGGCGATCAAGACACGGCGTTATCGGGGGGCCACATTGGGGCGCAAACCGGATGTGCGCGCGATGATGCGGCGATCCTTGCGCAAGGGCGGCGAGATTGACCGGCTCAGTTTGAAAACACCAAGGACGCGCGCGCCTAATTTGGTGGCGCTGTGCGATATATCGGGGTCGATGTCAGTGTATTCGCGCATGATGATGCATTTTCTGCACGCGTTGGTATGGGCGCCAAATCCATCGTGGGGACAGGTGCACGGGTTCACGTTTGGCACCCAGTTGAGCAATGTCTCAAGAGCGCTACATCTGAAAGACGTTGATCATGCGCTTGAGGCGGCGGGGCGCGATGCACCGGATTGGCAGGGGGGCACGCGAATTGGCGCGGCGCTGCACCGGTTCAATCGTGATTGGTCGCGGCGGATGTTGGGGCAAGGCGCGGTGGTGTTGTTGATCACCGACGGGTTGGAACGTGGCGACACCGCAGAGTTGCACCGCGAGGTAGAGCGGCTATCGCTGTCATGTCGGCGTCTGATCTGGTTGAATCCGTTGCTGCGCTGGGGCGAATTTTCGCCAAAGGCGGGGGGCATCCGCACCATCCTGCCGTTTGTAGACAGTTTCCACGCCTGTCATTCGCTTAATTCGCTGGCGGATTTGAGCCGCGCGTTGAGTGGGCCGGGCGAGAAAAGCCGTTTGATGGGGATGCTTTAATAAAGTTCATCTGGCGGTTGCGTCGAATCGCACCAGCGTTATGATCCTTCGTTATGAATTCTAATATCAGGACATTTACCACATGGATATGACCGGCGAATACCGCATCGCCGCGGCGCGCGATGTTGTTTGGGCAGCGTTGAATGATGCAGAGGTTTTGAAGGCCTGTATTCCGGGATGTCAGGAACTTGAAAAAACGTCGGATACCGAAATGACCGCATTGGTGGTTCTCAAAATCGGGCCGGTGAAGGCGAAATTCAAAGGCGCTGTCGAGTTGGTGAACATCAATGCGCCGGAAGGATACACCATTCAGGGCGAGGGCACCGGCGGAATTGCCGGTTATGCCAAAGGGTCGGCGGATGTGGCGCTTGCCGCCGATGGCGACGAGACGGTTTTGACGTTCACCGCCAACGCAAATGTCGGTGGCAAGATTGCGCAGCTTGGCAGCCGGTTGATTGATTCAACGGCTAAAAAGCTCGCCAACAAGTTTTTTGATAACTTTCACAAGCATTTAAGCAATGAGGGTCCTGAAGAAACGTAATTCTGAAGGGTCCGGAAAATAGAGTGCGACCAAAAAGAGTCGCCAGTCAGGGAGGACCATATGACGACTGTAAATATGACTGTAAACGGCAAGGCGGTCAGCGGGAATATACCCGATAATACGCTTTTGTCCGAATTTCTGCGTGAAAATTTGCGCCTTACCGGCACCCATATCGGGTGCGACACGAGCCAATGCGGCGCCTGTGTTGTGCATATCAACGGCATGCCGGTAAAAAGCTGTTCAACGCTGGCGGTGTCTTTGGACGGGGCCGAGGTCTTGACCATTGAGGGGCTGACCAAGGGCGGAAAAGATGCCGAACTGCATCCGATGCAAGTGGCGTTTAACGACAATCACGGTCTTCAGTGCGGATTTTGCACACCGGGCATGATTATGACCGGCATTGATATGGTCAAACGCTACAAGGCAGAGGGCAAGGATCTTACGTCTGATGCGATCCGCGCCGAGCTTGAGGGCAATATTTGCCGCTGCACGGGGTATCATAATATCGTGAAGTCCATCGAGGACGCCGCCACCAAAATGTGATGGATGCGGTGATTTCCCCGCGATGATCAATCGCGTGACGGGAAATCAGGCCGCACAACAGGGAGAATAGTAAAATGAGCACTGGAATTGGCGCCCGCGTCAAACGCAAAGAAGACAAGCGTTTCACGACCGGCAAAGGCAAATACACCGACGATATTAGAAATGACAATCAGGCCTATGCGGCGTTCGTGCGCAGCACCCATGCCCACGCCAACATCAAAGGTATCGACGCATCTGCGGCGCTGGCGATGGATGGGGTGATCGAGGTGTTGGATGGTCATCAATTGACCGGCGACGGCATCGGCAACATCATCTGCGGTTGGGCCGTGACATCAAAAGACGGCAGCCCGATGAATATGGGCGCGTGGTCGGCATTGGCCACCAGCAAGGCGCGTTATGTCGGCGATGCGATTGCCGTTGTGATTGCCGAAACCCAAGCGCAGGCACGGATCGCCGCCGAGGCGGTTGTGGTCGATTACGAAGAATTGCCGGCGATTGCCCACGTGATGAAGGCGATGGCCGAGGATGCGCCGAATATCCATGAAAATGCGCCCGGTAATCTGATTTATGATTGGGAATTGGGCGATGAGGCATTGGCGGATGCCGGATTGGCCAGTGCCACCCATATTACCACGCTTGATTTGACCAACAATCGCCTGTCCCCAAACCCGATGGAGCCGCGCGTGGCGATTGCCACCTATGACGATGCCGAGGAGCATTATACGCTTCACACAACAAGCCAGAATCCGCATGTTGCGCGCCTGCTGTTGTCGGCGTTTTATCAGGTCGCACCCGAGAATAAATTGCGGGTGATTGCGCCCGATGTCGGCGGCGGTTTCGGGGCCAAGATTTATGTTTACCCCGAAGAAATTACTTGTCTGTGGGCGTCGATGCGCACCAACCGGTCGATCAAATGGACCTCGGACCGTTCCGAGGCATTTTTGACCGATGCGCACGGGCGAGACCATGTTACCACGGCGAAAATGGGCTTTGATGACAACCACAAAATCGTTGGTTTCAAGGTCGATACCGTGGCCAATCTTGGCGCGTATATGTCGCTGTTTTCAAGTTCGGTGCCGACCTATCTCTATGCCACTCTGTTGTCGGGGCAGTATAATATCCAGAATCTGCATTGTAATGTGCGGACGTATTATACCAATACGGTGCCGGTGGATGCCTATCGCGGGGCGGGTCGTCCCGAGGCGACCTATGTGATGGAACGCATGATGGAAACCGCGGCGCGCGAATTGGATATGGACCCGGCGGAATTGCGGCGGATCAACTTTATCCAGACCTTCCCGCACCAAACGCCGATGTTGATGGCCTATGACGCGGGTGATTTTCCGAAAATTCTGGAAATGGCACAGGATGCGGCGGATATTGCCGGATTTGCAGCGCGTAAAACCGAGGCCGCAGGGCGCGGGAAATTGCGCGGGATCGGCTATTCGACATTTATCGAGGCCTGTGGATTGGCCCCATCGCAAGCGGCAGGGTCGCTTGGCGCCGGCGTTGGCCTGTGGGAATCTGCCGAGGTGCGGGTGAACCCCGTGGGCAGTATCGAAATCCTGACCGGCAGCCACAGTCACGGGCAGGGCCACGAGACCACGTTCGCCCAAATCGTGGCGGACCGGTTCGACATCCCGATAGAAAGCGTATCAATCGTGCATGGCGACACCGACAAAGTGCAGTTTGGCATGGGCACCTATGGGTCGCGCTCTGCGCCGGTGGGCATGTCGGCAGTTGTCAAAGCGATGGACAAGGTCGAGGCCAAGGTCAAGAAAATCGCGGCGCATACTTTGGAAGCCGCAGAGGAAGATATTGTGATTGAAGGTGGGCAGGTCAAAGTGGCCGGCACCGACAAGGCAATGGGATGGCACGAGGTCGGTCTTGCCGCCTATATTGCGCATAACCTGCCCGAAGGGATGGAACCGGGATTGAAGGAAACCGCGTTCTTTGATCCGGTGAATTTCTCGTTCCCGTCGGGGGCGTTTATTTGCGAGGTCGAGGTTGATCCGGACACGGGCGTGACCGAGATCATCAAATTCACCGCAGCCGATGATTTTGGCACCATTATCAACCCGATGATTGTCGAAGGTCAGGTCCACGGCGGCGTAACCCAAGGCATCGGTCAGGCGCTTCTTGAACAGGTGGTTTATGACGATGACGGCCAACTTTTGACCGGATCGTATATGGATTACACCATGCCGCGCGCTGCCGATATTCCGTTCTTCGATGTGAGCCATCACGAAACCCCAAGCCCCAACAATCCGTTGGGGGTAAAGGGGTGCGGTGAAGCGGGGGCGATTGGATCGCCGCCAGCGGTGATCAACGCGATCACGGATGCGATAGGCAATAATAATCTGGCGATGCCAGCCACACCACAGGCCGTTTGGCGCGCCATTCAGGCCACCAAATCCGTGGCAGCAGAGTAAGGGAGGAAATTGAGATGTATTCAACAAAATATCACAAACCAGCGTCCATAGCAGATGCCACAGCCGCCCTTACAGCCGGGGAAGATGCCACCATTCTGGCCGGTGGGCAAACCTTGCTTGCCACCATGAAGCAGCATTTGGCGTCGCCAAGTGACCTTGTGGATATCCGCGCAATTGACGGCCTGTCGGATATTTCGGCGGACGGTAATGTGCTGACTATTGGCGCTGCGGCAACCCATACGGCAGTGGCAAGTAGCGCGGTCGTGCGCGATGTTTGTCCGGCGCTGGCCGACCTGGCATCGGGTATCGGTGATCCGGCGGTGCGCAATGTCGGCACCATTGGCGGATCCGTTGCCAATAATGATCCGGCGGCGGATTATCCGGCGGCGATGCTTGCGCTTGGCGCGACAATTGTGACCAACACGCGTGAAATCACGGCAGATGATTTTTTCGAGGGGTTGTTTTCAACGGCTCTTGAGGATGGAGAAATCATCACCGCCGTGAAAATCACCGCACCTGCAAAAGCGGCCTATGCCAAATTCCCGCAACCGGCGTCATTGTTTGCGCTGGTCGGGGTGTTTGTTGCGGATGGCGCGGGCGGTGTGCGTGTCGCGGTTACGGGTGCCGGAGAAGATGGCGTATTTCGCCAAGGCGCGATGGAATCGGCCTTGGGGGCAAATTGGTCTGCCGGCGCACTTGATGGTGTTGCCGCGTCGCAAGACGGCCTGATGTCGGATATGCACGGTGCTGCGGATTATCGTGCGCACCTCATTGCGGTCATGGCCAAACGGGCAGTTTCCGCGGCCTAGTATTATGGCCCCATAGAGTGATTTATGGGGCCTGAAATTATATCGATACCACACGTCTAAAAGCGTCTCGTTGTCGTCCCGATGATCGGGGAGACGACGAGGCGTTTTTGTTTCTAAAGCACCTCGTCAGAAACTTGAATTACATGTTTGTGGCGAGGTGCTCCGGACATTGTGAGGGTATGCGGCACCACGCTTTAACCCTGTCTCAGGTTTAAAGCGTGGTGCTTTGGTGCAAAGAAAAAGCCGGTTTCCATGGAAATCTGGCAAATCTTGACGACCGTCAATTACTTTGAATCCCGAATGTGTTCCCTTCATTCGATGATAAATGTGCGATTTGCAGGGAAATCATGAGCGACAAACACCAAAATACAACTCTCGGAAAGCTTGTTTTTGCGGCGACCGCAGTGGCGATGATGTATTTTTTCTGGTGGTTGTTGATCTACGATCATGGCGTGATTTCAGCGCATTAGGCGGCAATTTTCGCAAATAGGAAAAAGCAGTAAAGGCGTCGGTATGCTTGGAAATAGGTGGTTGGTTTTTGGAGTGGCTTTGGTGGTTTGGGCAGGAATTTTCTATGCAATGGACAAGTCGATTATGGAAACCCAAGGCCTGCCCGTCGGTGCCGATTTGATGCCGCTGTAGGGGAAAACGATGAAAACCTCATATTTGATTGCTTTGATCGTGGTGTTTGTTGCGCTGCTTGCGCCCGAATTTGCACTTGCCGCTGGTGACGAGGTTTCTACCGTATTAGAGGGCGCGCCCAAGCCCTCGCGGCTTGATTATCCGTTGATCGCGGGGATTAGCGCGCGCACGGTGGCGTGGTCGATGGCGCAGATGCATCTGTTTCTGGCGGCGTTCGTTTTGGCGGTGCCGTTGTTCGCGATTGCGACCGAATTTATGAGCGTGGCCACCGGCGACGACCGGTTTGACAATATGGCGCGCGAGTTCATGAAAATCACCATGGCCGCCTATTCGCTTACCGCGCTTGTCGGGGGCGGGTTGTTGTTGTCGCTGCTGGTGTTTTATCCGCATCTCATGGGGTATCTGATCAAGGTGTTTCGCGGGCAAATGTTGATCTATGCGCTGCTGTTTGGCCTCGAATCCATCACGCTCTATGTGTATTTTTATTCGTGGGATGCGCTGCGGCGGGGCAATCGTAAATGGTTTCACATGTCGATTGGCCTTCTGCTTAATACGGTTGGTCTGACGTTGATGTTTGTCGCCAATGCGTGGGCCTCGTTCATGATGTCGCCTGCGGGCGTTGATGCGGCGGGGGCGATCACCGGAACCGTATGGGAGGCAACGCGCAATCCGCTATGGAACCCGTTGAATTTACACAGATTTTTGGATAATATTGCCTATGGTGGGGCGATCGTCGGTGGCTATGCGGCCTATATGTTTCTGGCGGAAAAAGACCCGGTCAAAAAGGCGCATTACGACTGGATGGGGTATACGTCGAACTTCATTGCGATCCTCGGATTTTTGCCGCTGCCGTTTGCCGGGTATTGGCTAATGGCCGAGATTTACGCCTATAGTCAGCAAATGGGCATCACCGCGATGGGCGGGATTTTGGCATGGCTGTTTATTATTCAGGCGGTATTGATCGGCACGATTATGTTGGCCGCGAATTATTACTTGTGGTCGGGTTTGATGCGCACCGATCGTGGGGCGCAATACGCCAAATATGTGAAATATATCGCGGTGGTTCTTGTCGGCGGGTTCCTTGTCTGGGTGACACCGCATACGTTGATTTTGACCGCGAACGAGATTCAGACCCTTGGCGGGACCAGCCACAAGATCCTTGGGCCGTTGGGGATTATGCCGGCGAAAAATACCGCTGTGAACCTGATGTTGGTGATGACCTTTCTGTCGTTCCAGATGTTTTATCGGTCAAGCCGTGTGCCCACTGTGAGTTGGGCGAAATCGGGCAATATGGTGGTGATCGCGCTCTATGTGGTGGGGATAGTCAATATCGTCGGGGCGGGGATGTATGGGTATATCACGCCGACGGTTTACAAGGTGGGCGCGTCGGTGCCGCAAGTTCTCAGCACTCTTATGATCATCATCGGGTCGGTCATTATTGACGTGTTTATGTTGCGCGGGGCCAAGGCGGAAAAGGTGCATTGGGGGCGGATGTCGGAGCGGTCGCAATATGCGTTGTTCGTGCTGCCGGTGGCGTTCACGTGGTTGATGGGATTGATGGGGTATATCCGGTCGTCGCTGCGCACCAAATGGCATGTTTATACGATTATGAAGGATAATTCGCCGGAGAATTATATTCCGTCACTGGGTGATGCGGGCAACACAATTACCGCAATTACCCTCGGGTTTATGGCGATTATGGTGTTTGTTTTCTGGCTATCGCGCCTTGGGGCGACCAAGCAGGAGAGCAGATCATGACCTTCCTGCGGATCATTGTTTTTAGCGTTGTTATGATGCTGTTTTTTCAGGGGTTTTCGCACATGTTGCCGCAGGTTGAACCGGACACATCCCCGCCGGTCGAGGTGTCGACCGACGGGTTGGATATGGCGGGTATGATCGCGCTTGGCGAAGAATTGTTTTCGGGAAAAGGCACCTGCACGCTATGCCATAACGGGATGGGCCGCGCGCCGGATACGTTGGAAATGGATCTGTCGGCGATATTTTTCAGCCGGTTGGGTGATGCGCGTTACACCGGAGTGGCGGCGGGCAAAGACGGGGCCAAAGCGGTTGAGGGTTATCTTCGCGAATCCATGCAGGACCCGTCGGTCTTTGTGGTGGCGGGGTTTGGTAAAAAGGGCAGCAACGATACGGTGTCGCCGATGCCGGTTGTGGATGCCGCACCGATTGAACTTTCCCCGGTCGAGATGAACGCGGTGATCGCGTTTCTACAGGATCGCGCGGCGTTTGAACCGACTGTGCCCTTGCCAAGCGCCGATGATGTGCCGGTGGCCGGAGACGCGCCAGCAGTGGATGCGGCATTGACCGATCCGGTGGATATTATCGACGAATACGGCTGTGCCGCCTGTCATGATCTCAACGAGAGCGGGGCCGATATAGGGCCGCTGTTGGGCGGGATTGGCAACCGGATGTCGCGGGCGTTGGTGATGGAGGCCATCATTGATCCAAACGCGGTGATTGCCGACGGGTTTGATGCCGATTTCATGCCGGACGATTTTGGCGAGACCATGCAATTGAGTGAACTGATCGTTCTTAGCACCTATTTGATGGAGCTGCCGGAGGCCGCGCCAGTTGCGGCGGGCGATGATGAAGGCCCCGCCAGCACCGCGATTGAAGTGATTGATGCCTATGGCTGTGGTGGCTGTCATGATCTTGAGGGCAGCGAGGGCGATTTGGGGCCAAACCTTGGCGGGATCGGGGCGCGGATGGACCGAGCACAGATCAAGGCCGCAATAATCGACCCCGAGGCAGAGATTGCCGATGGGTTTGAAGGTGGCATGATGCCGGATGATTTTGGCGACGGGATGGCCGAGAGCGAGCTAATCCTGATCGTTGATTATTTGATGAACCTGCCGGAATAGGGACACTACCATGCGCTTTTTCAAACATCCCCTGTTCTGGTCATTGATCGTTATCACCGGCCTTTATGTGGTTTTTGCCCATGTGTTGAACCCGCCGTTGCCGCAATCCCTATTGGTGCAATATATGGTGATTTGCGCCGTGGGCATCCTGTTGGTAGTGACGTTTGACGACAAAACGGCGCGGACATTTTTCGCGCCGATCATGGCGCTGTTTGGCGCGCCGAAAATGTTGCCGTTGCGCATTGTGGCGTTTGCCGGTGTGGTCGCGGGGGTCGGATTCTTGACCTATGAAATGGTGAAGCCGTCAATCGTGTCGCCGCTTGAATTGCGCACCGTGCATCCTGCGCCGCCGTCGTCGTTGCGCGTGTATGGGAAATCGTTTGATCTGTTGACGCTGGAAAACCCTTATCGGTCGCTGGGCGATACATCCGATGAATACGCCGAGATCGTTGATCAGGGGGCCGAACTTTATTATCAGAACTGCATATTCTGCCATGGGGATATGTTGGACGGGACCGGCCATTTTGCCGAGGCGTTCAACCCGCGCCCGACCAATTTTCAAGATGTCGGGATGATTGCGCAATTGCAGGAATCGTTCCTGTTTTGGCGGATCACCACGGGGGGACCGGGCCTGCCGCGTGAGGGCACGCCTTGGGCATCGGCGATGCCGGTTTGGGAGGAAATCCTGCCAGAGGACGACGTTTGGAAGATCATTTCGTTCCTCTATGATTATACCGGATTTGAACCGCGTTCGTGGGAATTGGAAGAAAGCACAGGAGAGGCCGCGCCCGAACCCGTTGCTGGTGGCGAATTGGACGAAGACGCGGTGGATGCAATTTATATGCAGCGCTGTTCACAATGCCACGGCGAAGACGGCGATGGGTTGGGGGTTGCCGCGGAATTTATGTATCCGTTGCCGCGTGATTTTACGCTTGGTCTGTTCAAATATAAAACCACCGATGCGGATTCGGAATTTCCCACCGATGACGATTTGCGCAATACCATTCGCGACGGGTTGACCGGCACCGCGATGCCCGGTTGGAAAACCATTCTGACGGATGTTGAAATTGATGCGTTGATCGAGAAAATCAAGGTGTTCGGCTATTGGGATGAAGAAGACCCCGAAGATCTTGCGCCGATTGACCTTGGCACGATGCCGGTGGTGACGCCCGATCTATTGGCCTTGGGGCGCGAAAAGTTCGAAGGGATTTGTGCGGATTGTCACGGGCTTGAAGGGCGCGGCAATATCACGTCGGGCAAACGGCTTGCGGATGATTCCGGTGCGCGGATTTGGCCGCGAAATTTGACACGGCCCGAAACATGGCGGGTGACGCGCGACGTCGAAGATGTGTTTCAACGGCTGTCGGTCGGTATTCCGTCGTCGCCCATGCCCGAACATACCACCGCTCTTGATAGTGATACGCGGTGGGCGGTGGCCAATTATGTGATGACTTTGCGCGACAATTCCACACCGTTGAGCCAAGGAGATTCGGTTATTCGCGCGGTGCGTGTCGAGGGCGATTTGCCGTCGGCGGCGGATGATGCGGCATGGGATTTGGCGCCGGCCATGACGTTTGCGATGGCCCCCAATGTGATCAAGGAACCGCGTTTGTATTCTTCGCTCAATGAAATGGTGACCGTGCGCGCGCTTTATAACGAGAGCAGCATCACCATGCGGGTTGATATGGACGACCGCACCTATTCGGTGCCCGGTTCCGCGCTTGAACAGGAATATTCGGTCGATGATATCGAGGGCACGCGAGACGCAATCGCAGTGCAATTGCCGATGGAATTGTCGGGCACTTCGGAAAAACCGTGGTTTCGCCATGGTGACAAGAAAAACCCGGTCAATATGTGGTATTGGGCAGCCCCGAGCGAGGCCGAAGGCACGCCGGAAATGGCATTGTTTCTGGATGCGACAGGTCCCGATACGGCCCCGCGTCCGCGTGCGGACAGCAGTGATTTGTCGGCCAAGGGCACATGGGAAAACGGCCGCTGGCAGGTGGTGTTTACCCGCGCTCTGGAAACGGAATCGCCCGCTGATTTGCAACTCCAAGAAGGGGTTTATACGCCGATTGCATTTGCCAACTGGGATGGCGTGAATGGCGAGGTGGGGGCACGACACAGCTTTACTTCGTGGTATTGGATATTGCTTGAGCCGGTGGAAAACCCGACCAAGGTCATGACAACAGCCGTTGTTGCCGCGGGCGTAGCGGGTTTGTTGTTCATTGCTCTGGCATTATGGGCGCGGCGGCGTGTGCGCGCCTAGCATAGGGTGATCCGGTCAATACCGACCCGGATTTTGGCAGCACTATTGTTCTCCGGTTATGTGAGGTGCAGTCCAATAACCTAGGAAAACCCTTGGTCTAATGTTGGCGCAAGTCCGGAAATAACCCTGTTAAATAAGTTGATTTTTACAAAATCTTGACGGTCGTCAATGACGCGGTTTGCGCAGGGGCAGAACATGCGGGCAAGGCAAAACTTAGCTCAGGAAATAACCCTGAGTCGAAAAAATCTAACAGAAAGGGAGATCAATGAAGATATCTCGGTTCAAAGGCGGCACAGTTGCGACAGTTGGGGCACTTATGTGCGCCACGGTTCTCGCAGGGTCAGCCGTCGCAGAAGGCAACCCAATCGGGCCAATCGTGGCACCCGACGTCAACGAAGCAAAGGCCCTGTTGGGGCAACGTTTGTTTTTTGATAAACGTCTCTCGGGTGATGCGGCATTGTCCTGCGCGACCTGTCACCAACCCGAAAACGGGTTCGCCGATGGCATGCCGCTATCGCTGGCTTATCCAGGGTCCAAAGGATTTCGCAATACGCCTACTCTGATCAACACCGCGATTGCGGATAATTGGTTTCATGACGGGCGTATAGGCACCAATCTCAACGATGTAACCCGCGAGAGCATCACCGAAGATTACATGATGAACATGGATATGCGGTTGATGCAGGAACGGGTCAAGCAGGATCCTGTTTATGTCGAGATGTTCGCAGCGGCCGGATATGGCGAGCCTTCCAACGGGTCGATCCGCAAGGCGATCCCCGAGTATCTGAATACGCTGATTTCCAAAGGCGCGGCGTTTGACGAAGGCACTATGTCCGACGGTGCAACGCGTGGACAAGAGTTGTTCACCGGCAAGGCAGGGTGTGTAAGTTGCCACAACGGCAGCCGGTTCACCGATGATCAGGCCTATAATATCGGTGTTGCCGAAAATCCCGATATCTGGTCCGATCCGATGCGTCACATGACCTATGCCGCGTTTGCGCAATTCATGGGTATCGAGAATTATATGAACATCCGTCGTGATGTCGGGGCGCAGATTATTCGCAACCCTGTGGATCGTAGCGATGTTGGATCGTTCAACACGCCAACCCTGCGCGAGCTGACGTATACCGCGCCTTATATGCATAATGGCACCTTTGATTCCCTGTTCGAAGTCGTGGCGTTTTACAATGCAGGCGGCGGTGACGACGCAAACAAAGATCCGCGGATCAAGCCGCTTGGCCTGACATTTGCCGAACAAAAAGACATTGTTGCCTTCCTTGAGGCGCTGTCTGGCGATCCATTAACCGGCCCTGATTATGTCTGGCCTGACCCTGTTCCAACCAACTATCCCGCCATCGAAAACTGGCGCGAAGTTCAGAACTAGGACGGGAGAGGAGAGATGAAACCAATGAAAAACAAATTCGTTTTAATGGCCAGCGTTGCGGCTCTTGCGACCACGGCCTCAATGGCTATGGCGCAGGATTATCCGCCACTGGCACCTTTGGGCGAACCGCCCATTCCAATGGACAACCTGCAATCGGATGCCAAAGTAGAGCTGGGTAAAATCCTGTTCTGGGATCCGCGGATTGGTGGCGATGCCTCAACCGCATGTGTGACCTGTCACGAACCGGATCAGGGCTGGGCGTTTGGCGATAGCCTGTCACGCGGGTATCCGGGCACCGTGCACTGGCGCAACAGCCAATCGGTGATCAATTCAGCCTATCTGGGTCAGTTGTTTTGGGCCGGTTCTGCCGCGTCGCTTGAGAAACAAGCGCCATCAGCCGCCAAAGGGGCGGTTGCGGGCAACGGCGAAAACGACGTGATGGAAACCCGCATGGCGTTTATTCCGGAATATCGTCGGCGGTTCAACGAGGTGTTTGGCACCGAGTATCCGTTGATCGGGGATGCATGGGCCGCGATTGCCGCGTTCGAGCGCACCTTGATCGTGAACGATACGCCGGTTGATAAATATCTGGCGGGTGATACTGCGGCGCTTTCGGACGAACAAGTTGCCGGTATGGAGCTGTTCAACGGCAAGGCCGGCTGTATCCAGTGTCACAACGGGGCGCAGGCCACCGACGAGAATTATTATAATCTCGGGGTGCCACCGGCCGAACGTTGGGAAGATGACGGCCTTGCACAGGTGACATTCCGTTACGAAATTTTCGCCAAAGGCGTCACTCAGGAAATGTATCGTGTGCTTAAGGACGATCCGGGTCTCTATTTCCGCACCAAGGAAAAAGACCACTTGGGCAAATTCCGCACGCCGCCACTTCGCTATACCGTTTATACCGCGCCTTATATGCACAACGGGTCGTTCTGGGATCTCGAAGAAGTCGTGCAATTCTATAACGCGGGTGGCGGTGAGAATGATTTCACCGATGGCACTATGGCGTCGACCAAATCCGATCTGATCAAGCCCCTGGGCCTGTCGGACGATGAAGTTGATCAACTGGTTGCCTTTCTCGAAGCCTTTAGCGGCGACGAGCTTGAGGTCGACCCCCCTGTTTTGCCACCCTATGCGGCGCTTGATTGAACCGCGACGGAGAGGAAAAAAATATGACACATGAAACACCAAATGAAGGCGTGATGTCGCGCAAGGAAATTGCCAAGAAAGTCGGGCATAAGTGTCTGGTTTCCCGCCGTAATTTCCTGATCAGTTCGGGGGTGACAACCACGATCATGATCACGATGAATCCGGGCACTGCAATGGCCAAAGAGGTGCCGGCGCAAGTGACCGAATATCCGCGCAAGTTGATCGCCAAGATGTCTGATCTGAAATTGGATGAGCCATTAGATTTCACCTATCCGGATGAAGGCGAACATGCCGATAGCATGATCGTGCGTATGGGCGTCAAGGCCGGCGGTGGCCTTGGTCCTGATCAGGATATTGTCGCGTTCAATTATGCCTGCACTCACCAAGGTGGCTCGCTTATGGACAGCTATAAGGCGGATACAAAATCTCTGGGCGCGTGCCCGTTGCATTTGTCCACCTATGATCTGACACGCCACGGTATTCTGATCTCGGGTCAGGCGTATCAAAGTCTTCCACAGGTTCTGTTGGAAGTTGACGGCGACGATATCTATGCCACCGGAATTTTCGGCCTGATTTTCGGTCGCAAAGAAAACTTACACGGATAGGAAGGGAAAAACATGTCAACTCCATATTATATCCCTGACTCCAATGTGCCACTGCCACCAGCGGACGCGGAAGTCATCACAACTGCTTGCGATTATTGTATCGTGGCCTGCGGTTACAAAGTCTTTCGCTGGCCCGTTAAAGGCGGCAAAGAAGGTGGTGCAGCAGCGGAAGACAACGCATTTGGTGAAGATTTTCCAGTGCAGGCGCTTGGCCCGTGGGTTGCCCCAAATCAGCATAATATTGTGCTGCATGAAGGTGAGCCGCATCACGTTGTGATCATTCCCGACAAAGACACCGAGTTTGTGAACACCGACGGTGATTCATCGCTTCGTGGCGGGTGTATTGCGCAGAAATGTTATAATCCCGAAACCCCGACACGCGATCGTCTGAAGTCGCCAATGATGCGGATTTACGGAATTTTGCAGCCGGTGCCTTGGGACTTTGCCCTTGATATTGCCGCCGAGATGGCAAAATACGTGATCAAGAAACACGGCCACAATGCCTACGGCGTCAAAACCTTTAGCTATCAGTATATCGAAAACACGTATGCGATTACCAAATACGCGTTGCGTTCGATCAACACGGCAAATTTCACCTTCCACGACACGCCTTCCGATGTGTCGTCGACGCCGGGTTTTCGCGATGCGGGTTTTGACAACTTTGGTCCAGCTTACGAAGACTGGATGAACGCAGAAACCCTGCTGATTTGCGGGACTGATCCGTATGAAACCAAAACGATCCTGTTCACGCAATGGATCATGAAGGGTATTCAGAACGGCCAGAAAGCCATCTTTATGGTGCCGCGTAAAACCGCAGGCGTTGCCTATGCCGAACAAAATGGCGGTCTGTGGCTTGACGTGACACCGGGCACCGATTTGTTGGTGGTGAACGCAATTGCGCGCATCATTGTCGAAAACGGTTGGCAAGACAAAGAGTGGATCGAAAAATGGGTCAATGACAAATGGGGGGCCTCGTCCGGCTTTGGTCAGGGCACACGGAACACACCTTGGCAATGGCGCACCACATGGGGCAAATTCCAAACCAAAGGCTTTGACGATTGGGCCAAATGGTTGCTCTCGCAAGATGAGTTCAAATTGGAAGCTGGGGCAGAAGTGTCCGGTGTAGATGCTGCGAAAATTCAGCTTGCAGCCGAAATGATGGCAAAACCAAAAGGCGACGGGTCGCGGCCTAAAACCTCGATCATGATCGAAAAGGGGTTTTATTGGTCCAACAACACCGGCAACACCCAAGCGATTTCCGCGCTGGGCATTACCGTCGGGGCCGGTGGTCGTCCGGGTCAGGTTATTGGTCGTGCCGGTGGCCACCAACGTGGTGGTGTTCGTGGCGGCGGGTATCCGCGCAATAAATCGCCAATGAAACTGCCGGGTCGTCGTCGGCGCGCGCTTGATACCGATACCTGGACAATGGCGGGTCACACCCGTATGGCCCACGTTATCGGCACAACATGGATTCAATCCATGCTGGGAAGCCAACAAATGTCTGCCCGCTTTCACGAGCTGACCCGTGGGAATCCGCACCAGATCCAATCAATCAACCGCGAGAAAATCCTTGAGACCCTCAAAGCACGGGTTGATAGCGGTGGTATGGTTCTGGTGAATCAAGATATCTATCTTGTTGATCCAATCGGGAACCAGTTCGCCGATATCATCTTTCCGGCCGCGACATGGGGCGAAGAAGATTTCTTGCGGGCCAATGGCGAGCGTCGTATCCGTCTGTATCAAAAATTCTACGATGCACCCGGGGAGGCAAAACCGGATTGGTGGATCATCGCGCAACTGGCCAAACGTATGGGCTTTGAAGGCTTTGATTGGGAAAATGCGAACGAAGTGGCCGAAGAAGCCGCCAAGTTCACCCGTGGCAGCCGCAAAGACTTTAAGGAATCTCTGAACAAAGCCCTGATTTCCGTGCTATAATTCTGGCAGCACTTACGGGAGAATTGGCATTGAAACAGCAGAGTTTTTCGTCACTTGAGCAGGCCTACAAGAAGAAGCGGACCAAGCGCGAGTTTTTTCT
>JAUZRV010000289.1 GCA_030950105.1 Rhodobacterales bacterium | reverse complement strand
ACTTGGTCTGAATGCGACAATGACGGAACAACAGAAAACATACTTTACGCGACCATGGGTGATTTTTCAAGCCGCCAATATCATGCCTTTGGAACATTATGGCGTGCAAAAGTAATCCCCCCATTTTTAATGGGGTCCGCTTGTAGAATTACGCGGCCATTTTCAGTTTCATAGCAGGTGTAATCCCGCCAATACCCATGTTGGGGCGGTCGGTGTTGTATGTCCAGAGCCATTCAGTGGCCTGTTGGTCCTGTCCCGCTTTAGTGCCGCGCATAATGACCGGTTTCGCAAAACATGGCGGGCGGATTTTACCGTGCAGGGGCGCATCGTCATGACGCGGGGCGTGGCCGATCTGGGATATGCCGAACAGGCGCAAATCATGCAGGCCGTGCAGCAGTATAACGACTTTAGCAGCGGATTAGACGGCGCAATGGCAAGTGTGCACCGTAAATCCTGACCGCGAACATGCCCAAAAACCGCTTTCCCAATCCGCAATGGAAGACAGTGGAAAGCGCGCCCTTATGCCTTTACCCTTTGCATCGCCGGATCAATCAAGGGTCGCATGTGAATCGCGCAAGGAATACGTTTGGTTGCCACCTCAAGCTCGTATTCTCCGTCCATAACGAATACACTATCCACGCCATCGCCGTGACGCACATAGCCATATCCGATAGATTTCCCCACCGTATAACCATACCCCCCAGACGTAAGCCAACCAACGCGCACCCCGTTGCGATAGATGGTTTCACGCCCCAAAAGAACCACTGATGGATCATCAACCGTGAACCCGGCCATCATCTTTTTGACGCCGTTTTCTTTCTGCGCAACCATCGCGGCGCGGCCCTTGAAATCGACATTCGATTTCAATTTCACCGCCCATCCAAGGCCCGATTCCATCGGCGTATGATCGGCCCCGATGTCCGATCCCCACGCCCGATACCCTTTTTCCAAACGGCAACTTTCGATGGCGCGATATCCGGCATTGACCAACCCGTGACCGGTCCCCGCCTCCATCAATGCCGCATAAACCGTCGTGGCATATTCAACCGGAAAATGCAGTTCCCAGCCAAGTTCCCCCACATAGGTGACCCGCAGCGCGCGCACCGGACAACCGGCAATCCCGATGGTTTTATGGGTGCCGAATTTGAAACTGTCGCCGCTCACATCGTTGCGCGTCACCTGCTGTAAAATGTCGCGCGCCTTTGGTCCCATCAACGACAACACCGCATTGGACGATGTGATATCGAACAACTGG
Source organism: Rhodobacterales bacterium (assembly GCA_030950105.1). Classification (GTDB taxonomy): domain Bacteria; phylum Pseudomonadota; class Alphaproteobacteria; order Rhodobacterales; family Rhodobacteraceae; genus JAUZRV01. Next base: position 11,699 of record JAUZRV010000289.1, on the reverse strand, counting down.
CAATTCATCCCCGCCGGAATATTGCGTTTGATCCAGTCGAAATCATGGGTGGCAAATCCGGTGCCGGTGACGATGTAATATTCATCCTCGGCCACCCGCGCCACCGTCAGATCACATTCAATGCCGCCCCGATCATTCAACATCTGCGTATAGATCAACGTCCCCACAGGGCGATCCACATTATTGGCGGCGATATAATTCAACGCGGCGGCGGCATCCGGTCCCTTCAGGGTAAATTTCGCAAACGACGATTGATCGAAAATCACTGCCGCCTCGCGCGCTGCCCTATGTTCGCGCCCCACGGCAGCAAACCAGTTCTGGCGCTCGAAACTATAGACATCTTTCGCCGTCTCGCCGAGGGCGGCATCGGCAAACCAGTTTGGCCGTTCCCAGCCGAGCTTTTCACCGAAACACGCGCCCTGATCCTTTAGAATTTCATAAAGCGGCGATTTGCGACACGGGCGACCGGATTCATTTTCCTCGTGCGGCCATCCTATAGTGTAATGTTTGCCATAGGCCTCGATTGTGCGGGTGCGCACCCAATCGGTATCAAAATGCGGCCGCCCGAACCGGCGAATATCGGCAGACCACAGATCATAGGGCGGCTCGCCATCCTTGACCCATGTTGCCAACGCCATTCCGGCCCCGCCACCTGCGGCAATCCCGAAGGCGTTAAAACCGGCCCCGACAAAGAAATTCGCCAGTTCCGGCGCCTCCCCGATGATGAAATTCCCGTCCGGTGTGAAACTCTCCGGCCCGTTGGTCAGGGTTTTGATGCCGGCGGTTTCCAATGCCGGAACCCGCCCGAGCGCAAGTTCCATCAGCGGCTCGAAATGGTCAAAATTGCTGTCGAGCAACGTATAATGAAACCCCTTGGGAAATCCGCCAACCGCCCACGGTATGGGGTTGTTTTCATATCCGCCCATCACCAGACCACCGACTTCTTCCTTGTAATAGGTCAACCGGTCGGGGTCGCGCAACGTCGGCAGATTTTTGGGCATACCGGCAATCGCCTCGGTCACCATATATTGGTGTTCCATGCTCACCAGCGGCACATTTACCCCGAACCGCGCCGAAAATTCGCGGCTCCATTGCCCCGCGCAAACCACAACTTTTTCGCAGGCGATGCGGCCATGTTCGGTGATCACCGCCTTGATTTTACCCTTGTCGATTTCCAGGTCGAGAACCTTGGTATCTTCAAAAATCTGCGCGCCGGCCATGCGTGCACCTTTGGCCAGGGCCTGGGTAATATCCGATGGATTCGCCTGCCCGTCGGTGGGCATAAATGCCGCCCCAATCACATCGTCTACATTCATCAACGGCCACAAATCCTGTGCCTCTTTCGGGGTGAGCAAATCCATTTCCAACCCAAATGAATGGGCCGTGGTTGCCTGCCGCTTTACCTCGGTCCAACGTTCCGGTGTGCAGGCAAGCCGCAAACTGCCATTCATTTTCCACCCTGTCCCAAGGCCGGTTTCGTCCTCGATTTTATTATACAATTCAACGGAATAGCCGAGAATCTGGGTGATATTGGCGTTTGAACGCAACTGCCCAACAAGGCCTGCCGCATGAAATGTGGTGCCCGAGGTCAGCTTTTTCCGCTCAAGCAAAACCGTCTCGACCCCCATTTTGGCAAGGTGATAGGCGGTCGAGCAGCCAATGATACCACCGCCAATAATGACGGTTTTCGAAGAACTGGGAAGATCGTGCATAGTGGGCCTCAGATTTGAATATAGTCGTTAAGGGCATTGCGGAAGCGGGCAAGGTTTTCGGTGGTATAAGCCGCATAATCAAAGTCGATTTCAGACGTGGTTTCCGACACCATGCTCCACATGGTTTCACGCAACAGCGACGCGCATTTAAACGCGCTATAGCGCCGCCAGAGATCGGCAGTCAGCGGTTTATCAAAGTAGTTTTCCAGCAGCCAGATTTCCTGATCGCCGCTTAACCCGTTGTTAGACGCAAGGCCGCCCAGATCAAACAGCGGCGCATTAAACCCCGCATAATCCCAATCAATCAACCAAAGGCGTTTGCCGTCATCCAGAAAATTGGCCGCCAACAAATCATTATGCCCGTAAACCATATCAAACGGTCCGGCGTCGGTTTCCAATTTGTTTCCGGTGGCGACAAGTTCGGTCAATAAATGAACATGCACGCTCTGCGCGTCTTTCAACGTCGCCGCATAATCGCGGATCACGTGGAACACCCAGAAAATCAACGCCGGTCCGCGCAGATGTTTGGGGATTTCCACATGACACTTGCGGAGCAGCGCCAAAATCCTGGTCAGGTTCTCGGGCTTGCGCACGTCTTGCGGCGTAAACGTCTTGCACTCGATGAAATCGAGAACGGTAATTCCCGTTTCGGCATAGACCACTTGCGGCGATAGACCGGCGGCATGGGCGGCACGGCTGGCGGCCAATTCATTGAACCGCATCACGTGGTGCGCCGGAATGTCGGCGCCCAACCGCACCACATATTTGCCCGCCCCGTCGGTCACCACAAAATTCATGTTGGTGATGCCACCGTCCAGGGGCACGATTGAAATCTCGCCCTGCCAGATCGGCAAACCTCGGATTTTCTTTAATGCGCCGTCAATCATGACCACCCTCCAACCCATACCGGATGCGGGCATTGCGCGCGCTCGCCGGAATCACCCGATCCGCGATAATGGCGATAAACGCAATACCAAGGCCCGCAACGATCCCGCGCCCGGTGTCGGCCTTGGTCAGTGCGATATAGACCTCTTGCCCAAGATCACGCGTGCCCACCAATGCGGTAATCACCAACATCGACAGGGCGAGCATGATCGTCTGATTCACCCCAAGAAGAATATCCGGCAGCGCCAAGGGCAGGCGAATACGGGTCAAAATCTGCATCCGCGTGCATCCCGAAACGACCCCCGCCTCGATCAAATCGGCACTGACCGACCCCACGCCATGCTCCGTATATCGCACCGCCGGGGCAAGCGCATAGAGAACAATGGCAATCATCGCGGTGAAATCCCCGATGCGAAACAACATGACCACAGGGATCAGATAGACAAAGCTCGGCAGCGTTTGCAATGTGTCGATCACCACGCCGATAATGCGCCCCGCGCGTTTGTTCACCGCCGCCAAAACGCCGAACGGGATGCCGATCACGCTGGCAATTATCACCGATGCCCCGCACAGGTAAACCGTGATCATCGCCTTGGCCCAGAGGCCCGTGGTGACAATAAATACCGCCATTAACCCGTTCATCAACGCAAGTTTCCAACCGCCAAACCGCCAGCCGATCAAAACAATCATCGCGATCATCCACGGCCACGGCACCCCGAGGAAAAATCGCTTGATCGGCAACATGAACCCTTTGAGGAAAAAGATTTTCACCGCTTCGAATTGATCAAAATAGTTGATGTTGAGATACTTAACCGCATCACTCCAGAACGCGCCGGTGGTCAGGGTCTGCCCCTCGGGGTAGGTCTGAAAAAACGGAATGATTTGGCCAAGACCCATAGCGATAACCAAAATAACGCCGACAATAACCGTGCGCGGATTGCGCGCGACAAACGACGTGCCGCTGTTGGTTGGCACATACATCGTGCTGCGTTCGGCAAAGGCCTGGGATAGGCGGTCAATGGCGATGGCCAGAATAACAATGGCAATTCCCGCCTCGAATCCGCCCCCGATATCAAGCCGCCGCAACGCCGAAAGCACATCAAACCCGAGGCCACCGGCCCCGATCATCGACGCAATAATCACCATATTAAGCGAGAGCATGATCACCTGATTGACCCCGACCATCAGGCTCTGTTGGGCGGCGGGCACCAGAATACGCCATGTCATTTGCCGCGTGGTGCACCCCGTCATCACCCCGAAATCCTTGATTTCAGGGTCGACCGCCTTGAGCGCCATCGTGGTGATCCGCACCATCGGCGGCATTGCATAAATCACCGTCGCCACCAGGGCCGACACCGGCCCGAACCCGAACATAAACAGGATCGGCACCAGATAGGCAAAAATCGGAATCGTTTGCATCAGATCAAGAACCGGCGTCATCAGGCGTTCAAACAACGGATGACGATAGGCGAGAATACCAAACATCAATCCACCACCGACCCCGATTGGCACCGCGATCATCACCGACGCCAACGTCACCATCGCCGATTCCCATTGGCCGAACACCGCGAGGTATGCAAAAGACGCGCCGACAATCCCCGCCAAAACCCAGTCTTTGGCATAATGCCCAAGCGCGATAACCCCGGCCAGAACCGCAATCCAGCTTAACGGGGGCACGATCTGCACCGCGTCCCGCCCGATTCTACGATCAAACCCGTCGGAAAATAGGGCGCGCACAAAATTATACGGCTGCTCGATGAGCCATGACAATGCGCGCGTGGCCTCGGTAAAGGTAAACAGCCCGAAATGTGCATCTTCCACCAGCCACCGCATCATATCGGAAATGGTATCCTTGAGCGGGAAAACCCACGCATTGGGGTATTTGATCAACCATTTCATATCCGCCGCCGTGGCCATGGATTTGCCATAGCTGGCCAACATCCACGTCACCGTAAATAGCCCGATCCACAACAGGGATGATCTTGAAACCCGCATCAGGTGCCTTGCTCCACCAGAACCGAAATCACCGCTTCGCGGGTAATGGCCCCGACGATTTGACCACGATCATCGGCCACCGCAAGCGGGGTTTGGGCGGCCACAACCTGTGCCGCAATATCGGCGATTTTGGCGGTTTGAGAAATGCCCGCCCCGCTGCCCTGCGCGCCGCGCTCCATTATCGCACCCACCGACATCACCTTGGCGCGCGGAATGTGGCGGGTGAATTCCTCGACATAATCGGTCGCCGGATGCAGCACGAGTTCCTCGGGCGTTGCCACCTGTATCACCGCGCCGTCTTTCATAATCGCAATGCGGTCGGCAAGGCGGATCGCCTCGTCAAAATCATGGGTGATGAACACGATGGTTTTCTTGAGCATGCCCTGAAGGCGCAAAAATTCATCCTGCATTTCGCGCCGGATAAGCGGATCAAGCGCCGAAAACGGTTCGTCCAGAAACCACAACTCGGGTTCCACCGCAAGCGAGCGCGCAATGCCGACCCGTTGTTGTTGGCCACCGGATAATTCGCGCGGATAATAGGTTTCGCGCCCCTCAAGACCCACAAGATTGATCACCTCGCGGGCGCGCATTTCCGCCGCTGCTTTCTTCTGTCCCTGCACCGTGAGGGGAAAGGCGACATTCTGCAAAACCGTCAAATGCGGCAACAACGCAAAATGTTGAAACACCATACCAAGTTTATGCCGCCGGATCTCGATCATCTCGCGCTCGGACATCGCCCTAAGATCCTGCCCGTGAAATTCAAGCGCCCCGGCGGTAGGTTCGATCAGGCGCGACAAACACCGCACCAACGTCGATTTTCCCGACCCAGACAGCCCCATTATCACAAATATTTCGCCATCGCGAATGTCGATATTGGCGTCACGCACCGCCGGAATCAAACCGGCCGCGCGGATATCCTCAAGCGTGGGATCGGGGTGTTTTTCCAGATAACTTTCGGCATCGGGGCCGTAGAGTTTCCAGATATTGCGACACGCAAGTTTCGGCTGCTCGGTCATCTTTTGAAACCCTGAATTTGGGGGGTTACCCCTCGGGGACGATCATCCGGCCCCGAGGGAATATTGGCCTAATTGGCGATCCAGCCGCTCCAGCGGTCTTTGTTGGAACTCATCCAGTTGGCAACAACCGCATCAATATCCTGACCGTCAAGATCAACATCACCGACCATGGCGCTCATCTCTGCGTTGGTCAGGGTATAGGCCTGCACCGCAGAAAACGCGCCCGGCCATTTGTCTTCCATACCGGCCCATGCCGCTTTCCAGATCGGGCCGCGCGGTTTGCCGCAATCATAGGCCATATCGGGGTTCACACCCACGGATGGATCCGAATAACATTCTGCCGAATAGGGCGGAAATTCAACAAATTCACCTTCGTATTTCGCCGGTGCCCAATGCGGAACATAGACCCACAAAATGACGGGTGCCTGCCGTTGATAGGCGCTTTCCAATTCGGCAAACAGCGCCGCATCGGTGCCCGCATGCACCACATCGAATTCAAGCCCCAAGGCCTCGACGCGTTCATCATCAAACCCGCCCCAGGTCACAGGGCCACCCACATAGCGCCCGTTTGGCGCGGTTTCGGCGGTTGAAAATGCCTCGGCACATTCCTTTAACGCGGTCCAGTCCGGCAACCCCGGGCAGCGCTCTTTCATATAGAGCGGATACCACCATTCCTCGATCGCCTGTAGGCCGGTTTCGCCCGCATTGACAACTTTGCCGCTGGCGGTTGCTTCATCCAACGCCTCTTGGCCGGTGGTCGCCCAGATTTCCATCGCCAAGGTCAGATCTCCGGTTTTTAGACCGGCAAATTGCGCAATATAATCGGCTTGCACATATTCGACATTATATCCGGCCTCCTCAAGGATCGACCCCATGATTTTGGTATTGATCAACTGACCTGACCAATCATGCAGCGTCAATTTGATAGGATCGGTTGATTCGACACCCGCAAATGCCGCGCCAGCAAGAAATGCGCTGGCCACAGTCGTAACCACGGTGTTCTTAATAAAATGCCTCATCTAAGGCTCCTCCCGGTTGTCTGTCAAAGTTGTCTGTCAAATAAGTATCTATTGGTTGTCGTGCTTGTTTTTAGAATGCGGGAATCGACCCGCTTGCGGCAAATCCTGCGCATTAACTCCTCAACTGTCAACAAAAACCACAAATACCCACACCATAACCACAATGTTTATTGTTTAACGAGGGGAAATCATCTATTTGTCGGGGGTAACTTTTGGGATTTAATTGAACATATGCAAGACGCCCCCGAACATTCGAACCACCGCGAACAGGAAATCCTGCGCGAATTGCGCCTTGCCGGCGGGTCAAGCAGGGTGGGCTTTCTTGCGGATCGTTTGGGCGTGTCCGATGAAACAATCCGGCGCAATATCAAATCCCTCGCCGCGCGTGCGTTGGTGCGCAAGGTCCACGGCGGGGTCTTGCTCGCCGAAAACCTGACCGTGGTTGAACAACCGTTTCAATCGCGCATGGACAAAAATGCCGGTGTCAAACAGCGCCTCGCGCAACGTGTGGCCGAAATGATTGATGACGGCGATAGTCTGTTCCTCGATATCGGGTCGACCACGGCCTATGTTGCACAGGCATTGCGTCATCATCGCGACCTTTATATCGTCACCAATTCCCTCGCCGTGGCCCATACGTTGACCGCGCGCAATAACAACCGCGTGTTTCTTGCCGGGGGTGAATTGCGCTCGCATGATGGCGGTGCGTTTGGCATGGATGCAATCAATTTCATCCGCCGGTTCAACGTGCAATATGCGGTTCTGTCGGTTGGTGCCATCAATGCCGATACCGGTTTCATGTTGCACGATATTCAAGAGGCCGATCTTTCCTGCGAGGCGGCGTTACGCGCCCAAACCCGCATTATCGTCGCCGATAGTGCCAAATTGGGCCAACGCGCCCCCATCGCGGTCACCGATCCGGCGAAATTCGACATTCTGGTTACGGATGTTGCGCCCTCTGCGGATATCGCCGAAATGTTGGCCCACAATGACATTTCAATCGTAATTCCCGATCGTCCCCCTAACCGCCCCAACGTGGCCGCGGTGCCCTGATCCCTCAATAGAAAGACCCCGTAATGGCAGATCATTCCGCAAAGCATCTTGTTATCGGGGGAGGCATTATTGGCTGCTCTATCGCCTATCATCTGGCGAAATCCGGCGAAAAAGATGTGGTTCTTTTGGAAAAGGCGGCGCTGACCGAAGGCGCGACATGGCATGCCGCCGGTTTGATCGGGCAATTGCGGTCGTCGCGCAATACCACGCGGATGTTGCAACGGTCGGTGGCGATGTATGACCACCTCGAGGCCGAAACCGGCATGGCCTGCGATTGGAAAAAAAACGGAAGTCTGCGCCTCGCCGCCTCGCGTGACCGGATGCTCGAAAACCGCCGCCTCGCCACTATGGCAAGAAGTTTCGACCTCGAAATGACCCTGATCACACCGGACGAGGCCAAGGCGTTGTTCCCCTATATCGACACCACTGGCCTTGAAGGGGCGGCATTCATTCCCTCGGATGGCCATGTTGATCCGGCAAGCCTGTGCCAATCCATCGCGGCGGGCGCACGCCAACACGGCGCGCAATTGAAACAAGGCATCGAAGTTCTTGATTTCACCGTTTCCAACGGGCGCATCACCTCGGTTTTGACCACAAACGGCACCTACGAGGCCGAAACCATCACCATCGCCACCGGCATGTGGAGCCGCGAACTGGGGGCCAAACTTGGCCTGAAAATTCCCGCCTGTGCGGTCGAACATCAATATATCGTCACCGAACCCATTCCCGGTTTCCCCGATGGCCTGCCCACGCTGCGCGACCCTGATCGCTTGGTCTATTACAAACCCGACGTTGGCGGGCGGTTGGTGATTGGCGGCTATGAAAACAACACGCTGGCCTTTGGTGATGATGGTATTCCGGGCGCGTTCGTGCGCCAACTTCTGCCTGAAAACTTTGACCGTTTTGAGCCGATTGCGCAAAATGCCGGGCGGGTCACGCCGGTGGTCAATACCGTTGGCATCCGGCAGATGATCAACGGCCCTATCCCCTATTCGGCGGATGGGGATTTCGTCATGGGACCGGTGCCGGATTTTGATAATCTCATGCTGGCCACCGGATTTCTCTATGGCATTGCTGCGGGTGGCGGCGCCGGTGAAATGATTGCACAGTGGTTGATCGAAGGCCGTCCCTCGCTTGACCTCTGGCCGTTGGACAACCGCCGTTTTGGCCCCCACCACGGCAGCCGCGCCTTCATGTATCCGCGCGCGGTCGAACATTACGCCCATCATTACAAGATGCGATATCCCGGCACCGAAAGCAGCGTCGCGCGCAATCTGCGTTTAAGTCCCCTCCATGATCGTCTCACCAAACACGGCGCGGTGTGGGGATCCAAAAATGGCTGGGAACGCCCGCTCTGGTTTGCCCCCAAAGGCGTCGCGCCCATTGATCAACTTGATTTTCTTGCCCCCGGTTGGAAAAAATATGCGGCAGCCGAACACCACGCCGTGCGCCAAAACGTGGCCCTGATCGACCAAAGCAGTTTTTCCAAATTCGAACTGTGCGGCCCTGCGGCCCTGCGCGTGATTCAACGCCTTGCGGTGTCGAACATGGACAAGCCAACGGGCAGCGTCATCTATACCCAGCTTTGCAATGAACGCGGCGGGATCGAGGCCGACGTCACCATCACCCGCCTTGGCGAAAACCGTTTCTACATCGTCACCGGCGCCGGTTTTGGCGTGCATGACAGCGACTGGATTCGCCGCCATTTGCCCCGCGACGACAGCGCCCTGTTGATCGAAGTGACCTCCGGTTTTGCGGTGATCAACATCTGCGGCCCCAAGGCCCGCGACGTGTTGGCCCGCGTGACCGAAGGCGATCTGTCCAATGCCGCCTTCCCGTTTGCCACCTCTCGCGACATCTTTGTCGGCGCCGCCCCCGTGCGCGCCGTGCGCATCGGATATGTTGGCGAACTGGGGTGGGAATTGCATATTCCGACCGAATTCGCCTGCCATGTTTACGATCTGTTATGGGCGGCAGGGCAGGGTGAAAACATCACCAATATCGGCTATCGCGCTATCGACAGCCTGCGCATGGAAAAGGGGTATCTTTACTGGAGCAGCGAAATTTCCCCCGATTATACACCGTTCCATGCGGGTCTTGGCGGGCGTGTGCATTTCAAAACCGGCGGCGATTTTATCGGGCGCGCCGCCCTTGGGGCGGTGAAATCAAACGGCCCTGACCAAATATTGTGCTGTTTCACCACGCCGGACGCCCTGCCGCTTTATGGGGGGGAAACCATTTTGAACGGGGATCGCACCGCGTCCCTTGTGACCAGCGCCGCTTACGGAAATACCGTCGGGCAAACCATCATGTTTGGATATTTGCCGCCCGATCTTGCCGGTAAAACCGATTTCACGCTCGAGGTGTTTGGCGAACGCCACCCGATCACCCGCACCAATGCGCCGCTTTATGACCCTTCTAATAGCCGCCTGAAAACCTGATCCAGCAAAGGAAGCCCGATGCCCGAGAACCAAACCGCCGTGCATGCCGCCCTGCAAAATGTGCCCCGCCTTATGGGGATAAAGCCGGGCGATTATACCACGCAGCGCCTCGGCGGGTTGACCAATCTGGTGTATCGCGTCGATACCGGAAACGAGCTGTTGATTGTGCGTATTCCGGGCGAGGGCACGGAAACCTATATCGACCGCGCGGTCGAACTTCATAATGCCACCGTAGCCGCAGATGCCGGAATATCCGCGCCGATCCTCTGGGCAGATGGCAAAACCGGCGTGATGATTTCGCGCTGTATCGACAATATCGAAACCATGACGCCTGCCCTGTTCTCATCGCGCAATGGTGCCGCCGCCCGCGCCGGAACCGCCTTCGGGAAATTGCATCGTTGCGGGCAGGATTTTCAATTCCGCTTTGAACTCTTTGCCATGATTGATGACTACCTCGATATTCTTTCCGGCAAAGACATCGCTTTGCCTGAAGGGTATCACGATATTGTTCGCGCCGCCGACCCGATCAAACACGCCTTGGCCGTAGCGCCCGCGCCCCTCGCGCCATGCCATTGCGACCCATTGTGCGAAAATTTTCTCGATGATGGCGACAGGATGTGGATCATTGATTGGGAATATTCCGGCATGAACGACCCGATGTGGGACCTTGGCGATCTTTCTGTCGAGGCCGGTTTTACCCCAGATCAAGATACCGCCATGATGACCGCCTATTTTGGCCGCCCACCGACAGATTGCGAAACCGGCCGCATGGTGGTTTACAAGGCAATGTGTGATCTGCTGTGGACGCTTTGGGGGTTGATCCAACATGCCGATGGCAACACCGCCGAAGATTTCAACGCCTATGCTGTCACCCGTTTCAACCGTTGCCGCGCCTTGATGGAACATGCCGATTTTGCCGGCCATATCGCGTCAATTGCCAAAACTGCCTAAAATTGTCGGCTCAATTGCAGCGACATATAGGTATTGCGGTAACTGTTGATCGGCAATGTCGATTTCACATTGGTATAGCCGACCGAAATTTCCGGCACAAAATTCCCAATTCGCAGGTCGCGTTTGCGCAACCGCAGGGCAACAGATCGCCTTCGATCCTGCCGCGTTACCCCGAATAATGGATGGATACCGTTGCGTTGATCCACACCCAAATTCACATCAAGATTGGCTACAAAACCGCCGGAAAACGCAAATTGACCACCGATGCTTAACGCAGTGTTGGTGCCGCTGTGCCGCGCGCCGGTGGCATTGGTGCGCACCACAACAGCCTCTGCCCGCAGCAACAAGGCCGGCGTAACCACATGGGTATAGCGGGCTGATAGTTGGCTAACCGAACCGTTTTTGAACAGATTTCCGGCATAGGTGCGTTGCGCATATTGGGCGCGTATCGCCATTGTGCCCGCTGCGCCTATCCGGCTGCCATAACTTAGAGGCTGATCGGAAACTAATTGAGTGATTTCAATAAGCTGTGTTTCAATCGGATTGACAAGATTCGAAGGAGATCACGATGGCTTGGACTGAAATCACCCGCCGCAAATATGACCGAGATTTTGGTCGCTATGCAAG
>JAUZRV010000288.1 GCA_030950105.1 Rhodobacterales bacterium | reverse complement strand
TCGGCCGGGTTGACGGCGGCGTTTTGAACTGAGTTTAGAGTGTGCGTTGAAGGTTGATATCTGGGGGTGTTCGGGCGGCTGATGCCGCGTTGCTCATGGGCTTTGAGCATTGATACTCCCCATCATCGAGACCAGCGTTTCCCGGTGCGGACAGGCGGTCGGCAGGGCAATGCTTATGCGGGATTTCAACTGCCTGACGCGCACCGCGATCTTCAGGAACGTGCGCCGAAGAGTTTCAAAAGTTGCGCTGCGCCAGCGGGAATGTCTTGGGGCTGCGCCGCGCAATTTCAGCAGCAACCAATAGGCACCGGTGTGCAAGAACAGCCGGAACTGGTTGGCCTCCCAACGATGGCAGGAAGTGCGGTCGGATTTGGTGTAGAGTTTGTGTTCTTTGATCAGATTTTCCATTTTGCCACGGGCGCAATAGACCTTTTCGTACAGATGCTTGCTGCGTCCGCCCAGGTTGGTGACGATGAAGCGCACGTCTGTTCCTTGCCAGGAAGCCTCGACGCGGGCAATGACAAGGCGCTCTTTTGACCAGCTTCTTGCCCCGTAACTGGCCTGGAAAAAGCGCCGAAGCTTTTCCTTGTTCCCGTGCTTCCAGCGCGTTGCAACATCTTTGCTCCAGGGGGCCGAGAGAGTCTTAAGCCTGCTGTTGCCGGGAAGGCCGAGGATATAGAAACAGCCTTGTTGCTCCAGAAATTCCATGACTTCGGGTGTTCCATAGTGTCCGTCGCCGCGCACAGTGATAGTAACGCCGGGCCAGTTCCGGCGGATGCGACGGATCACATGACGCAGAACCATCGCCGCCTCTGCCCCTGAAGGCCGCTTGCCGGGGCGCAGCAGAAAACACACCGGTTTGCCCGTGGCTGCGTCATAAATATGGATCGGCTGAAAGCAATATCCCTGCGCATGGGTGTTGAACAGCGACAGTTGCTGATCGCCATATGCCCGGTCGGACGTGTCGTCGATATCAAGCACAATGTAGCCCGGAGCTTTCCTGAAGCTAGCGCAGAACAGATCGATTAGCTTGAGCCCCATTCGGGCCAGATCACGCCAGGATGGAGTGTTTTCCAGCCGCGACAAGGTCGGTTGAGAGGCAAGTGCGGGGCCACTGTCAGGAAGGCGCTCGCAAGCGATCTTGAAGGCCGGATCATGGCGCAACGCATCCAAATCGTCGCAGTCCTCATACCCGCAGGCAATCGCAAACATGCGCTCACGGATCATGGTGGTGTGATCGTGGATCGTGCGCCCCGGGTCGCGCGCATCATGCAGGCAGGACGCCAGCATGCCGGAAAAGTCCACTCCCCGTTCAATCTCACGCAACAACAGCACGCCTCCGTCAGATGACAGAGCGCCACCATCGAAACGGGCGTGTATGTCGTGCCGTTCGACAGGTGACAGGCCAGGGAGGAATAGCGTATCGTCATTCATGGTGGGTTGGATTTTCTGCTGGAGGTGAATGATCTTGTTCAACACAAAAATCATACGCCATTTCAACAGCTTGATCTACGCCCGCCAAACGATTTACGCCGCTTCATGAATAATTCGGGCTAGGTGTGATGGCCAACCGTGGTGAATTAACCGCGATCAATTCAGACCACACATTGCACAATATCCATACCTACGAACAAATCGGAAAAGCCCGCCGCACGGTGATGAATGTATCGCAACCAAACGCCGGAGATGTCGTCACCAAAGAAGTTAAATTGCGGCGCGGCAACGGGATGAAGGTCGAATGTGACGCGCATGATTTCATGCATAGCTTTGTTTATGTTGCTAAAAATCCGTATTTCTCGGTTGTTGACGAGACCGGCGCATTTTCGATCTCGGATATTCCTGCGGGGACTTACGAAGTGATGATGTGGCATGGGGCGCTTGGTGAAATCGAGGTTGGTGAAATCACTATAGAAGCGGGTGGTGAAGTGACCATGCCGCTTTCTTATTGATCGGATAGGCGCGCGCAGATGGGCAAAAACCGTAAAATCAATGCATTTGACGTGTTTGTTCTGGCGGGTGCGCTGGTGAATGTTGCGGTGGTGACGCTGTTGTTGGGGTATTGGTTATTCAACTGAAAACCATAGCAACGGCGGTCGTCGCGGCGATTTTTACGGCTGCATCTTTTGCCGTTATGCGCGCCGATCCCGAGATGGTGTTGGTGCCTGCTGGACCGGCCACTTTGGGCTATGTCTATTATACGGGTTTGTTGGGGCCGATGCCTTATCAGGTTGACGCATTTCGTATTGATCGTTTTGAGGTGACCAATGCGAAATACGCGGATTTTGTCGCAGCGACAGGCCATGCGCCACCGGCATTTCACGATGATGAGGATTTCAACAAGGATACCCAACCGGTGACTGGTGTGCTGCATAGTGATGCGATTGCCTATTGCGCGTGGGCCGGCAAACGGCTTCCTACCGAAGTCGAATGGGAAAAGGCGGCGCGGGGAACCGATGGGCGGATTTATCCGTGGGGTGATGAAAATGACCTTGGCCTTGCGTATATTTCCGGAAAAACCCCGACAGAGGTTGAAAAATATCCCGAAGACACAAGCCCTTATGGGGTGCGTGGCATGGCCGGAAATGTGTCGGAATGGGTGTCCGATACGCGGGTTGCGCGCGCAGGTGTGTGTCGTGACAATACCCAAATCGACAAAGAAGCAACGCCGGAAATGCGCGTTCTTTTTGCCGAATTGGCCGCGGCAAATGGCGGCATTTTGCCCGAGTTATGCAAGACCCCGGCGATGACTGACGAAAGTATTCCGGGCGAGCCGTGCGCCTTTATCAAAGGCAACAGTTGGAACGGGTTGCCGCATATGACGGTCTCGAGCAACCGGATGTGGGATTATACCAACACCTATGCCGAATTCGTCGGGTTCCGCTGCGCAGCGGACAGTTGAACAAATGAACAGTGGCCACGCGAACAGGGCCGGAAAAAGGAAACGAAAACATGGTGGTAAATCTTGCAATCGACGAAGGCGTTGAAAATGCGGGCGCTGCGGCGCCGGTCGGGTTAGCGCGGATATTGGTGGCGCTGGATCAATCGGATTATGCCAATAACGCGATGAAACAAGCGACGCGGTTATGCGCGGGAACCATTATCGGAATTCATGCCTATGCGGCAAAATTGCATGACCGCCGGTTCAAACAAATGGAAGGCGGCCTTCCCGAACGCTATCAGCGCGAGAGCGAAATGGAGCATCAGCGCGAGGTGCATGAAGACCTCATTGGTATGGGTTTGGGTTTGATATCAGACAGTTACCATGATGCGGCAGAAACGGTTGCCAAGGCAGCACAAGTGCCGTTTGAACGGCTTTCACCGGAAGGCAAAAACTATAGTTGCCTGATCGACGCGATGGATAAACGGGATCACGATGTGCTGTTTATCGGTGCACTTGGCCTTGGGGCGGTGGCGGGATCGACGATTGGCACGGTGTGTGAACGGGTGGTTCGGCGTGCGCAGATGGATGTTTTTGTGGCCAAAGATCGGCGGCGTGATATTGGCGACGGGCCGATTGTTGTCGGCATGGACGGGTCGCCAAAATCGTTCGGGGCGTTATTGACCGCGCTTGATATCGGCAAACGTCTGGGTGCGCCGGTGCATGTGGTTGCCGCTTATGACCCCTATTATCACTACGTCGCCTTTAACAAGATTTCGACGGTTCTCGATGAAGAAGCAGGCAAGGTTTTTCGCTTCAAAGAGCAGGAGCAATTGTATGAAGAATTGATTGATGACGGCATTGCCAAGATCTATCAGGCGCATCTGAATGTGGCCGAAACCGTGGCCAAAGACGCCGGTGTTGATGTGGTGTGCGCATTGGTTGCCGGCAAACCCTATCAGGCGATCAAAAAGTATCTGGAGAAACACAAGGCATCGCTTTTGCTGGTCGGGAAAACCGGGGTTCATGCCGATGCGGGCCTTGATATTGGCGGCAATACCGAAAACCTGTTGCGCATGGCGCCGTGTCACGTGTGGATCGGTATGGTTGAACATTTTCCGCCCAGTGATGTGGTCGCCGAAGAAACGATTATGTGGTCGGACGAAGCCAGCGAGATGATCAATCGCGCGCCGGAATTTGTGCGTGGTATCGCCCGCACAGGCGTGATCCGGCAGGCGCAAAAAGAAGGGCACACCTTTATTACCACGCGGTTTGTCCAGGATGTCATGTCGAAAATGATGCCCGGCGGTGGCGGTGATTCCGGTGCAGGGGACGTGGCACAGCAGAGTTTCGAGCGGCTGGAATGGGCGGCGGATGCGCGCGCCTTGCTCGAAACTATAAAAGACGAACAAGTGCGTGAAAACATCGGGTTACGGGCGGAAAAATCGGCGCGCCGCGATGCGAGCGGGACCGTGAATTATGCCCACGTAGACCCGTTTATGGTCGAGGCGGCGTTGGAACCGGCAACACGGGCGGTGGCCATCGAATGGCGCGCGGCATCGTTGGCGCGCCTGCAACGGGTGCCAGAGGCGTTTCGCGATCAAGTGGAAACCAGCATCGAAAATTTCGCACGTAAACGCGGAATATCCGTGATAGACGCCGCGACTGAAGATGACGCATTTGCCAATGCGCGCATGGCGATGTGCCCCGAGGACACGGTTGGGAAGGGGTGATTTTCGATGGCTGATGCGCCCTATCTTGTCGCGCTAAATCTTACGGAACGCTGCAATCTTGCCTGTGAGCATTGCTATCTGGATGCCAAGGTTCTCAAAGAGGGCGCAGTGGATGAATTGGGCACGACAGATATCAAACGGGTGTTGGGTGAAATTGCCGACGTTGGTCCCGAAGCCATGGTGGTTTTGACCGGTGGCGAACCGATGTTGCGGCGCGATTTGCCAGAGATCGCACGCCACGCCAGCGGTTTGGGATTGATGGTGGTTGTCGGCACCAACGGCATGTTGTTGCGCCCTGACCGGATCAAGGAATTGCAGGCGGCAGGCGTGTCGGGCATCGGAATTTCGGTGGATAGTCTGATCCCGCAGGTCCATGATGATTTTCGTGGAAAAAGCGGCGCTTGGGTCAAAACCATGCAGGGGATCGACGCGTGTAAAGATGCGGGCATGCCGTTTCAAATCCATTTTTCCGCCACGGATGAAACCGCGGATGAAATCAACGATATGGTGGCGTTTGCCCGTGCGGCGGGGGCGATGGTTTTAAATGTTTTTTTCATGGTTTGCACCGGGCGGGGTGAAAAGTATTCCGGAATTTCGCCACAGAAATATGACCATGTTTTGCGACAGGTTGCCAAGGCGGCCAAGGCCGAAAAGCGCCTGATGGTGCGGGCAAAATGCGCCCCGCATTTCAAACGAATCGCCATAGAAATGGATCCGGATTGGCCGATCACGGCGGCACATGGTTATGATGCGGGGGGCTGCATTGCCGCGACACGATACGCGCGGGTGACGCCAACGGGGGATGTAACACCTTGTCCTTACATGGAAAATTCTGCGGGATCGCTTAAAGAGCAAACATTTGGCGAGATTTGGCATAACGCGCCGGTGCTTGCGGCGTTGCGCGCGCCAAAGCTTGAGGGGCGGTGCGGGGCCTGCGAGTTTCAAAAGCTCTGTGGCGGGTGTCGCGCGCGGCCCTTGGCGATGGATGGCAACATGATGGGCGAGGACTCTTTATGCACCTATGAACCCAAAGGCGGGGCGGTGATTATGCCGTTGATGCCCGCGACGGGTGCGGTGCAATGGAGTGGCGAAGCCGAGGCACACCTAGCGCGGATTCCCGGGTTTGTGCGTCGTATGGTGCGTCGCCGAGCCGAGGACTATGTGCGCGACGAGGGCCGCAGTGAAGTGACCAAAGACGATCTGATAGTGTTGGCAAAACGGCGGTTTGGCGATGCGGGGCCACCGGCATTTGCGAACCAGATGCGGGGGCGCAATGACCCATGATGTGATCATCATCGGTGGTGGCGTTTCGGGCCTGTCGGTGGCGCAGGATTTGATGGAGCGCGGGTTTTTCGTGCAGGTTCTGGAACGCCAGCAACAGATCGGTGGCAACGCGATATCTGAACGGTTTGACGGGTTTTTGATGGAGCACGGGCCGAGCACCTTTGGTGCATCCACGGTTGAGGCAATGGCACAAATCGAGGCGCTTGGCCTTGGCAAGAGTGCCTTTGATCTGGGGCCGAACGTCAAGAAACGATATTTGCGCGATAATGGGAAGTTGAGCGGGATTTCGGCGCATCCTTTGGGGTTTTTCTTATCGAATTATTTATCCCTGCGCGGGCGGTTGCGGATGGCGATGGAAGGGTTGCAACGGCGCAAAACCGATGATGTGGAATAAACCATATACGGGTTTGCCGCGCGGCGGTTCGGGCCTGAATTTGCGGAAAAGGTTTTTGATCCGTTGGCGGCTGGATTGTTCATGGGCGACGCCAAAAAACTATCAATCGAGGCGGCATTTGCGCGGCTCCCGGAAATGGAAAGAAACCATGGCTCTATTTCCCGCGCGATTCTGAAGGGCAAAAGGGATAGCGCCCCGGGACGGCATTTGTATTCGTGGAAACATGGTGTGGCGACGGTGCCCAAGGCGCTCGCGCGCGCATTGGGGGATCGGGTGACAAAGGGCATTTGTGTGACCAGAATTCGCAAATCCGCGCGGGGTTTTGCGGTGCATACCGACGCGGGAACCGAGCAGGCGAAAGCCGTTGTTCTCGCCGTGCAGCCCCATATCGCGGCGCAATTTCTTGAGGGGGTTGATCCCATTGGCGCTGCGGCGGCAGGTGCGATTTCCGCGCCACCGATCAATGTGGTTTTCCTTGGATATCGGCGTGGGCAGGTCGCGCATCCTCTGGACGGTTTGGGAGTGTTGAGCACCAAAGACCCAAGCCGCATTATTTCGGGCCTGCAATTTCCGTCGACCATGTATCCGGGCCGTGCGCCCGACGGGCATGTGGCGATTTCGGTCTACGCGGGTGGCGTGCGCAATCCGGAGTTGGCACGGATAAGCGACGCCGATCTTGTCGGGCAAGTCAGTGCCGAACTCGCGCCGTTGCTTGGGATATCGGGCGCGCCGGTGGTGGTGCGCACGCGGCGTTGGGCGCTTGGGCTGCCGCAATATACATTGGGGCATGGCGGGCGTCGGGCGACACTCGAAACAACCCATGACCGGCACGAGGGGTTGTTTGTTGTGGGGAATTTCCTGCAAGGGGTTTCGATGTCCAATTGCATCGAGAGTGCGCAAAACACGGCGCAGAAAGTGGCGGATCATTTGGATGTTCAAACACCAAAGGATTTCAAGGTAGCGCGTTAGACGGATTTGGCGGCGTTGCGCAATTCGAATTTCTGGATTTTGCCGGTGGACGTTTTTGGCAGCTCGACAAAAACGATTTTCTTGGGGGTTTTGAAACCGGCAAGACGTTCCCGTGCAAAACCGATCAATTCGGCCTCGCTAATGGTTGCGCCGTCTTTTAGTTCGACAAAGGCACAGGGCACTTCGCCCCATTTATCATCCGGTTTGGCAACTACAGCGCAAAGAGACACGGCGGGGTGATGCATCAACGCGCCTTCGACCTCGACCGAGGATATGTTTTCGCCGCCAGAAATGATGATGTCTTTGGCGCGATCGGTGATCTGGATATAGCCGTCGGGGTGCTGCATCGCGATATCGCCGGAATGAAAATACCCCCCGGCAAAACTCTCGGCGGTGGCGGCAGGGTTTTTGAGGTATCCTTTCATCACCGCATTGCCACGGATCATGATTTCGCCAACTGCGGTGCTGTCCATCGGGATCTGCTGCATGGTGTCGGGGTCAAGAACGGTGATGTGTTCCATCATCGGCATGGCGATTCCGGTGCGGGCCTTGATTGCGGATTTGGCATCGGTTTCAAGGTCGTCCCATGCCGCCGCGTTCCACAGACATTCGGTGGTCGGGCCGTAGGTCTCGGTCAGGCCGTAAACCTGCGTGATATTAAACCCGAGCGGTTCAATCGCGGCGAGGGTGGCGGCGGGCGGTGGTGCACCGGCGGTAAAGACCTCGACAGTATGTGAAAAATCACGCCGGTCGGTTTCGGGGGCATTGATGATGGCGTTGAGAACAATGGGCGCACCGCCGAAATGGGTGGCGCCCTCGTCCGCGATGGCATCGTAGATATTGGCGGCGGTGATATCGCGGCAACAAATCAATGTGCCACCGATCAAGGGCATCATCCACGTATGGGTCCAGCCGTTGCAATGGAACAGCGGCACGATGGTAAGGTATCGCGGGTGCAGCACCATGCGCCAACTGACAACCGTGGCCATAGTGATGAGATATGCGCCGCGATGGTGATAGACCACACCTTTGGGGTGGCCAGTGGTGCCAGAGGTGTAATTTAGGGCGATGCTCTCCCATTCGTCCGCTGGCATCTGCCATTCAAAATCGGGGTCGCCGGTGGCAAGGAAATCATCATAGGTGGTGTGATTGCCGGTGGCGGGATAGGCGGCCTGATCATCGGGCACTTCGATAATATGCGGGGCGGGGCCGGTCATTTTGCCGATGGCCTCAATCGCGAGGGGCAGGAACTGGGTATCAACCAAAAGGGCGCGCGCCTCACCGTGGTCGAAAATATAGGCAACGGTGTCGCTATCCAAACGGGTGTTGATGGTGTTGAGAACCGCACCACAGGCGGGCACGCCAAAATGGGCCTCGGCCTGTGCGGGTAGATTGGGGATCAGGGTGGCGACGACATCGCCGGAGTTTACGCCGATATTGACCAGCGCCGAAGCGAGGCGGGTGCAGCGTTCATAATATTGCGCATAGGTGCTGCGGTGGGTGCCATAGACTACGGCGGGGTGATCGGGGAAAACCGATGCGGCGCGACGCAGGTGTGAAAGTGGCGATAGCGCCACGTGATTTGCGGCGCATTTATCAAGCCCGATTTCGTCGTTCATCCAACCCATGTCGTTTCTCCCCATTTCCTTGGGTAGTATTGCGATCTTGGCACGATTTGAAAAGTGGATTTTATCCGCGCCGGAAATCCATTAGCGTAGGGGCATGATCATTTCCCATGGGCGCAAATATATATTCATCCATATCCCCAAAACCGGCGGCACCGCGATGGCGCTCGCGCTTGAGGGGCGGGCGATGAAGGACGACATCATGTTGGGTGATACCCCCAAGGCGGTGAAGCGGCGCGGGCGGATGAAAAATGTCGAGGCCACGGGGCGGTTGTGGAAACATTCGACGATGGGCGATATTGGCGGGCTGGTGAGCCGCGCACAGGTTGCCGACTATTTCTGTTTTACGCTGGTGCGCAATCCGTGGGACCGCATGGTGAGTTACTACCATTGGCTACAGCAGCAGACATTTGACCATCCGGCGGTGGCCTTGGCCGAAGTGAATGATTTTAGCGGATTTTTGAACCACGCCCAAACCAAAGCAGCGCAAAAGCGCGCGCCCTATACGTCGTATATGGAGGGCGTAACATCGCCGCACTATATCCGGTTAGAGAATTTTGAGACCGACGCAGCACCGTTTTGGGCGCATCTCGGGTTCACGCTCGAGTTGCCCCAGATCAATACATCTGCGCGTGTGCGCGACTATCGGGGGTATTATGATGATGCCGATGCGGCCCTCGTCGCCGAGCTATGCGCCGGTGATATCGCGAAATTCGGCTATGAATTCACGGCGAATCAGCCCGATTAATCCTAACAAACAGTAAATCCTGCCCAAGTTTAGACGCGAAAATGAGCCTGATATTTCAAATTTGTCGAAAATTTGTTTCGAATTTGGTGATAATTTTACAAAAAATATTTGATTGAGGCATCCCCGTGCACAGTGACGCATTTGCGCCTTTTTTCCGACCAATCGCGGTCAAAGGAATCAATCAAAACGGTGTTGCTGCTAACGACACCCCGCTGCCAAGAAGACACTAAAGGGGTAGAACAAAGGGATAGAGACGATGTTTGGAATTAAATCTGCGGTTCTGGGGGGAACCAAACGCATGATAGAAACAACCGGCGCCTATGATGGCGGGGCGGTTGGTATGATGACGGGTATGACATAGGACACCAAAGTTGCCACCAATATTGGCTGGCGTCCGGTGGGATCAATTGCGGTTGGTGATCAGGTTTTGACATTTGACGGCGGCCTTCAGATGGTCAAAGCCGTGGTGCGCACACCATTATGGACCGGAGAAACCGCGCTACCGCCACGGTTTTGGCCAATTGAAGTGCCTGCGGGCGCCTTGGGCAATTCCGAAATAATGCACCTGTTGCCACGTCAGGGTGTCATGGTGGAAAGTGACGCAGCCGAGGCCTGTTTTGGGGATCCGTTTGCCTTGATTCCGGCTGCCGCTCTTGAAGGGTTGCGCGGGATTTCACGGGCACCGCTGCGCGATATGGGGGATGTGATCACCTTGCAATTCGAAGAAGACGCGGTGGTTTTTGCCAAAAGTGGCGCGCTGTTTTTCTGCAATGCCGCCGGTGATTTTGTGACCGATCTTTTTGATGCGCCGCGTTCCAGTGCCTATGAGATGTTAAATCTTGCGGATGCCAAAGCGTTGACCAATATGATTGCCCAAGAGATCGCAACCGCAGATAACGATGATTTTCTGCCTTTTGCCACCGCAGCATAGTTTTTCAAAACCTTCCTTTGTCTAAAAAGCGCGCCCTTCCCGAGGCGCGTTTTTTTGTGCCACTTGCCGTGATCTGTGGGGGCGCTAGGGTGTTATGGAAACGATTGGGGCATTTACATGAAACTGACACTTCTTGGCACCGGCACGCCGCGCCCGTCGGTGCATCGCAATTGCACGGCAAATCTGCTGCAAATTGGCCGCGAAAACATCATCATAGATGCGGGGCGCGGGGTGGTGACGCAATTGGCCAATATTGGCGTTGATCCAAATGCGATTGATGTAATTTTCATTACCCACCATCATTTCGACCACATTGGAAATCTTGCCGATCTTCTGTTGGCGGGATGGAACAACGGGCGCGCCCGCGAGGTGCGGGTTTATGGACCCGAAGGCACGGCGGCAATAATTGATGCATTCTGGAGCGTGATTTATGCCCGCGACATTGCGTTTCGCCTTAAGGAAACCGAGTTCCTTGATGAGGTGTTACCGGATATTCGCAAGCAGGTTGTGGTGCGTGATATTGCGGTGGGCGAGGTTGTGAAGGGTGCGGGCTGGCAGGTGCAGGCGTTTCAGGTCGACCATGGGCACGCGTTGGATATGACCCATGAAGAATGGCCCTGTTACGGGTATCGCATCGAAGGCGAAGAACGCATTTTGGGGATTAGCGGCGATACCGTTGATTGCGCAGGTGCGCGTGCGCTGGCCGAGGGGGCGGATTTATTGGTGCAATGTTGTTATCTCGCCGAGGCGGCGGTGGATAGCAAAGATTTGCGGATATTGGTGGATCACGTTTTGGCATCGGCCAAACAGGCCGGAGAGATTGCTCAGGCAGCGGGCGCAAAACGTATGGTTCTGACCCATCTGGCACCGCAAGATGCTGCTGCGTTGCAGGTGGTATTGAACGAGGCCCGGGATGGGTATGACGGCGAAGTGATCCTTGGCGCGGATTTGATGGCGTTTGACCTATGAAAGGCGCGCCTTGAACCGGCGCGCCTTTCTTTTGGGGCATGTAGAATAGGGTCGTTTTAAGCGGCGGCTGTTGCCTCGGGGCCAAAGCGGCTATAAAAACTCTCGCGGTCGTCGGCCATTTCACGCAACAAGGCAGGGGTTGCAAACCGCGCACCGTATTTGGCCGAAAGTTGATCACAGCGTTCCGCCGCATAAGGCGTGCCGATAATATCAAGCCAGCTAAACGGACCACCGGACCAAGGCGCAAAGCCCCAGCCAAGGATGGCCCCGACATCGCCTTCACGGATGTCTTCGAGAACGCCTTCTTCAAGGGCACGCACCGCTTCGAGAACTTGCGAGAACATCAAACGATCCTGCACTTCTTGCAAGGTAGGTTGTTCATCAAGACGCGGGAATTTATCGGCGAGACCTGCCCAATAGAGACCGCGTTTGCCCTTGTCGTCGTAGTCAAAGAAACCGGCGTTTGCCTTGCGGCCCATGCGGCCTTCGCCTTCCATGAAGAACACCACATCATCCACCACGCTGTCGGGATAGGCGTTGCCCATTGCCGCCTTGGTGGCGCGCGCAATTTTGGCGGCCAGATCAATAGAGGTTTCGTCAACCAGTTGCAGAGGTCCGACAGGGAATCCCAATTGCCGTGCCGCATTGTCGATGAGCGCGGGCGCGACACCTTCGGACACCATGCGCAGACCTTCGTTGAGGTATGGAATGATACAGCGGTTGGCGTAGAAGAACCGCGCATCGTTGACTACAATCGGGGTTTTACGGATTTGGCGCACGTAATCGAGGGATTTGGCCACCGCACGATCGCCGGTTTCGGCACCTTTGATGATTTCGACCAGCAACATTTTTTCAACCGGCGAAAAGAAGTGGATGCCGATGAATTGCTCCGGGCGTTTGCTGGCTTTGGCCAGATCCGAGATCGGCAAAGTTGATGTATTGGTGGCGAAAATGCAATCTTCGGGGATCACGTCTTCGACGGCTTTGGTGACGATGGCCTTGATTTTCGGGTCTTCAAAAACCGCCTCGATGATGAGATCGGCATCCGATAGCGCGCTATAATCGGTGGTGGCATTGATCAGGCCAAGAACCGCCGCCTTTTTCTCGGGGGTGGTTTTTTTGCGTGCGATACCTTTATCAAGATAGGTCTCGACGTAGGCCTTGCCCTTGTCGGCGCTTTCCTGTGCCTGGTCGATCAGGACAACTTCGATACCGGCCATCGCCGAAACCAGCGCGATACCGGCCCCCATCATGCCCGCGCCCATAACGCCGACTTTTTTGACCCGTTGATCGGGGGCATCGGGGCGGTTGGCACCTTTTTCAAGCGCTTCCTTGTTGAGGAAAAGCGAACGGATCATGGCCGAGGATGACGGGTTCATCAACACATTCACGAACCAACGCGCCTCGACGCGCAGCGCGGTATCAAACGGCACTTGCGCGCCTTCATAAACCGCAGAGAGTAACGCCTTGGCGGCGGGAAACGCGCCTTGGGTCTGGGCGTTGACCATGGCGGACGCGCCGACAAATGTCATGTAACCGGCAGGGTGATATGGCGCGCCACCGGGCATTTTATATCCCTTGGCATCCCAAGGTTTCAGGATGTCGGCATCGGTTGCCGACAAAACCCACGCGTGGGCAGCGGCCATTGGATCATCGACAACCTCGTCAATGATACCGGCGGCTTTGGCCTTGGCGGGGGACGAGAGTTTCCCTTGCAGCAAGAAAGGCGAGGCATTCATTGCCCCCAATTTGCGCACCAAACGTGTGGTGCCGCCAGCGCCGGGAAAGATGCCAACCATAATTTCGGGCAGGCCGATTTTGGCCTTTGGGTTATTGGCGGCAAAAATACGATGTGTGGCCAGCGGGATTTCAAGGCCGATCCCGACGGCGGTGCCGGGCAGGACGGACGCAATCGGTTTGCCGCCCTTGTTGGTTTTGGCGTCCATGCCGGCGCGCTCAATTTTGCGCAACGCGCCATGCATTTGCATGATACCGTCAAACAGGCCCTGGGCGGGATTGTCGCCCGCGTCTTCGCGCATTTTGCCAAGCACGTTAAGATCCATTCCGCCGGCAAAATCTTTCTTGCCCGAGGTGATGATAATGCCTTTGACCGCGTCATCGGCAAGGGCCTTGTCAATGAACCCGTCGAGGGCCATTAGCGCCTCGGTGGACAGGACGTTCATGGATTTGCCCGCGCAATCCCATGTGATTGTTGCCACGCCTTGCGTGTCGGTGTTCATGGTGAAATCAGAAGCGCTCATGTGTTTTCTCCGTCTGGATGTATCGGTAAGGGGCTGCCATCCCGTTTGGAAAAGGCGGCCGCGCCATCTTGCAGGACGACCATCATATCGACGTCCGTATAGGTGGCTGTTTCAGGGTTCTTGCGAGACCCGACGACCAGAAACCGGGCCTCGGATGTCGATTTGTTGATAAAGTGGTGACCGTTGGCATCGCCCGCCGGAAACGCGGCACAATCGCCGACGTCCATTTGGGTTTCGCCGGTGTCGTCAATCAATGTGCAGGTGCCCATGGTGACCATGACAAATTCGTCTTCGTTCAGATGCCAATGGCGCAGGGATGATTTCGCGTTTGGTTCCAGAATGACCAGATTGGCCCCGAATTGCGTCAAGCCACCGACATCCCCAAGACGCAGCGACGAGCGCCCCGCCATTTCCGCATTATACGGTGCAGGGTAGATGGAACCGGTTTTGACCGGCGTGTTTTTCATGTCGATAACGGGCATGGCTTGTCCTGCTAAATCTCGATTGTTTCGGCGGTCTCGTCGATGTCCTCGGGGTAGGGGGTGCCGTCCTTGTGGGTGAATTGGCGGGTCCCGTCGGCGCGTGTGTAATGCAGATCAATATCGGGATAAGTGACCGTATCGTTTTCGGCGCGGGTGCCGACGATGATATAATACACGGGCGTTTCGGTGCGATTGATCAAATGGTGGGCATTGGTTTCACCCGCCTTCCAACCCACCGCATCGCCTTCTGTCAACGTGGTTTCGCCGCCATCTTCGACCAATACCGCCTCGCCTGACAGCATATAGAGGAACTCATCCTCGTTGGCGTGCCAATGGCGTTGCGATGACATGCCCGAAGGCAACAGTTTCTCGATATTGACGCCAAACTGGGTGAGACCGACAGCATCGCCAAGCGACGCGGTTTCATAAAGATCGCAGCCTTTGTCGTGGGGGGCGGGATAGCCAACGCTTTCCTCGCCCTTGGTCACTGCCAATTCGTTGATTTTGATAACCGGCATCTTATACGCGCTCGATAATAGTAGCGGCGCCCATACCGGACCCAATGCAAAGCGTGGCCAATCCGGTGTTAAGATCGCGGCGTTCAAGTTCATCGAGCAAGGTGCCGATGATCATCGCACCAGTCGCGCCAAGAGGGTGCCCCATCGCAATAGAGCCGCCGTTCACATTGACCAGATCGTGATCAACATCAAACGCCTGCTCGAACCGCATCACCACCGAAGCGAATGCCTCATTCACTTCAAACAGGTCAAGGTCGGAAATGTTCATGCCGCTCTCGGCAAGAATTTTTTGGGTTACAGGCACCGGACCGGTGAGCATGATCGTCGGATCCGTGCCGATTTTCGCGGTTTGCCGGATGCGCGCGCGTGGCGTGAGACCGTATTTGATACCAAATTCCTTGTTGCCAACCAAAATAGCGGCAGAGCCATCAACAATACCCGAGGAATTTCCCGCGTGGTGGATGTGGTTGATCTTTTCCAGATGCGGGTATTTCAACATGGCGACTTTGTCGAATCCGGGCATCACTTCGCCCATCGCCTTGAATGACGGGTTGAGCGCGCCAAGCGATTGCATGTCGGTGGCAGGGCGCATGAATTCGTCGTGGCCAAGGATGGTAAGACCGTTGACGTCATTTACCGGCACGATGGAACCGGCAAAGCGGTTGTCATCCCAAGCGGCTTTGGCGCGGCGCTGGCTTTCTACGGCCATGGCGTCGGCTTGATCACGGGTGAACCCGTATTCGGTGGCGATAATGTCGGCAGAGATGCCTTGCGGGACAAAATAGCCGTCCATTGCGATACTTGGGTCAACGGCAATTGCGCCGCCGTCGCTGCCCATGGGCACGCGGCTCATCGCTTCGACACCACCGGAAATATAGGCATCTCCCGCGCCGCCCATGATTTGGTTGGCGGCAAGGTTCACGGCCTCAAGGCCCGAGGCACAAAATCGGTTGATCGACAGGCCGGGAATGGCTTCATCTAGGTCAGAAGCGAGAACCGCCGTCCGCGCAAGGCACGCGCCCTGTTCACCAACTTGGGTAACATTGCCCCAGATCACGTCTTCAACGGCATGACCGTCAAGATTGTTGCGCTCTTTCAATGCATTTAGCGCAACGGCGGAAAGACGAAGTGCTGTGACCTCGTGCAGAGATCCGTCCTTGCGGCCTTTGCCACGGGGGGTGCGGATAGCGTCGTAAATATAGGCGTCGGTCATGTGTCGTGCTCCTTAATTATGCGCGATCAGCAGGGCTGCCGGGCATGAGATCATAGGGGGATTTCCAGCCGGGTTGATCCGAAATGCGGGTCAACCAAGCATCAATATGGGGCCAATCCTGGCGATTGAAACCAAAGGGTTCAGGGTAAAACAAATAGCCACAACAAGACAGATCGGCGTTGGTGATGCTGTCGCCAACCAGCCAGTCAGGGCCTTCAAGGGCGGCGTTAAGCGTGGCATACGCGCCTTTTAGACGACCAAGCATGAACCCGATCACGTCTTGCGGGCGCTTGTCCTCGGGGAGGAAATTCATCAGGAAACGGGTCATGCCTGCTTGGGACGACAATTTGTGATTATCCCAAAGAACCCAACGCAAAACTTCGCGCTCCTCTGCCTTGTCTTTGCCACCGAATTTTCCGGTTTTCTCGGTGATGTAAAACTGGATCGCGCCGGATTGTGAAAGGGTGACGTCGCCGTCAATCATCACCGGCACCTCAGACATCACATTTTCGTCGCGAAACTCGGGGCTGCGCGCCTGCCCTGCAAAAAAATCGACGTATTCTGCCCGCCAGTCCAAGCCGGACAATTCAAGAGCAAGAGCGGCCTTATAGGCGTTGCCGCTTTCGCCAAAGCATTTCAGAGTAATGGTCATTGCGCATTCCTTTTTGTGTGAAAGAGCGGGGGTTTTGCACCCCCGCACCCCCGCAGAGTATTTGTGGCAAGATGAAATTGTTTACGGTAAATTAAGGTTAACTGGGGCATCCTGAACTTGCGCAACAGGTTGGAGAGCCGATGGGCGTGCAAGGTGAAACCCCGTTTTGATAAATCCGATAACCAAGCGGTAAAGCAAAACGGGGAGGATCCCTCGGAGCTGTCCCGCGTTTCATCTTGCCACAAATACTCCCGCCGGAGGCATCCCGAGTTATCAACACAACCAAGCGTCATTTTTTCCGCGCCTCCAGTTCAGCATTGAACAAGCGCAACCGGTGGCTGAATTTATCTTCGTCAATGACGCTATCAAAGTGCTCGAATAAAAATGACAGGGCCTCGCCTTCATCCAAAGCCGATTCGCGGGCAAAACGTTTCAGGCGGCGATAACCGTCTTCGGTCATCGCCACAGGAAAGCGTCGGGTGAGTCGAAAGCGTTTTACCATTCTGGCCTCTGTTTTCTCTACCCTAAAACTGTTCGGCGTCGAGCGCCATCACAGTATCGGCACCTGTTTCGATGCGCGCCAGATGCAGGGCTGTTGCAGGAAGTCGTCGCGCCATGTAGTAACGCCCGGTCGCTAGCTTTGTCTCGTAGAACGCAGCGTCAGAAGCGCCGGCGGCAAGCGCATCAGAGGCGGCTTTGCCCATGCGCGCCCACATCAGACCAAGGGCAACATGACCAAAAAGATGCATGAAATCAGTGGAGCCTGACAAAGCATGGTTCGGGTTCTTCATGCCATTTGCCATGAAATACATGGCCGCGGCTTGTAGGTGTTTGGAGGCGTCTTTGAGCGGGTCCAGAAAATCTGTTTTGATTGCCTCGTTGTCGGCATTTTCCTTGATGAAAGATTTCACGATATCAAAAAATGCCATGATGGGTTTGCCGCCACCCGATGCGAGCTTGCGCCCTACCAGATCCAGCGCCTGAACACCGTTGGCCCCCTCATAGATCATCGCGATCCTTGCATCGCGCACAAATTGTGAGGCGCCGGTTTCTTCGATATAACCGTGACCACCAAACACTTGTTGCGCCTGCACTGTCATGTCGAACCCCTGGTCGGTGACGAAACCTTTAATCACCGGCGTCATCAACGAGACAAGCCCATCGGCGTCTTTGTCGCCAGAACGATGCGCCTGATCAAGAAGGTTGGACCCCCAATAGAGAAACGCGCGCGCGCCCTCGATAAAGGATTTTTGATCCATCAGGGACCGGCGAATATCGGGGTGAACGATCAACGGATCGGCGGGACCATCAGGATTTTCGGTTCCGGTCACGGCGCGCCCTTGCAAGCGGTCTTTGGCGTATTCAAGCGCATATTGATAGGCTGCACTGGCCTGTGCCAGCCCTTGCATACCAACCCCGATACGGGCCTCGTTCATCATGGTGAACATGGCGCGCATGCCTTTGTGTTCTTCACCAAGAAGGGTGCCGCGGGCTTCGTCAAAATTCATCACGCATGTGGAGTTTCCGTGAATACCCATCTTTTCTTCGAGCATACCGACGGAGACGCCATTGCCGGAACCAACCGAACCGTCGTCGTTAATATTGTATTTTGGAACGATGAACAGCGACACACCTTTGATGCCGTCGGGACCGCCGGGGATTTTGGCCAACACCAGATGCACGATATTGTCGGACATGTCGTGATCACCCGAGGAGATGAATATTTTCTGGCCGGTGACAAGGAATGTGCCGTCGTCTTGCGGCACGGCTTTGGTGCGCATCAACCCAAGATCGGTGCCGCAATGCGGTTCGGTCAGGTTCATGGTGCCGGTCCAATCACAGGTGAGCATTTTGGGCAGGTAAGTGTCTTTTTGCACATCAGTGCCATGGGCAAGGATCGCGGACGCCGCCCCATGGGTTAGGCCGTGATACATGGTAAAGGCCATGGCAGAGGCGGAAAACATCTCGGAAACGGCAGTGCCGAGAACGGAAGGCATGTTTTGACCGCCGTATTGTTCGGGCATATCGAGCGCTGGCCAGCCACCTTCGCGCACCTGATCAAAAGCGGCCTTGAAACCGGCAGGCGTGCGCACCACACCATTTTCCAACACACAGCCCTCTTTGTCACCAACCGCATTAAGCGGGGCGAGAACCTGTGAGGTGAGTTTGCCCGCTTCTTCGAGAACCGCGCCGGTAAAATCGGCCTCAAGTTCATCATAACCGGGGATCGACGAGGCAGTTACTTTGAGAACGTCGTGCAGGATGAACTGCATGTCTTTGGTCGGTGCGGTATAGCTTGGCATATTGGTATCTCCGGTAAACTATGCTTATTCGGCGGCTTTATTCGGGGTATTTAGGGAGGCGATGATTTTTTCACCCCATAACATTTGCTGGCGTAAATCTTCAATTGCGGCATTCAATTCGTCGCGCTGGGCGACCATATCGGAAAGCCGGTTACGTGCGATATCTATCGTGCGGGCAATTTGCGTGTGCTGTTGATCGCCGATTTCGTAGAGATCAAGAAGCTGGCGGATTTCCTCGAGGGAGAAACCGAAACGTTTGCCACGCAAGATCAATTTCAGGCGCGCACGATCGGAATTTGTGAACAGGCGTTTGAGGCCCTCGCGGATCGGAAACAGCAATTCCTTTGCTTCGTAAAATCGCAAGGTGCGGGGTGTGACACTATAGGCGTCGCACATTTCGCGGATGGTCATTGTTGCTTTGGTCATGATGTCGGTTCTCTTTGCAGCCCAAATTCCAGGGAGGTTACATAAAAATACGGGTCGTGACCCAAAGCTGGGAGTCGTTGGGGCAGGTTACAACGATGTTTGACGTTTACGTAAGGTGGACGTTGCGTCACTTTGTGGGTGACGTAAGATAAAGCAAGGTAAACCGCAGAGCCGCGCAATAAAATCCCCAGATGCCCCAAATGGGCCGGATATTTTTGTGGTTATTCGAAATCACCAAGGGTTTGGACTGTGACATCGTAAAGGGCCTGCAATTCGTCGGTTGCTTCGGCCAATTGTTTACGCTGTTCTTCCAGTTCGACCAATTGCCGCGCTGCCATTTCGGTCCAGATCCGCATTTGGGCCTCGGAACCCTCATTTTCATAAATCAGCAACCACTGGCGAATATCTTCGAGTTGAAAACCCCAGCGCCGCCCCCGCAAAATGAGCGTCATTCGGGCACATTCGCGGGTATGATAATAACGCACCCTGCCGTCACGTTCCGGTTGCAGTAATTCGATATATTCATAATACCTGAGGGTGCGAGGGGTGACGTCAAATTTTGCGCACATCTCTTTGAAGGTCAGAATCGTCTCGGACATTGGTTTGGCTCCCTCGCGGGGCGGAAGATATGGCGAAGTGATGCAAAGGGCAACTAGCGGCCTTGCGGAAAGTTATTTTTCCAGATCATAAAGGCGTATAGAATACCAAAAAAGGTACAGGCAGATGACGGATAATGTGGACCAATCGGACAAGGCAGCGCACAAAACGCAATTTGCCAAACAGTTTATTCAGGTCATTCCGCACGCCGTCGAACTCGGCATGGAATTGATTGAAATCGGGGATGGCAAGGCCGAGATTGATATGCCTTATGACACGCGATTTGTCGGTGATCCGGAAACCGGGGTGTTGCATGGTGGCGCGGTTTCGGCCTTGATGGATACGTGTTGCGGGGCCGCAGCGATGAGCCATCCACAGGCGACAACGGGCACCGCGACGATAGACCTGCGGATTGATTATATGCGGCCGGCGACCCCGGGCCAGACGATCCGCGCCAACGCTATTTGTTATCATATGACGCGCTCGGTGGCATTTGTGCGTGCGACAGCGGTGGACGACGATGATACACGACCCGTTGCGACGGCCACCGGCACATTTACCGTGGAGGGCAAATAGATGGGCCGTAAACCTCCCGAACCGGTGCAAGTGATCAAAAAGCGGCGCGATTCGGCGCTCGCGGCATTGGTGCATCGTGTGCCTTATGTCGAGTTTTTGGGCGTTGAATTCGATCGCCGTGGTGATGAATTGACCGCGATTATGCCATTTGCGCGCAAGTTGATCGGGAATCCGATATTGCCCGCGCTGCATGGCGGGGCGACGGCGGGTTTTCTCGAAATAACCGCGATTATCGGGTTGAGTTGGTCAATGTTGTGGGAAGACATCGAAAGTGGGCGGTTTGACACTGAACATTTGTCGGCTGGCAAGATGCCCCGTTTGCCCAAGACCATTGATTTTACAGTGGATTATTTGCGCACCGGCCTGCCGCGTGATGCCTATGCAAGGGCACGCATAAATCGTTCCGGGCGGCGTTATGCGTCGGTGCATGTCGAGGCATGGCAAGACAATGTTTCGCGCCCCTATGCGCAGGCTACCGGACATTTTTTAATGCCACCGCGTGATGGGTAAAACGGATTCTTCCGGTAATCTCGGGCATCGGCGGGTCTTGAAAATCGCCATTCCTGTGGTGGTGGCCAATGCCACTGCCCCGATTTTGGGCGCTGTTGATACAGGTGTTGTGGGTCAGATCGGATTGGCCGCGCCCATCGGGGCCGTGGGTATAGGTGCGATTATTCTAGGCGCGCTTTACTGGATGTTTGGATTTCAGCGCATGGGCACCACCGGCCTGACCAGTCAGGCACAGGGGGCCGGCGACACGCCCGAAGTGGTGGCGATGCTGACCCGTGCGTTGATCATCGGGGCGCTGGCGGGCGGGGCGATACTTGCCTTGCAAGGCCCGCTTTTCTGGGCGGCGTTCAAGTTATCCCCGGCCAGTCCCGAAGTCGAAGGCATGGCGCGCGATTATATGCAGATCCGCGTCTTTAGCGCGCCGGCGGCTATCGGTCTTTATGCCGTCACCGGCTGGTTGATCGCGCTAGAGCGCACGCGGGCCGTTCTGGTGCTGCAACTGTGGATGAACGGACTTAATATTACGCTCGACCTGTGGTTTGTTCTCGGGCTTGATTGGGGTGTAAGTGGCGTGGCATTTGCGACGTTTTTGGCAGAATGGAGCGGGCTGGCGCTTGGTCTGTGGATGTGCCGCGCGGCGTTTAAAGGTCCGGCATGGCGTGACTGGGCGCGCATATTCCAACGTGCGCGGTTGATTGAAATAATGGCGGTGAACCGCGATATCATGCTGCGTTCGCTGTTGCTTCAGGCGATGTTCGTGTCGTTCCTGTTTCTAGGCGCTGATTTTGGCGATGCGACCTTGGCCGCCAATCAGGTCTTGATTCAGTTTCTCCATATTGTGGCCTATGCGTCCGACGGGTTTGCCATTTCGGCAGAGACGTTGATCGGGCAGGCGTTAGGGGCGCGCAACCGGCGTTTACTGCGCCAAAGCGCGATTTTGACAAGTTTCTGGGGCGTGGTTTCGGTTTCGGTTCTATCGCTGGTTTTTGCGCTGTTCGGGCGTGATATTATTGATTTGATGGCCACCGCGCCAGAGGTGCGCACCGAGGCCTATTCCTATCTGAAATATATGATTTTTGCCCCTTTGGTCGGGATCGCGTCGTGGATGCTCGACGGGATATTCATCGGCGCAACGCGAAGCCGTGACATGCGTAATATGATGGCGATTAGTTTTGTGGTCTATGTGGTTTGCGTGGTGTTGCTGGTGCCGGGTCTTGGCAATCACGGGCTGTGGATATCGTTGCTGATTTCTTATGTGGTGCGCGCCGTAACATTGGGGATGCGCTATCCGGCGCTTGAGGCGGCAGCCAATCCTAAAGGATCTTGAACACGTTTTCCGGCGGGCGACCGATGGCGGCACGCCCAGTGGCAAATACGATGGGCCGTTCGATCAAAACCGGATTATCCGCCATAGCGGCAATCAGGGTAGCGCTTTCGCTCTGACGCGACAAGCCAAGGGTTTTGAACAGCGCCTCGCCTGTGCGGATCACATCAATGGCGTCCAGATCAAGTGCCGTTAGAGCCGCGCGAATTTCATGGGTAGAAGGCGCGTCTTCCTGATATTTCCGGATGGTGATTTCACCGCCGTGTTCCTCAAGTAGGGCAAGGGTTTGGCGCGATTTCGAACACCGCGGGTGATGCCATATCGTGATCATAAATAATCCTTGGTTTTGCTGCCGACGGCCTCTGTTATATTGTCAAACCCGTCGCGTTCAAGAAGGTCGTCAAGGCCGGTTGCAATGTCATTCACCAAAGAGAACCCTTGATAAACTAGGGCGGAATAAAGTTGCACCGCCGAGGCCCCGGCGCATATTTTTGCATAGGCGTCCTGGGCCGATGCGATGCCGCCAACTCCGATAAGCGGGATTTTTCCATCGGTGAGATTGGCCAAGCGGGCAAGCACACGGGTTGATTTTTCAAACAGCGGCGCGCCGGATAGACCGCCCTTTTCGCGGCTTTGCGGGTTTTGTAGCCCGTCGCGGGACAGGGTTGTGTTGGTGGCAATGATGGCGTCGACACCCGAAGCAAGCGCGACTTCGGCCAATTCGGCAAGCTCGCTTTCGGAGAGATCAGGCGCGATTTTAAGGAACACCGGAATTGGGCGGGCCAACCATTGGCGCGCCTCGATCACACCGGCAAGCAGGGCGGTCAACGCTTCGGCGCCTTGCAAATCGCGCAGGTTTTCGGTGTTGGGCGACGACACGTTGACGGTGGCAAAATCGAGATGGTCACCGCAACGTGACAGCACGCGCACAAAATCATCCGAGCGGTCATAGCTGTCTTTGTTGGCCCCTAGATTAAGCCCGATAATGGTCCCTTTCGGGCGTTTGGCAAGGCGCGCCGCGATGACCTCCATGCCGTCATTGTTAAACCCGAAACGGTTTATCACGGCACGATCTTCGGAGAGGCGAAACAGGCGGGGTTTGGGATTGCCGATTTGCGGTTTCGGGGTGGCTGCGCCGACCTCGACAAAGCCGAAACCGGCGCGCGACAGCGGATGCAACGCGGTTGCATTTTTATCGAAACCGGCGGCAAGGCCAACAGGATTTGGCAGGTCCAGTCCGGCAATCCGGGTGCGCAATCGCGATGATGTGACCGGCGCACCGGGCAGGGGAACAAGGCCCGATTGAAGCGCCATGAGAGACAGGGAATGGGCGCGTTCGGGATCAAACCGGTGCAGCAGGTTAACGCCGATGCGTTCGATCATTTTCATGTGGGAAACTGATGCACGCCGTCGACAATCGGGAACGGTTGCGCCCATTTGACGTCTTGCAGGCGTAATGGTGCATAGAGATGCGGGAATTTTTCACCGCCGCGCGACACCTCCCATTTCAGGGCCTCCAATGCGTCGCCGTCAAGCGCCAGCAGGAACAAATCCTCTACGCCGGAAAAATGTTTCGCAGCGGTTTCGGCCGTTTGTTCAGCGGTCGAAAAATGAACGAAACCGTCGGCAATATCTATCGGTGCTCCGGCGATTTCGCCAGTTGCACGAAGGGCGCGCCATTCATCGTCGCGCAGGATTTTGTAAATCAACATGGGCGTGGTGATGCCTGTCTGCGCGACAGTGGTCAAGTATCAAACCGGCTCGAATGTGTCTTTGACTCTTTTGGCGTCGCAATGCACCATGCGCTGATAGAAAAATAGAGAGGACCCTCCGATGCTAAATAAATTTCTTTGCAGTGCTGCCGCCCTCGCGTTGAGCGCCGGTGCCGCCGCTGCCGATTATACGCTTACCATCCTGCACACCAATGATTTTCACGCGCGGTTCGAACCGATCAGTAAATATGATTCGGGGTGTTCGGCCGAGAATAACGCCGAGGGCAAATGCTTTGGTGGCACCGCCCGTTTAATCACGGCTGTTGCGGATGCGCGGGCGCGCAGCAAGAATTCCATTCTTGTTTCCGGCGGCGATCAATTTCAGGGCACGCTGTTTTATACATACTACAAAGGCACCGTTGCCGCCGAGATGATGAACAAACTCGGCTATGATGCGATGACCGTGGGCAATCACGAATTCGATGACGGTCCCGAAGTGTTGCGTGGCTTTATGGATGCGCTGAATTTTCCGGTGTTGATGTCAAACGCTGATTATTCCGGCGAAGAAATGCTGGCGGGTAAGCTAACGAAATCCATTGTGATCGAACGCGGTGGTGAAAGGCTCGGTTTGATCGGCATTACCCCGCAGGACACCGATGAATTGGCAAGTCCGGGCGCCAATGTGATCTTTACCGATCCGGTTGGCGCGGTGCAGGCCGAGGTGGATAAAATGACGGGGCAAGGCGTGAACAAGATCATCGTTTTGTCACATTCCGGTTATGTCGTTGATCAACGGGTTGCCGCAGAAACGACAGGGGTCGATGTGATTGTGGGCGGCCATTCCAATACCTATCTGTCCAATACGTCGGAGCGCGCCAAAGGGCCGTATCCAACCATGGTTGGCAGCACCGCGATTGTGCAGGCCTATGCCTATGGTAAATTTCTCGGTGAATTGAATGTCACGTTTAACGATGCCGGTGAAATTATAACCGCCGAAGGTGAGCCGATTATTATGGACGCCGCTGTTGCCGAAGACGGTGATACGGTGACCCGGATTGCCGAACTGGCCGGACCACTTGAAAGCATCCGCCAGCAAGTTGTGGCCGAAGCGGCGGGAGCCATCGAAGGTGACCGTTCGATTTGCCGCGTGCAGGAATGTGCGATGGGCAATCTGGTGGCTGACGCGATGCTTGATCGGGTGAAATCACAAGGAATTTCAATCGCGATTGCCAATTCCGGCGGGGTGCGTTCGTCGATTGCTGCGGGCAAGGTGACGATGGGCGATGTGCTTGCTGTGCTGCCGTTCCAGAACACGCTCGCGACGTTTCAGGTGACCGGCCAAACGGTGATTGACGCGCTTGAAAACGGGGTTTCACAGGTCGAAGAAGTCAAAGGCAGGTTCCCGCAAGTGGCGGGTATCAAGTTTACGTTTGACGCCTCGATTGCCCCCAACGAGGGCCGTATCCAGGAGGTTATGGTGATGGAAGGCGGGGCTTGGGCCGCGATTGATCCGGCCAAAACCTATGGTCTGGTGTCTAACAACTATGTGCGCGGTGGTGGCGATGGCTACAAAATGTTCCGCTCGGCGATGAATGTCTATGATTTCGGGCCGGATTTGGCCGATGTTCTGGCCGAATATATGGCGGCCAAAGGACCCTATTCCCCCTATACGGATGGACGCATTTCACAAAAGTAGGCAGGTAAAAATATTGGAAATGGCGCGCCTTAACAGGTGCGCCATTTTGCATTTTACCCCTATGTTTCGTTGATTTCCGGCCATAATTCAGGATCAAGACCATCAATTAAAGGTGCCAATGTGTCGGCATATTTTTGCCAGCCCGCAACAGATTTTGTATGCACTTTCTGACGCACTTGATGGGCGCTTGCGGTCATGACGGCGCGTTTGTTTTCTTGCGGGTTCATCATTGCCTCGACC
Source organism: Rhodobacterales bacterium (assembly GCA_030950105.1). Taxonomy (GTDB): domain Bacteria; phylum Pseudomonadota; class Alphaproteobacteria; order Rhodobacterales; family Rhodobacteraceae; genus JAUZRV01. The sequence continues at coordinate 1,834 of JAUZRV010000288.1, read as the reverse complement.
CATTCAATATCGCAAAAACCGGCGAGCGCGCGACTTGTGGCGCTGATGTCCGAAACCAGATCACGGTACGATACGTCCATTATGTGATCGGGATAAAGCGCATGCCAACGGTTCATGGTTTGACGATAAAGGTTAAAATGCTGTGCCATCGCCTCAAAATTATAGGCATAGGCATGGTTGTTGGTGGCAAAATAATTGCGCCAGATCGACCACGCCACGGCGCGTGGATCGCGTGACAGGTTCAGGATTTTGCAATTGGGAAATGCAGCGATCAAATGCCCGATCAGCCGATAGTTACCGGGCATTTTGTCGATAAATGCGTGGGTGCCGGTTGGCATTTCTGGCAGAGAATTACGGTAGGCTTTGGCGAAACTAGCGGCTTGGTTGGCGTCAAAATCGGTGCCGTCCTTGTCCATTTTGGTGATCAGATAACCGGCAGCGCCAAGTTCGCCCGCGCCGAATACGGTGGGATGCGAAGATATCACCTGTTCGGTTAATGTGGTGCCCGACCGGATCAGCCCAAGCACAAAGATCGGTGCAGGGTCTTGTATTTGTGGGCTTTTGATGGCTTTTCCAGAGGTGAAGGGCGCAAATAAACGCTCTTGGAAGGCGGCTTTTTCGCCGAGATTGTAGGGTGCAATCGCATAGGCCTGCGTGTTGGCAATGTCGAGCCAGCGCAGGGCTTCTTTCTCGTCTCCGCTGCGTTTGTAGGCGGTCCAGATCGCAAAGCCGAGGTTGATTTTGTCGAGTGACCCCTTGGGCGCAGAAGAAAACCCCGCCGTCAGGCGTGGTAAAAACCCACCAATATCATCAACCGGCAAAAGCGGCGCAAGATTGGCCAAAGCAGACGGATGTTTCGGGGCAATTTTCAGCACTTGCAGCAAGACATCCCTCGCTTCGTCAAAACGTCCGGTATCGTTAAAAACACCGGCCAAGCGTTCCAGCGAGGAAATATGTTTCGGGGCAATCTCGAGGGCCTTTTCAAGGGCCTCGATAGCCGCGTCCGATTGATTGAGCAGCATCAAAGGAACGGCGATATTGGACAGCGCCTCGACATCGTTCGGGTTGAGGTCGATAGCCTTGCTATAATCGGCGATAGACCCGTTGGGATCCTCGATATGGCGGCGCACAATACCGCGCAAATTATAGGCTTTGCCAAGTGCCGGATTGGCGGTAATCGCGCGGGTCGCGGCGTCAAGAGCAGCGTCAAAAGCATTGGTTTTATAGTGGGCCTGCGCCAGTAAATACAAAAGATCGCTATCGTTGGGAAACCGGCCAAGGATTTTTTCGACGTAATTGCGTGCCTTTTCATTTTGATCAAGTAAAATCAGGGTCTGGGCAAGGTTGCGATGTGCCTCGACAGTATCGGGGCTTAGGTGGATCGCTTTTTGAAAATAAGGGATCGCATTGCGGTGTTGTCCAAGTCCACAGAGGGCGAGGCCACAAATATTGGCAAAAAATGGCTGATCCGGGTTGGACTTCAATACCATTTTGGTCGTTTTCACGGCAGTTTTGAATTGGCGGTTGTTGAGGGCGGCCATGGCTTTGTCGGCCTGCAATTGTAGATTGAGAGACATCAAGAGCACCTGTTGGGCAGAATTCAACGCAACATAAGGGAAGTGGCGCGCGGCATCAATTGCCATACTGGGCAAGCTCGGCCAATATGGCGGCATGTGTGGACGATTTTCCCTAAGGAAACTCTGAACAACATGGCTTTCGGCATGCGGAAGTTGTCGATTGCCGCTCGGGTTCACGGCACCAGCCGTTTTGCGGCCGCTTTCGCGACTATTTTACCCCGCTCCCCTGATTTCAGGCAGACTCCGCCCTCAAGCAT
>JAUZRV010000287.1 GCA_030950105.1 Rhodobacterales bacterium | reverse complement strand
AGGAAATACCCGGAGTCTGATGAATAATTCGGGCTAAATCGGCAGGCCCAAGGGCAAATGCCCAATTTGGCATCATCACAGCAGCAGCAATTATGGTCAGGTTTTTCATTTGGCGCGCTTCCTTTGGGCAATTGTTATTTACCCGCTGACCATTGCCATTGCCCCAAAAAAAGCAAGGTCCGGAAAACCGGACCTTGCTGCGTTTTACATTACTTTTGTGTGGCTTAGCCCGGAATATCGCCTTCGATGCCTTCAACATAGAAGTTCATACCCGCCAATGTGCCGTCGTCTGCTGTTTCACCAGCGGCCAACCAATCACTGCCGTCCTGTTTTTTCAACGGACCTGTGAACGGATGGTAGTCGCCCGATGCAATGCTGTCTTTCAACGCGGTTGCTTCGGCTTTCACATCCGCAGGAACGCGGTCGGTGATTTCACCAATGCCAACCATACCCTGGGCAATGCCGTCCCATGTGTTCACACTTGTCCATGTGCCATCCATGACGGCGCGGGTGCGCTCGATATAATAGGGGGCCCAGTTGTCGATGATCGACGAAACCCGTGGGCCGTCGGCAAATTCGGCCATATCAGATGCCTGACCGAAACCGATCACATTGCCCGCAGCAGCCGCCGCCGCCAAAGGTGCGGTGGAATCGGTGTGTTGCAAAATAACATCCGCGCCCTGTTCAATCAGAACCTTGGCTGCGTCTGCTTCTTTTGCCGGATCAAACCATGTGTAGGCCCAAACGATTTTGAACGTCACATCCGGGTTTACTTTTTTGGCGTGAATATAGGCGGAATTGATGCCACGGATCACTTCGGGGATCGGGAACGATCCGATGTAACCGATGATATTGGATTCGGTCATGCGGCCTGCGATGGTGCCTTGCACGGCGCGGCCTTCATAAAAACGTGCCGAATAAACCGATACGTTATCGGCGGTTTTATACCCTGTGGCATGTTCAAACCGCACATTCGGGAATTTGGCCGCAACATTGATCGTCGGGTCCATATAGCCAAACGAGGTTGTGAAAATCAGATCGGCACCATTCAAGGCCATTTGGGTCATCACGCGTTCGGCGTCGGCACCTTCGGGCACGCTTTCGACGAAGACGGTTTCGACTTTATCGCCGAATTCCGCTTCAACTGCCAAACGGCCATTGTTGTGCTCAAAGGTCCAGCCGCCGTCGCCCACTGGGCCGACATAGACAAAACCGACTTTGGTTTTTTCGGAATGGCTTCCGGCGATTACCGCCGTCGCCATGCCAAGCGCAAGCGCCGCTGTGGTCAGGATTTTCGTAATTTTCATGTTCTAGGTTCCCCTGTTGGTGGTTCTTATTGATGATTCTGGTAATCTTATAAGGCCTTATCCCGAGGCATGGAAGTTCTTGCCAAGGGATGCCGGCGCGCCACTTCGGTGCGTGGACATAATGACCAGCACGACAATGGTAATAATATAGGGCGACATCGATAGGTATTCGACCGGAATGGCAATGCCCGCCGCCTGTAGATTAAGCTGCAAAACCGTGACCCCGCCAAACAGGTAGGCCCCCATAAGAACCCGCCACGGTTTCCAACTGGCAAACACCACCAACGCAAGGGCAATCCATCCCGCACCTGCGGTCATGCCCTCGGTCCATTGTGGCACCCGGATCAACGACACATAGGCCCCGCCAAGTCCCGCACAGGCCCCGCCGAACATGATTGCCAACACCCGTATCCGCACCACTTTATATCCCAGCGCGTGCGCTGCTTCGTGGTTTTCACCGACTGCGCGCAACACCAATCCCATACGGCTGTATTTCAAAACCGCCCATGTTGCCGCCAAAATACCCAAGGCAACATAGACCATCGGATCATGGTTAAACAGGATCGGTCCCAAGACCGGAATATCGCTCAGCAGCGGAATATCAAGTTGCGGCGTCGATGGCGGTTTCACCCCGACATAGCCTTGCCCCAACAACGCCGACAGGCCCAGTCCGAACAACGTCAAGGCAAGCCCCGATGCCACTTGATTGGCAAGGGCAAACTGCGTGAGCAGCGCAAACAACAGCGATAACACCGCCCCCCCGACCGCTGCCGCAATGAACCCCAAAACCGGCGATCCGGTTTCCACCGCAATGGCAAATCCGCAAATCGCGCCGGTGATCATCATGCCCTCGACACCAAGGTTCAAAACGCCCGCACGTTCGACCACCAATTCACCAATGGCAGCCAACAAAATAGGCGTCGCGGCAACCATCAAAGACGCCAACAATAATATCGGATTGATTGAAGAAAGATCCATTATGCAACTCCCTTACGGCGGCTTGAGGCGAGACGAATACGGAAATTGGTCAACAAATCCACCGCCAACAGGAAGAACAACAACATCCCTTGGAATAGTTGGATCGCCGCCGCTGGCAGGCCCAGATTGGATTGTGCAATCTCGCCGCCAATATAGGTCAGCGCCATCAACAACCCCGCGAGCAGTATCCCAACCGGATGGAGCCGGCCCAGAAACGCGACAATAATCGCGGTGAAGCCGTATCCGGTGTTGAAATCAATACTGATCTGCCCCGCCGGTCCCGCCACTTCGAACATCCCCGCAAGTCCCGCCAATGCACCCGATGTGCCCAGACAAAACAGGATCAAACGGGCAGGGGACACCCCTGAAAACTTTGCCGCTCTGGGCGCTTCGCCGGTCAACCGGATCGAAAACCCCAACATATGCCGGTTAAGCAGGATATAGCTGAAAATAACCGCTATAAATGCCGCCACCACACCCCAATGCATACCGGTGCCGGTGATCAACTCGGCATTATGCGCACTGGCGTATTGCTGCAAATTGCGCGACCCCGGAAATCCGAAACCATCCGGGTTTTTCAACAACCCCAACGACATAGATGCCAACAACTGCTCCGCCACATAGACAAGCATCAAGGACACCAGAATCTCGTTAGTGCCAAATTTCACCTTCAAAAACGCGGGGATTCCAGCCCATAACATCCCGCCTATCGCGCCGGCGATCACCATGATTGGAAAAATATAAAATGCTTCCATCGGATAAAACGCCAGACCCGCGCCTGCGCCAAAAATAGCGCCCATAATATACTGCCCCTCGGCCCCGATATTCCAGATCCCCGCCCGAAACCCGAGCGAAAGCCCAATCGCGATCAAGATCAACGGCCCGCCTTTAACCAGTAATTGCGGCCGGTAATAGAACGCAAATTCCCCGAACAACGGATCCCAGAAAATCGTGCGGATTGCTTCCACTGGCGGATTCCCCAACAACCCGAACAGCAACCCGCCAAAGATCATCGTCGCCAGCACCGCAAGCGGCGGCGTCAACAATGTCCACATTTTCGACGGCTGTGGCCGCTTCTCCAACTTAAACATCCTGAAATCCCCTCACGGTTTTTCTTTGTGATTTCATCTTGCTCCAAATACTCATGTGCCTGACTCTATCCAACATGCGAAACCTCCATCCCGTGCGCGCCACCCATCATCAACCCGATCTGCTCCACCGTTAAATCCGCCGCCGGCAACGCCTCCGACAAATGCCCTTCATTAAGTGCTGCAAAATGGTCGGAAATTTCCATCAATTCATCCAGATCCTGTGAAATGACAATCACCGCCGCGCCCCCCGCTGCCAGATCAAGCAACGCCTGCCGGATCGATGCCGCCGCAGACGCATCCACACCCCACGTCGGCTGATTAACCACCAAAACCTCTGGCCGTTGCAACACCTCGCGCCCGATCACGAATTTCTGCAAATTCCCGCCCGACAACGACCGCGCCGCATTTTCCGGTCCCGGTGTGCGGACATCGAATTCCTCGATAATTTTGCGGGCAAAATCCGCCGCTTTGCCCCAATTCAGAAACCCTTTGTTGGCCAAACCTTCGCGGATCGCCCCGGTTAACATCGCGTTTTCTGTCAAACTCATGTCCGGTGCCGCCGCATGGCCAAGCCGTTCCTCGGGTGCAGTCAACAATCCCAATGCCCGCCGCTCGTTGGGGCCAAAATCGCCAATCGGCCGCCCGTCCAACTTGATCGTGCCCGGACTGGACGGTAATTCCCCCGACAACGCGCCAAGTAATTCGTCCTGCCCGTTGCCTGCAACCCCGCCGATGCCCAACACCTGTCCGGCTTGCACCGACATGGTGATATCCTGCAATGTGGTGCCAAATTCACCCGGCGCCGACACGCTCAAATCGGTCAATTCCAAAACCACATTCCCAAATTCGCGCCCCGACCGCTCCGGTGTTTGCAAACTGCTGCCAACCATCATTTCCGCCATCTCTGCCGCCGTCGATTCTGCGGGTGTGCAGGTGCCGACATTCTTGCCCAATCGCAAAATCGTGGCATGGTCACACAGCGCCTTTATCTCCTCAAGCTTATGAGAAATATAGAGAATAGACGTCCCTTCCGCCTTCAACTTGCGCAGGGTTTCAAACAGGATCTCCACCTCTTGCGGCGTCAGAACGCTGGTTGGTTCGTCCATGATCAACAATTTTGGGTCTTGCAACAAACAGCGGATAATTTCGACCCGCTGACGTTCGCCAGCCGACAAATCCCCGACCGTGCGAAACGGATCAAGCGGCAAACCATAGGCCTCGGACACTTCCGAAATCCGTGCCGCCAATGCGTTTTGCTTGGGCGGGTTTTCCATGCCCAGCGCGATATTTTCCGCCACATTCAATGCATTAAACAAAGAGAAATGTTGAAAAACCATCGCCACACCTGACGCGCGCGCCGCCCGTGGTTCGGCGGGGGTAAACACTTCGCCGTTCAACCGCATTTCGCCGCTATCGGGTTTTACCAACCCGTAAATCATCTTCACCAAGGTTGATTTCCCGGCCCCGTTTTCCCCCAAAAGCGCATGCACCTCGCCTTTGGCAATATCAAACGACACATTATCATTGGCGACCACCCCGGGATAGGCTTTGGTCAGCCCCTTCAAAGACAATAAAAGATCACTCATGCCGGTATCTCCCTGTTCAAATTCTGTTCGCTTTGCGACGCCGGTCGCAGCATCGCCGCCGCCACGCCTATCGCAATTTCTTGCGGATGTTTGCCCATCTCCGGATTGCCAATCGGGCAGGTGATCCGCTCAATCTGCGCCGCCCCATGTCCCAACGCCCGCAACCGGCCTTTAAACCGTGCCCATTTGCTTTTTGATCCGATCAATCCGGCAGAATCAAACCCGTGTCCAAGCAAGGCATGGCATAATTCAAGATCAAGAGCATGCGAATAGGTCACAATCAAATGTTCGGCGTCCTGCGGCGCACGGGCCACTAAAACCACCGGGTTCACCGCAGGCAACACCGCAACATTGTGCGCCATATCCTGCGGAAACCTCTCCAAACCTGTATCCACCCATGTGATCGCCAGATCGGGCAGGGGGGCCATGACATCCACTAATGCGCGCCCCACGTGTCCCGCGCCCCATATCCACAAATTGCGCTGCGGTTGTTCCACCGGCTCAATCATCCAGCCCTGCAACAACTGCGCCACGGGCCGGGTGCCATGGGCGCGCGCCGTCGTAATCAGCCGCTTCACCGCCAACGGCATCTCGCTATCCGGTGTCACCGAACGCGCCACCACTTGCGCCACGCCAAATTCCGCAAGTGATTGCGCGTCATAAACCTCGGCCAACAATTGCACCGCCCCGCCGCAACATTGCCCAAGGTCCGGTCCCAACGAATGACGCGTCAACCGCACAGCATCGGTCATTTCCCGCGCCGCATTTGCCGCCTGATACTCCAACGCCCCGCCGCCAATCGTGCCGCTTTGCCCGTCCTTCCAAACCAGCATAGCCGCCCCGACCTCGCGCGGGCTTGACCCTTGAACCGATGCAGTCACCACGCGCACCACGCGCCCGTGACGGGCAACCGCCTCCGCTAACCCATTGCGATCAAACCCCATTTTTCACGCGCATCACAGTGTTCAAAATCGTCTCTGCTGTTGCCGGAGCATCCATCGCCGGATACCCGTCGCCATTCGCCGCCACCGCATCCGATAACGCCATAAACGCAGAAATCCCCAAATTGAACGGCGGTTCGCCCACCGCTTTTGACCGGTAAATCGTCTCAACGCGGTTTTCACCGTCCCAAAGCGCGACATTAAAAATATCGGGCCGATCCCCGCAGGCCGGAATTTTATAGGTCGATGGCGCATGGGTTCGCAGCATGCCCTTTTCGTCCCAGATCAATTCTTCGGTGGTCAACCATCCGGCCCCTTGCACATAGGCGCCCTCTACCTGCCCAATATCAAGTGCTGGATTCAACGACGCGCCGGCATCATGAATTATATCCACCCGCAAAATCCGGTTTTCCCCGGTAAGCGTGTCAATCACCACCTCGGTCACCGCCGCCCCGTATGAAAAATAATAAAATGGCCGCCCTTGGCCTTTGATCCGGTCCCATGTGATGTCGGGCGTCTTATAAAACCCCGTCGATGACAGGCTGATCCGGTTTTCATAGCAAAGCTGCGCCGCCTTGGCGAAACTCAACCGCACCTTCCCAATGACAACGCCATCCCCCTCGAACCGCACCGTCTCCACATCGCTCTGATGATACGCCGCCAAAAACGTCGCCATACGCGCGCGAATGGTATCACAGGCCGCTTGCACCGCCATTCCGTTTAAATCCGATCCGCTCGACGCCGCCGTCGCCGATGTATTGGGCACTTTGGCGGTATCGGTCGCGGTGATCTTGATCACGTCGGTCGACACGCCAAATCGCGCCGCCGCCACTTGGGCCATCTTCAAAAACAACCCTTGCCCCATCTCGGTGCCGCCATGGTTCAAATGCACCGATCCATCCTGATACACATGCACCAACGCCCCCGCCTGGTTAAGATGGGTCAACGTGAACGATATGCCAAACTTCACCGGCGTCAGGGCAATCCCCTTTTTCAACACCGGATTTTTGGCGTTCCAATCGGCAATCGCCGCCCGCCGCGCTGTATACTCCGATTTTTCAATCAGCGCTGCCGTCAATTCCGCCGAAATAGAATCCTCGACCACCATCCCATAAGGCGTCGTTTGTGGCGTGGTCTGCTGTTTCATCTTGCCCGAAATACTCCCGCCGGAGGCATAAAAGTTCTTCCGCCGAACCTCATAGGGATCGACCCCGAGGTCATGGGCAATATGGTCCATCACCCGTTCGATCCCGACAATCCCCTGTGGCCCGCCAAACCCGCGATAGGCGGTGGCCGATTGCGTATTGGTCTTCAATCGATGGCTTTCAATCCGCGCGGTCGGCAGAAAGTACGCATTATCGGCATGCAACATCGCACGGTCGGCCACAGGTATCGACAGATCAAGCCCCCACCCACAGCGCGCATATTGCACAAACTCAACCCCCGCAAGCAAACCATCATCATCAAATCCCGCTCGATAGGTGATCCTAAAGTCATGGCGCTTGCCGGTGATCATCATATCGTCATCTCGATCATAGCGCATCTTGCACGCGCGTCCGGTCAACCGCGCCGCCACCGCACAGGAAATCGCCAACGCATTGCCCTGACTTTCCTTGCCGCCAAATCCGCCACCCATCCGCCGGATTTCCACCCGCACGGCGTGCATGCCAACGCCCAGTGCATTGGCCACTTTATGCTGGATTTCGGTGGGATGCTGGGTGGACGAATGAACCACCATATCGCCGCCCTCTTGCGGAAATGCCAACGCCGCTTGCCCCTCGAGGTAAAAATGCTCTTGCCCGCCGATTTCCATCGACCCCTCGACAACATGCGCAGCCGCCTCAATCGCCGCACCGGCATCACCCTTGGTATAGATCCGCGGCCCGTCCTCAAACCGGCTATCGGCGGTTAAGGCTTCGTCAATGGTCAGGATCGGCGTCGCCTCGTCATACTCCACAACCGCCAATTGTGCCGCCTTGCGTGCCAACAAATGACTTTGCGCCACCACAAGAAACAACGGCTGCCCGACATAATGCACGCTGCCATCGCTCAGCAACGGTTCGTCATGCGCAGACGGGGATACGTCGTTCTCGAACGGCAGGTCACCCGCTGTCAAAACCGCCACAACACCATGCGCCCCCCGCACAGCCGTCAAATCCATTGAAACGATGCGCCCGCGCGCCACGCTTGATGTGCCAAACGCCAAGGATAACGTATCGGCCGGCACCGGAATATCATCCACATACCGCGCCTGTCCGGTTACATGTAAAGGGGCCGCATCATGGGCCAGTGATTTCCCGACGCTCATGCCTCTACCTCCAAAACATTGGTCGCAATTCCGCTATCTTCCATAAAATACCGCGTCAAAAGATTGCGCGCCGTCACTATCCGATAGGCCGCCGAGGCCCGCATATCCGACATCGGGGTGAAATCCTTATCCCAAGCACCTCGCGTTGCCGCCACGGTTTCGCTGTTCCACGGCTGGCCAACCAATGCCGCCTCAACATGACCCGCGCGTTTGGGCGTCGCCGCCATCCCGCCAAAAGCAATGCGCGCCTGTGTCACCACACCGTTCACCACGGTAATATTGAAACAGCCACAGACCGCCGAAATATCCTGATCAAACCGTTTGGACAGTTTGTAACACTTTAACCGGTCTTCTTGCCTTGGGATTCTCACCGCTTCGACAAACTCGCCTTTTGCGCGGTCCTGCTTGCCATAAGCGATGAAATAATCCTCCAACAACACCTCGCGCCGCACATCGCCACGGCGCAAATGCAATGTCGCGCCAAGCGCAATCAACGCCGGTGGCCCGTCGCCAATCGGTGATCCATTGGCAATATTGCCGCCAATCGTTGCCGCGGCGCGCACCTGCAAGGACCCATACCTGCGGATCATATCGCCAAATGACGGGTGGTATTCGTCCATCAACGCGCCAAGTTCATTGATATTCACACCGGCCCCGATGCGAAATTCCGTTGCGCTGACTTCGATGTTTTTCAAATCCTCACAGCCGCCCAAAAATACCACTGGCGACAATTCTCGCAGCCCCTTGGTGACCCACAGGCCAACATCTGTCGCCCCTGCAATCACCGTCGTGTCGGGGTTATCAAGCAATATTGCCGCCAGCGCATCCGACGAATCCGGCACCAGGGGATGCGCCCCGTGTCGCCCGTCAAGAATTGTCAAATCGTCTTTGATCCAGTCCGGCACCGGCACATCCGCCGCCGCCTCAGCGGCGCGAATGATCGGTGCATATCCGGTGCAGCGGCACAGGTTCCCCGCAAGTGCTGTATCAAAATCTGTATCACCGTTTAGATGCGCCACCGCCATCGACACCACAAACCCCGGTGTGCAAAATCCGCATTGCGCTCCGTGATGGTCGATCATCGCCTGTTGCACCGGATGCAACTCGCCATTTGGCCCGCTGATGCCTTCAACGGTGCGCACCGCTTTGCCATGCAGTTGCGGCAAAAACAGAATACAGGAATTGATCGCCCGCGCGCCATCCCCGTCGGTGACCATAACGCTACAGGCCCCGCAATCGCCCTCGTTACAGCCTTCTTTGGTGCCATTAAGGCCGCGATATTCGCGCAGAAATTCCAGAAATGTGTAGGTTGGGGAAACCCCGCCAAGCTCCACAGTCTCTCCGTTTAGAAGAAACGTGATATCCATGTTTTAAACCCGCCGCGTTACTCATGGTTTGCCCATATGTGCGTGTCCTCGATGCGGCGTAGAAGAAACGCGAGCCTTGGTTGATTTACATCAAAGACAAGTTAACGAGGGATTCATTTTTTAATCAAGTGTTTTTTTTGGAGGTGTTTTCTATTATTGATCGATAAATGCGTAAGCTGCTGTAAATAAAAATTTAAGTTTAAGCCATGTTTCATTTTGGCAGCTGTGGTTGACAGCGCCAACCATTCTGAACCGCGCAGCTTTCTCGATGGATTGGGGGCAGGAATTGCCCGAAAATCGGCGGATTTACGTCGATGCTGCTTTGACATCCGACTCGGGGTTTTGGAGTGTGCAAAGCAGCCTGCCGCAAACCATGCCTCGGGAATGCCGGCTTTAACGCTTTGGTAACATTGGGGGCATTGGACATCGTCCGCTCTGTTAATCTCTGAAAACACGCACAAGCGTATGCACGCGAACCATACGTGATACATACGCCGGTTTTTCGCCAATTTCCCTTGTTAACAAAGGGATTATCGCCGTTTTGGGGGTTTTTCGACTCCGCTTGCGGGCGCTGCGATTACCAACTGTCAACCCTAACAATACGGTTCCCAATTCCGGCGTGACGCGCTACCTTTGCATATGACCAATCCAACCTTTATACACCTGCGCCTGCACTCCGAATATTCCCTTCTTGAGGGGGCGATGCGGATGAAAAAACTGCCCGCGCTTTGTGCCGCTGCCGGTATGCCCGCGGTCGCCTTGACCGATACCAATAACATGTTTGCCGCGCTTGAATTTTCGGTGGGCGCGGTGGCGGGTGGCATCCAGCCGATCATTGGGTGTCAGGTCGATCTTACCTATATCTCCACCGCGCCGGGGGAACGTCTAAAAGACCCCGCACCCCTTGTTTTACTGGCCCAAAATCAGGCGGGCTATGACAATTTGATGAAGATCAACAGCTGTCTCTATATTGATAACGGCGGGCAGTTGCCGCAGGTTTCACTGGATGAACTGGCGCAATATTCGGACGGGTTGATTTGCCTGTCCGGTGGTCCCGATGGTCCGGTTGGCCGCTTGCTGCGCACCGCGCAACGCCCCGCCGCCAAGGCCTTGATGACCCGCCTTGCCGAGGCGTTTCCAACCCGTCTTTATGTCGAATTGCAGCGCCATCCTTCCGAGGCCGGTCAACCCGAATCCGAACGCCTTACCGAAGGCCCGTTCCTTGAAATGGCTTATGCGATGGGCTTGCCGCTGGTGGCCACCAACGACGTCTATTTTCCCGAAACTTCCATGTATGAGGCCCACGATGCCCTGATCTGCATCGCCGACGGCGCCTATGTCGACCAACAAACCCCGCGCCGCCGCCTCACCGCGCAGCACTATTTCAAGTCACCAAAAGAGATGGCGACGTTGTTTGCGGACCTTCCGGAAGCTATTGAAAACACAGTGGAAATCGCGAAGCGTTGCGCAGTGAAATCCGAGAGGCGCGACCCGATTTTGCCGCGTTTTGCCGACAATGAAATCGAAGAACTGCGCGCACAGGCCCACGCCGGTCTCAAAATGCGCCTCTCTGTGATCCCGCACGCGGCCACCGTCGAAGAATACGAGGCACGCCTTGATTTCGAACTTGGAATTATCGAAGGCATGGGGTTCCCCGGCTATTTTCTAATCGTTGCCGATTTCATCAAATGGGCCAAAGATCAGGCCATCCCCGTCGGTCCCGGTCGTGGCTCCGGCGCGGGGTCTTTGGTGGCCTATGCGTTGACCATCACCGATCTGGATCCGTTGCGCTATGCCCTTCTTTTTGAACGATTTCTCAACCCGGAACGGGTGTCTATGCCCGATTTCGATATTGATTTTTGCATGGACCGCCGCGAAGAAGTGATCCGCTATGTGCAGCAGAAATATGGCCGCGACAAGGTCGGCCAGATCATCACATTCGGCGGTCTTTTGTCCAAGGCTGCGGTGCGCGATATCGGCCGTGTTTTGCAAATGCCCTACGGGCAGGTGGACCGCCTCTCCAAGATGATTCCGGTGGAAGGCGTCAAACCCGTCAGCATCGAAAAAGCATTGGCAGACGAGCCGCGATTGCGCGAAGAAGCCAAAAACGAAGAAGTCGTCGCGCGCCTGTTAAACTACGGTCAAAAGGTCGAAGGATTGCTGCGCAACGCCTCTACTCACGCCGCCGGTGTGGTGATTGGCGACCGGCCATTGGATGCGCTGGTGCCGCTTTATCAAGACCCCAAATCCGACATGCCCGCCACCCAGTTCAACATGAAATGGGTCGAACAGGCGGGGCTGGTCAAATTCGATTTTCTCGGCCTCAAAACCCTGACTGTGATCCAGAACGCAGTGGATCAGATCATCGGCGAGGGCCGCCCCCTTCATATTGCCGCAGACGGCACCGAATTATTCACCCCCCCCGAGGGCGGATTGAATGATATCGGTTTGATTCCTCTAGACGACACAAAGACTTACGAGCTTTATGCCTCGGCCAAAACCGTCGCTGTTTTTCAGGTGGAATCAAGCGGCATGATGGACGCGCTCAAGCGCATGAAACCCAACTGTATCGAGGATATCGTGGCCCTTGTGGCGCTCTATCGGCCCGGCCCGATGGAGAATATTCCGACCTATTGCGAGGTCAAAAACGGTCTCAAGGAAATCGAAAGCGTGCACCCGTTGATCGACCATCTTTTGGCCGAAACGCAGGGCATCATTGTGTATCAGGAACAGGTGATGCAGATCGCGCAGGAAATGGCGGGATATTCCCTTGGCGGTGCCGATCTGTTGCGCCGTGCGATGGGGAAAAAGATTGCTGAAGAAATGGCCAAGGAGCGGCCAAAATTCGAAAAAGGCGCGCAGGAAAACGGGGTCGACAAAAAGACCGCCAAAGGCGTGTTTGACCTTCTTGAAAAATTCGCCAATTACGGGTTTAACAAATCCCACGCGGCGGCCTATGCGGTGGTGTCTTATCAAACTGCGTGGCTCAAGGCCAATCATCCGATGGAATTTATGGCCGGGGTGATGAACTGCGATATTCACCTCACCGACAAACTTGCCGTGTATTTTTCGGAAGTAAAGAAAAAGCTGCAATTACCGTATGTTCTGCCTTGTGTGAACCGTTCCGAGGCAACGTTTCGCGTGCGGAACGGCGAATTGATTTATGCGCTGGGCGCGTTGAAAAACGTCGGGGTCGAGGCGATGAAGCTGATCACCGAAGGGCGCAAAATCGACGGCGAAGACCGCCCGTTTTCGACCGTGTTTGATATGGCGCGGCGGGTCGATCTTAAACGGGTCGGCAAGCGGCCATTAGAGATGCTGGCGCGCGCCGGTGCCTTTGATCAGCTTGATAAAAACCGCCGCCGGATATTTGAAAGCCTTGATGGGCTTTCGGCCTATTCTGCGGCCATTCATGAACAGAAAAATTCCAATCAGGTGTCTCTGTTTGGCGAGGCCGGTGAAGATTTGCCGGAACCGCGATTAAGCCCCGCCGAGGATTGGCCCGCCGCCGAACGTCTGTCCGAGGAATTCACCGCCGCCGGTCAGTATCTTTCGGGGCATCCGCTTGATGATTACGCGCTGGCGCTCAAGCGCAAAAAAGTGATGACACTTGACGAGGTAACGGAGCTTGCCGAACGTCAACCGTCGGTGGCCAAAATGGCCGGTGAAGTGACCGGCTGTCAGGTGCGAAAATCGGCGCGCGGCAATCTGTTTGCCTTCGTGCAACTGACCGATACCACCGGATCCTACGAGGTGACGATGTTCTCGGAGTCCCTTGAAAAAGCACGGGATTTATTGGTCAGCGGCAGCAAAATCGTGATCACCGTCGAGGCGACGATGGAGAGTGAGCAACTCAAATTGCTCGGGCGCGGCGTGTTGCCGATTGATGGCGTTGTGGCCGATGCGGGGGCTGTCGGATTGCGGATATTTGTCGATGATGTGGCGGCGGTAACGTCGGTTTCCAACGTGTTGCGCGACGCGGCGAAAGTGGTTAAATCCGGCGGGCGCGGGCCGATCTTTTTTAACATTCTGGGTGCCGATTTGCCTGGCGAAATTGCCATTGATACCAAGCAGGAATTCCCCGTAACGCCCCAGATAAAAGGCGCAATAAAGAGCCTGTCCGGGGTTGTCGACGTGGAGGAGATATAGGCAAAACGGGCGTGGGCATAGACCCGCAACCCGAAAATGCGCTATAGGCCTTGGGTGCGGTGGTTTTTTCGGCTGGGGAAGCGGAATGCGTAAGAAGATACTTTCGGTTTTGGCGTTGCTTGTCCTAACCCGAATTATTCATCAGACTCCGGGTATTTCCTTCCGGCGCACTGGATCGGCCGGGTTGACGGCGGCGTTTTGAACTGAGTTTAGAGTGTGCGTTGAAGGTTGATATCTGGGGGTGTTCGGGCGGCTGATGCCGC